>NZ_LMEH01000002.1:363595-727191 GCF_001425325.1 Leifsonia sp. Root1293 | reverse complement strand
AGCGACGGTCACCGGGCTCGCCCGCTCGACCATCGCCACCCGCGTCGACTCCCTCATGGCCCTCGGTCTCGTCTCGCCCGTCGGCGACGCCCTCTCCACGGGGGGACGACCGCCGTCCCGGTTCGCTCTGAACCCGGCGGCCCGCGTCGTCCTCGCCGCCGACCTCGGCGCATCCCACGCCACGATCGCCGTGACCGACCTCTCGGGAACGGTGCTCGGCGAGCTGCGCGAGGCCATCGACATCACCAGTGGCCCGGAAGCCGTGCTCGGCTGGATGGTCGAGGCCGCCACCACCCTGCTCGCCCGCATCGACCGGACTCACGACGAGCTCGTGGCCATCGGCATCGGCGTGCCGGGGCCCGTCGAGCACTCGACCGGTCGCCCGGTGAACCCGCCGATCATGCCGGGCTGGGACCGGTTCGACGTTCCCGGCTGGGTGCAGCAGCACCTGCAGGTACCCGTGCTGGTCGACAACGACGTGAACATCATGGCCCTGGGAGAGCGGGCCTTCGCGTGGCCCAACGCCGAACACCTCATGTTCGTAAAGGTCGCCACCGGCATCGGCTCGGGCGTGATCTCGAGCGGCCGACTGCAGCGCGGAGCCCAGGGCATCGCCGGAGACATCGGCCACGTGCAGGTCGCCCGCGGGGTCGGCATCCCGTGCCACTGCGGAAACCGCGGCTGCCTCGAGGCCCTGGCCTCCGGCCCGGCCATCGCCCGCGACCTGCGCAAGGCCGGCATCGACGTGGCGACGGGCGCCGACGTCGTCGACCTGGTCAAGCGCGGCAACATCGAGGCGATCCAGGCCGTGCGCCAGGCCGGCCGCGACATCGGCGAGGTGCTGACAACGGCCGTGAGCCTCATCAACCCCTCGGTGATCGCCATCGGCGGATCGATGGCCCGCGCCGGCGAACACCTCATCGCCGGAGTGCGCGAGATCGTCTACACCCGCTCGATGCCCCTCGCCACGGAGCACCTCGCCATCGTGCAGTCGTCGGCGGCCGAGAACGCCGCCGTGCTCGGCGCCAGCATGCTGGCCATCCACCACGTGCTGTCGCCGGAGGGCGTCGACGCGCTGGCGACGAGGTAGGGCTGCGGGCGGGTCGCCCCTGTCACCGTTGATTGAGTAGTGCCCGACGCAGTGCCGCCGCCGATTGAGTAGTGCCCGACGCAGTGCCGCCGCCGATTGAGTAGTGCCCGACGCAGTCGGACACGTATCGAAATCACCCATCGCGACGCGATCTCGATACGCGTCGTCGCTCCGCTCCGGCGCTACTCGATCGGCGGGTGGGGCGCTGCGCTCCGGCGCTACTCGATCAGCGGGTGGGTCGAGGGTTCCGCCGCACTCGATCAGCGAGCGCGGCGGAGCGTCGTGTCGCCCGGCGTCCGAGGCGCGAGGCACAATGGAGCGGTGACCGATACGCTGCTCGACCTCTTCGCCGAGGCGCAGCCCACGGTCGCGGCGGCTCCGGCACCCGCATCCGTGCACCCCGCGATGCGACGCATCGTCGCCGATTCGAGCGACCGCGTGGCGTGGCTGCGCGCGCGCTCCCGGGGCATCACGGCGACGGATGTGGCCAAGCTCGCCACTCCACGCTCCATCCAGGCGGCGGCCTACGAGAAGCTGCACGGCACGAGCTTCGGCGGCAACCCCTTCACCGACCACGGCCGGGCCCGCGAACCTGTGATCGCCGAGTGGGTGCTGCGTCAGCACGGGATCCTCTCGAGCAGCGCGCTCTTCCACGCCGAGCACGAGTCGCGCCACCTCGCCACTCCAGACGGCTACGTCGTGCGCTCATCCGGGAGCCTCGAGCTGTGCGAGATCAAGACCACCTCGAAGCCGTGGCGCAACATCCCCCGCTCCTACCTTCGTCAGGTCTGGTGGCAGCAGTACGTGCTCGGCGCCGACCGCACGCTCGTGGTGTGGGAACAGCACGAGGACTTCGTGCCGGTGTCGACGGAACCGCTCTGCCGCTGGGTCGAGCGCGATGAAGACCAGATCGCCATCCTGGTGAGCCTCGCCAACGGCCTGATCGACGAGCTGCACCGCCGCACACGATGACAGTGCTGCTGCTGCACGGTCTCGGTTCCGACCGGCAGTACATGCTCGACGTCTTCGGACCCGTGCTCGCGACACTCGCTCCGGTCGAGCGCGTCATCGCCCCCGATGCCCGCGCTCACGGTGGCTCGCCGCTGATCGGCTCCCCGTCGGACTTCACCCTCGATGGAATGGCCCGGGAGATCGAGGCCTCGCTCGGCGGCGACCACGAGGACCCCGTCACCGTCCTCGGCGTGTCGATGGGGGCAGCCCTCGCGCTGCGCATGGCGCTGGCCGGCCGCATCCGCATCGATCGGGCGCTGTTCGTGCGTCCGTCGTTCACCGACAGGTCGATGCCCGAGAACCTGCGCGCCTTCCCGGTGATCGGACAACTGCTGCACGACGTGGGTCCGGTCGAGGGCCAGGTGCGGTTCCGCGAGACTCCGGCCTACCGCAGGGCCGTCGATGCGTCGCCGCTCGGTGGCGCCGGGCTGCTCGCGCAGTTCCGCTACCCGCTCGCCGTCGAGCGAGCGGTGCGGCTCGTCGAGGTGCCGCGCAATCGCGCCTTCCAGAACGCGGCCGAGCTGGCATCGCTCGGGGCACGGATGCCGACCGCCGTCATCGGAGCGCCGCGCGACCCCGTGCATCCGTTCTCCGTCGCCGAGCGGTGGGCGGGATCTCTGGGCGCACCGCTCACCCGACTGCCCGCGCGCGACGACGGCCAGGCGGCGCAGCTCGCGGCGCTGCGGGCGGCCTTCGGGGCGTGGCTGCGGCCCTAGGCGTCGCCCCCTTCGCCCTGGCTCCGGGGAGGAACCCTGCCGATCGGGAGGCCTCCGAACCGGTTGGGAGGCCTCCCCATCTGAAGAACTCCTCCCGAGCGCCCACTCTCCCGGCGGCCTCGAACCGATCGGGAGGACATGTGCCGGTGGGGAGGACATGCGCCGGTCGGGAGGACTTGTGCCGGTCGGGAGGCCTCCGAACCGGTTGGGAGGCCTCCCGATCTGCAGTGCTCCTCCCTGGCACGCCAGTCGGGAGGACTTGTTCCGGTCGGGAGGACATGTGCCGGCGCGACCGAGGAGGCAGAATGAATGCATGCCGGAACCCCTTCCCGAGACCATGCGCGCCCTCGTCGTGGACCGCCTCGGCGGCGCCGATGAGCTGCACCTCGCCGATGTCGCCGTGCCGCTGCGCATCGCCGACGAAGTGCTCGTGCGGGTCATCGCGGCGAGCGTGAACCCGATCGACGTGAAGACGCGGTCGGGGCGCGGCTCATCCGCAGCCATCAGCTCCTTCCCGTTCATCGGCGGCTCGGACTTCTCGGGCGTCGTCGCCGCGGTGCCCTATGCGCAGCATCCGTTCCCCGTCGGCACTCCCGTCTTCGGCATGGGACGGGTACCGCGCGTCGGCGGCAGTTTCGCCGAGTTCGTGACCGTCGCCTCCACCGCCCTCGCCGGGAAGCCGGCGAACCTCAGCCACGTCGAGGCCGCTGCGGTCCCCGTCGCCGCGCAGACCGCGTGGGGCATGGTGCGGCTGGCCGGGATCGGCGCCGGCGACAGGGTGCTGGTGCACGCCGGTGCCGGGGGCGTCGGCCACTTCGCCGTGCAGTTCGCGGCCATCGCCGGGGCCCACGTGATCGCCACGGCGTCGGCCGGCAACGCAGCCTTCCTGCGCGAGCTCGGCGCCCACGAGACCATCGACTACGCCGCGCAACGTTTCGAGGACGTCGTGAGCGACATCGACGTCGTGATCGACCTCATCGGCAACGTGCACGACGACACCGGCACCCGCTCGCTCGAGGTCCTGCGCGAAGGCGGGCGACTGGTCAACGCACCGACGGGAAGCTGGCCGACGATGCAGACGGATGCCGCAGCTCGCGGCATCCGCGCCACCGGCTACAACGTGCCTGCCGACGGACGGATGCTGGCCGAGATCGCCGAGCTCCTGGAGTCGGGCGCCGTGAGCGTGCACGTCGACCGCGAGTTCGGCCTCGAAGACGGCGCCGACGCCCAGCGCGCCGTCGAGGGTGGGCATGTGCGCGGCAAGGTCGTCATCCGCGTGGCAGAGGATCCGGCCCTGTGACGGGCGAGCGGAGGGCGCCGTCGAAGACGCGCTCGATGGTCGTCGGTGGCGTGTTCGTGATCGTGGGCGTGCTGTGCGCCGTGGCCGCTGTCGTGATCGCCGCCCGCGCCGGCGGAGACCTCTCGACCGTCGTCGGCAGCGGTGGCGCCAACCGCACCGGCGGCGCCGCACCGGCCTGGTTCGCGATCGGCGTCACGGCCGTGCTCGCCCTGCTCACCTCGGTGACCGGGGTGTTCATCGCGATCGTGGGCTGGCGGGCGGCGGACGGCGCGGAACGCGAAGCGGACAGGTAGGTTGATTGTCGGGGGAAGCGATCATCCGCGCGTCCTCCGACCGGAACCGAGAGGACGCCTGTGGCCTTCGCGATCGACCCGTCTGCGCTGAACACCCACGCCAAGACCCTGCGCACCCTGTCCGATGCCGTTCCGCCCGCGACGAGCTACGTCACGACGAACCTCAGCCTCACGATCGTCGACACCGCCTTCCTGTTCGCGAAGGCCCTCGATGCGGCGAACCAGACCAAGGACGCCATCCAGCCCTACCTCACCGACCTCGCGAATTCTCTGGATCTCTCGGCCGATGAACTCGACGCAACGGCCACCCGGTCGATCGAGCTCGACGACGCCATCGAGCGCGACCTCGATGCCGCCTACCCCGAGCCCGTCGAACGAGGCACGCCGATGTCGGTTCCGACGAGCAGAGCGGTCTACGTGAAGCCGTCGGCGCCCGGTGACGCGCTGGTCACGCCTGCCGGCGAGCCGCCCACCGACCTGGTCAGCGTCATCCTGACGACGGACTGGCTGAGCCCGTCGACCGTGGTCGCCCAGATCCTGGACTGGATCTTCGACTGGAACTACCTGGACGAGATCTCGAAGAAGTTCTCCGGGGACTGGAACTCGCTGTTCCGCGTCACCCATGCCCTGGAGAGCCTGAAGGGCTATCACGTCTCCCAGGCGGACAACATCGGCTACGCCATGTCGGTCGGAGCGAACACCTGGACCGGTCAGGGCGCAGACGCGGCGAACGCCTTCTTCACCGAGATGGCCCGCCTGGTGCGCGAAGCCGGTGACGAGGTCGGCACGCTGGCACCCGAGTTCGAGATCGTCGCCCGCGGCATGCACGACACTGCGGCTCTCGTGGCCGACCTGTTCGCCCAGATCCTCGACGCGGCGATCGCCGCCGCCTTCTTCTACATCGCCGGCACCGTGCTGGTCGAGACCGTCGTCGGCACCGTCATCGGATACCTCGCAGGAACCGGAACCCTCGCCTACATGGCGTGGCTCGCCCACGAGGCCTACGACGTCGTGCAGAGCGCCCTGCTGTTCTTCGACGCCCTCGGCGCCGGCGTGGCCGTCTTCGCCCAGTTCCTGGCCGGTGGCATCGAGCTGCCCAAGCCCCTTCCCTACGACAACCCCACGGTGTGATGAACGAACCTCCTCTCGACCCCACGACGGCGCCCAACGGCTCTGACCCCTCCGACGGACCACGGATGCTCCCCACGATCGACCCGGGAAGCCCGACCGGACGGATGCTGCGCGACTCGATGGAGCGCCTGCGCTTCGCTCCCGTCGATCCGGCCATCCAGCGGTTCGCCCAGGACGTGCTCGACGGCCGCCGCAGCGCACGCGACATGATGGACCTGCCGCAGTTCCAGCCGCTGCTGGAGAAGGCCGGCCAGTCGCTGCAGGAGTACCTCGCCGCGATGAGTCCCGCCGAGCAGGAGGCCTTCCGCGCCGACATCCGTGCCGGACGCCCGCCGGGCACCGGACGCCCCGACGGCTCGACGGGAGGCTCGGCCGGTGCGCGCTGATCGGATGCGCGTGGCAGGAGCCGCAGGAGCCGCCGGCATCCTCCTCCTCGCGCTCACCGGATGCTCCGGCGCGGGGTCGCAACCCCAGTCGGTGACGGTCGCCTACACGAACGACGGCGACGAGAAGACGGTCGATGTCGAGATCCCCGGGCTCGCCTGCCAGACGCTGGGAGAGCGCGTCTTCTACTCGACCACGGCCGAACGGAACGGCGACGACCCGCTCCCCTTCGTCGCCAACGCCGATGGCGCCTCGTACGAGAGCGTGATCGTGACAGTGCAGGTCTCCGACGACCTCTGGTTCACCTCGGGCAAGCCGTTCACGGCCACCGAGGACGGGGTCTCCTTCGACGGCGTCGTCGGAGGCATCGGCCCGCTGGACGACTCGGGCCTCCCCACCGCCGCGGTCGACGGTGCCGCGACCATGACGGGCGACCTCGACTGCACCGAGAAGAAGTAGCACGAAGCGCGCAGCGCGACCACGCAAACGACACCGAAGGAACGATCATGAGCCGCGAGATCCGAGTGGAAGACACCGTCATCGAGGCATCCGTCGCCCGCATCGAGGCGGCCATCGACGAGATGCAGCGCTTGCTCGACCACCTCGAGCGCCGGGCGGCCGTGCTCCGCACCGAGTGGTCCGGTGATGCCTCCGACGCCTACGACAGGGCCCACCGCGACTGGGATCGCTCGATCCGCATCATGGAGAAGGCGGCCCGCGACGTTGCGGCCGTCGCCCACTCCGGCACGAAGCGATTCCGCGCCATGGACGAGGCTCACGCGCGCGTCTGGTCGTTCTGAGTCACCGTCAGCGTCAGCGCGTCGCGCTTCCGTTGCTCCCGGATGATCCCGATACGCCGAGGCGTCAGCTGTAGCGCGGAGGAACCCAGGCGAGCTGCGCCGCCACGACGCCGCGACTGCGGCTGACGATCTGCGCGCGCCCCGGAACCGCGGGAACCGCCTTGACCTTGCCGATGAGCTGGCCCTCCTCAGGGCTTCCGCTCAGCAGGATGCCCGTGGTGCCGAGGTCGGTCAGGCGCTGGATGATCGGGTCGTACGCCGCCCTGCTCGCGCCACCGGCACGACGCGTGAGGATCACGTGCAGGCCGAGGTCGCCGGCCTGCGCGAGCAGCGGCGCGAGCACGGCCAGCGGGTTGCCCTGCGAGGTGGCGACCAGGTCGTAGTCGTCGACGAGGATGAAGCCCTCCGCGCCTGTCCACCACGACCTGTTCCGCAGCTGTTCGGGAGTGACATCCGGGCCCGGGATGCGGCTCTGGAAGAACGCAGCCAGCTCGCCGAGCCCACCCGTCGCCATCTCGTGGGAGCTCAGGTAGGCGCCGAGGTACTCGTCGGGGATGTCGCCCAGCAGGGCGCGCCTGTAGTCGACGACGAAGATCTTCGCCTCGGTCGGCCCGTAGTGCCGCATGATCTCGTTGGCGTAGGAGCGCAGCATCGACGACTTGCCGGAGCCGGCGTCGCCGTAGAGGAACAGGTGCGGCTCCTCCGACGGATCGATCATGAACGGAGCCAGGTCGGCCTCGTCGATGCCCAGGGCGATCTCGCGCGACGCAGCAGGCACGAGTTCGCGCAGCTCGTCGAGACTGATGCTGTCGGGCAGCAGGCGCAGCTTCGGTCCGGCCGGGCCGGTCCAGGCCGCACGCACGTGCTCGGTGAGGTGGTCGATGCCGTCTGCGAGGCTCGCGGATGCCGCCACCCCGTCGATGCGCGGCAGCGCCGTGAGCATCTGGAGGGCAGCGGGGCTCAGACCGCGACCGGGAATGGCCGTGACGTTGGCGGCGGCCTTGCGGTCGGTCTCGGAGTCGCTCGGATCGCCGAGGCGGAGCTCGATGCGCGTGCCGATGAGGTCCTTGATGTTCGCGCGGAGCTCGAGCCAGCGCGCCGCCGTGATCACGATGTGCACGCCGTAGGTGAGTCCGCGGGCGGCGATGGTCTGGATGCTCGCCTCGAGCGACTCGAACTCGGAGCGGAGGGTTCCCCAGCCGTCGATGACGAGGAACACGTCGCCGTAGCCGTCGTCGACCTGACCGGCCGCACGTCGCTGCCGATACGTGTCGATCGAGTCGATCCCGTTCTGCCTGAAGAACACCTCTCGGGCGTTCAGGATGCCGGTGACCTCGGCCACGGTCCGCCGCACGACGTCGGGCTCCGACCTGGTGGCGAGGCCGCTCAGGTGCGGGAAGCCCTGCAGGCCCGAGAACGCGCCGCCGCCGAAGTCGAGCACGAAGAACTGCACCTCGAGCGGGGTGTTCGTCAGTGCCAGGGCGATCATCGTGGTGCGTGCGAGCGTGCTCTTGCCGCTCAGCGGCGCACCGACCACGACCATGTGGCCTGCGGCACCGCCGAGGGAGACCACGAGGTTCTCGCGGCGCTGCTCCAACGGGACGTCGACGATGCCGAGAGGCACCGTGAGGGCCCCAGCGCCACGCCACCGCGCCGAGACGAGCCCGAGCGTCGGGTCGACGGCGAGATCGCCGAAGAGCTGGTCGAGCGTCGCCGGCACCTCGAGCGGCGGCAGCCAGACGCGGTGGGCGACGGGGCCGCGGCCCGACATCCGTGCCACGGCGATCTCGAAGGTGCTGCGCGACTCCTCGGGCTCGATGGCCACGGGAGCATCGGGTTCGGGATCGACGGGGGCTTCCGTGTGCACGGCGGCGGCCGTGAACAGCTCGACGGATGCCGCTGCCGAGTCTGCGCGCCCGGTGTCGACGGACCGGCGACGACGCGGCGGCGGCGCCGACACATAGGCCGCCCGGAACTGGGTCATCGTCTCGGTGTCGCTCTTCAGGAAGCCGACGCCGGGCTGCTGCGGCAGGGTGTAGGCATCCGGAACCCCGAGGATCGTGCGCGACTCGGCCGCCGAGAAGGTGCGGAGGCCGATGCGGTACGAGAGATAGGTGTCGAGCCCGCGGAGCTTGCCCTCCTCGAGGCGCTGCGAGGCCAGGAGGAGGTGCACCTGGAGGGAGCGGCCGACGCGACCGATGTTCACGAAGCTCTCGACGAACTCGGGCTTGGCCGAGAGCAGCTCGGAGAACTCGTCGGCGACGATGAGCAACGACGGCAGGGGTGGAAGGTCGCTCCGACCACCACGGCGGGCCTTCTCGTAGTCCGAGACGTTGGCGAAGTTGCCCGAGGAGCGCAGCAGTTCCTGGCGGCGCACGATCTCGCCCTGCAGCGCGTCCTGGAAGCGGTCGACGAGCGAGATCTCGTCGCCGAGGTTCGTGATGATGGCCGAGACGTGCGGCATGCCCGCCATGCCGGCGAACGTGGCCCCACCCTTGAAGTCGACGAGAACGAAGTTCAGCTGCTCGGGAGAGTGCGTGAGCGCGAGGGCGAGCACGAGCGTGCGCAGCACCTCGGACTTGCCCGATCCGGTCGCGCCGATCATCACGCCGTGCGGACCCATGCCCTGCTGGGCGGATTCCTTGATGTCGAGCACGATCGGCGCGCCGGTGGTGTCCTGGCCGATCGGCACCCGCAGGCGGTCGCGCTCGAGTCGCGGCTGCCACGACACGTCGAAGTCGATGTCGCGAACGTCGGGCAGCCCGAGCAGGTCGACCAGGTCGGCCTGCTTGGCCGTCGAGCGCGTGGCGACGGCGGTGCTCGTCATCGAGAACAGG
The DNA here is from genome assembly GCF_001425325.1 of Leifsonia sp. Root1293. Taxonomy (NCBI): domain Bacteria; kingdom Bacillati; phylum Actinomycetota; class Actinomycetes; order Micrococcales; family Microbacteriaceae; genus Leifsonia; species Leifsonia sp. Root1293. The sequence continues at coordinate 717,629 of NZ_LMEH01000002.1, read as the reverse complement.
GGAAGGAGCCGGCGCGCCGTGGCCTCGGCCTCCACGATGCTGATGGTGTCGGGGCGGAAGGAGCGTGCCGGGATCTGCAGGGTGAGCAGCTCCGCCCGGCCGGGTCGTTCCGCGTCGAAGGCGATGCGCAGCGCGTTCTGGTTGTCGAGGTCTCCCCAGCGCGCCGGCAGGTCGATGACCGTGACACCCGAGGTGCCGTCGCCGGCCAGCAGCACGTCGCTGAGCGGGATGCGCGCACCATCGGTGACGATGACCACGTGCGGGGTGAGCGGCGTCGAGCCGTCGCGCGCGAACCGAGGACGCTCGCGCACGTCGGCGGGCATGAGGGCGGCGAGCTCGGTGACGTTCGACCCGATCATGCGGGCAGCGCCGAGGGAGTCGGTCGCCTGGCGCGAATGGGTGTGCGGCAGCCACTTCGCCCACTCCCACTGACCGAGGGCCGCATCCTCGGCGGCGATGACGATCTGCAGGTTGTCCGGATCGTGCATCGTCGCCGCGTGCAGGAGCATGGCGCGGGCGAGTCCCCGTGACTCGTTCTCGTCCCCGGTGATCTCGATGCGGGCGAAGTCGCGCAGGGTCACGCCGAGCGGCAGGTCCTTCTGCACCTCGTGGGTGAGCATGAAGCGATGGGCCGCGGATGCCGCGACGGGGTCGAGCTGCGCGAGCGGGGGAAGCTCGGGCGCCTCCAGCGTGACGCACAGCGGCTGGTCGCTGGTTCCGACGCGCACGGCGAGGAAGTCGGCGTCGCCGGCCGAGCGCTCCCAGACGCGGGTGCGCTCCTCGGCGATGAAGGGCAGCGTCGATGGTGCCGGATGCTGCCAGTTGCCGGCTCGTCGCTGCTGCTTCGATGCCACCCGCACCGTGCGTCGCAGCTCGGTGAGGTAGGCGAGGTACTCGCGACGGGCGGCGAGGGTCGCGGAGGTGCGCTGGGATCGCTGGCGCCATCCGTTGACCGCGACGAAGCCCAGGGAGGAGAGCAGGAACATGCCACCGGTGATGAAGCCCGTCGGCCCGGTGTTCGAGACGCTCACCATGACGATGGCGCCGATCGATCCGAGCATCGGGAGCATGGAACTGAGGAGTCCGCCGCCGCCGTCGCTCGGGGCGATCTCGGGGGGCGGCTGCACCGTGATGGTGCCGGACGGGACGCGCGGTGGCGCCAGGCGTGGACCGCCCATCAGGCGTTGTCCGCGCTCTCGGGAGCCATGAGGATGCTCACGGTGAAGGTGCGGTTGCCCATGCGCACGCGGTCGCCCTCGTCGAGGAGCACCCTGTTTCCCGGCAGGAGGGGCGCTGAGGCGGCGTCGTCGCTTCTGATCTCGGTTCCGTTCGTGGAGTTGTTGTCTGTGACCCAGGTGCGACCCCGGGAGTGCTCGAGCCGCAGATGGGTCTTCGAGACCGTCGACTCGGGGTCGCGCACCGAGATGAGCCTGTCGCCCTGGTCGGTGGCCGACGGGTTGCGTCCGAGGTTCACCGCCACCGGGATCGGCAGCTGCTCGCGCTGGCCGGTGTCGAAGATGAGCAGCAGCGCACCGGTCTCGGAAGCCGGAGTGTCGCCCGGGGTCTGGTCGACGGGCACCGCGGCAGCGCGGCGGCCGGTCGGTGCGGCGGAGGCGGCGGAGGCGGCCGGCGCCGCGACGACGGATGCCGCCCCGGGGTCGGCGGTCTTCGCATCGGTGCGCCCGCTCGCGCCCCGGGGTTCGCCGCCAGCGGCCGATGCGTCGAGCTCGGGCATCCGCTCCTCTGCCCTCCCTCGGCCCGAGGATGCTCCCCGTACCGAGGCGGACTCGACGGCGATGGGCACGGACGACGATGGGGAACCCGTGAAGGAGGCGCTGGCCGAGTTCTCGTCGTCGGACACAAGCATGGCTGGAGCGCGGCGGGTCGACGTGACGAGGAGTGGGGCGGCCAGCACGATGCCGCGGGAACCTGCCGGCGCCGCGCTTCGGCTGCGGGCGGGAACGGCGACGACGAGTGTGCGCGCCGCGCGGTCGGCCCAGGAGCGGCCACGCCCTGTTGCATCCCAGGCGCTCGAGGCGACGACCACCCAGGCGCCGACACCAGCGGCGAGGAAGCCGGCACCGGTGATGAACCAGCGTACGAAGCCGCGTCCGACGCCGGGCGAGAACGGCCCGTCCTCGCGGGCTGTGCGCAGCCGCAGGGCGGCGTTGCCCGGGGTGACGCCGGTGCGGGATTCGATGATCCAGAGGCCGATGGCCAGTTCGATGGCGACGACGGCGCCGAGCACGATCGTGCCGGTCAGCAGCCAGACCACGACCGCTATCGCGGCGACGACGGCGACGTCGATGCTGAACGCGGCGATCCGGCGACCGACCGTGGCCGGGCGGCCGACGAAGGCCGTGCCCAGCGAGCCTGCGATACGGCGCGGTCCGGCCGGGGTGGGCACGGCGGTCGACCCGACACCGGATGCACCGGGAAGAGCTGCGGTCGACGGTGACGCAGCGGCGGCACGTGCCTCGACCTCGCTGCCGGCAGCCGGCTGGGCAGCAGCATCCGGAGTCGAACCCTCGAGGCCCGGCTGGGGCGCGAGCAGGCCAGGGGGCAGTGCGGGCACGCCGGAGGGAGGCAATGCCGGAACCCCCGCGCGCCCGGGGAATCCTCCGCGGTCGCTCATCCTGCCATCATCCCACGGAGCAGGCTCAGCACGTCCGCGTAGAGCAGTGCGGCGGGCAGCGCGAAGGCGACGGCGATCCACTCGATCACGTCGCCGGTGCGCGACCAGGCGAGGGAGGAAGCGCCGCGCGATGCCGGGACGACGATCGCGGCGGCGATCACGGCCGCGAGGAACAGTCCGGCGGCGATGATGCTGAGCGCGAGCGGATCGAGAGTGGTGAGAGCCAACTGGGCGGCGACGACGAGCACGACCGCAGCCGCTGCCCTCGGCATCCAGCGCAGCAGGAGACCCGTGGTGTGCCTCGGCGTGAGCAGCAGGGAGATCTCGACGCACACGATGAGCACGATGCCGCCGGTCGCGACGAACGGATCGCTTTCCCACGGCCGGAGCAGCGCGACCGGCGCGAAGACCGCCGCGATGATGCTGAGGAGAGCGGCACCGGCGACGAGCCGGGCCGACGACCCGTCGACGACGGCCCGCACGGTCTCGACCCTGATGGCCCCCGGCGATTCCGGGATCGCGCCGCGCACGGTCCACCGGTTGCCGATGAAGTGCTTGTAGTCGATGAAGTAGCCCTCGGGAAGGTTCACGAGAGTGCTGGGCAGGGCGCGCAGGGCCAGCGGCACGGCACCGAGCGAGACCGCTGCCGCAGCCGGCTCCTCCCAATGGAGCAGCAGGGCCAGACCCCAGATCGCTGCGAGCACCGCGAGCATGATCGCCACTGTTCCGGCGGCGGCACGCAGTTCTGCGGATGCCGCCGTGGCCGTGAGCACGGCGCTCAGCACCGCTGCGGCCACGAATCCGGCAGCGACGGCGAGACGCACGCCGTCCTCCAGTCCCGGCGGCGGAGCCAGGGCGCCGGCGCTGAAGGCGAGAGCGAGGGGCGCGAGGAGTGCGACGGCGCCGGCCATGCCTGCGCGGGCGCGGGCGGCCCAGACCACGGCCGTCACGATGGCGGCCAGACCCAGCACGATGCTGGTGAGCAGACGCATGCCGGGGCCGACGGAGACAGCGACGATGGCAGCGAGGGCGAGGGGGGCGATGACGGCGAGCATCCACCACGGCGCACCGTGGTCGACGCGCCGGGAGGCGGACTCGCGCTCGGCGCGTGCCGAGACCGCAGCATCCGCCCTCAGGTCGACGACGCTGTAGAGGCCGCCGTCCACGAGATCGATCGCCGGGGTCTCGGGTGCGATCTCGGTGCCGTCGCGGTCGAGCACGATGTGTCGCCCGTCGCCGACGGGCAGGCCACCGGCTCGCAGGGCATCGCCGAGCCTGTCGTCCAGCGGGATGGCGATGTCGAAGCGGCCCGTGTCGCTGAGCAGTGCGAACCTGCGGCGTTCGACGGCGGGAGTGCTCATGAGTCTCCCCCTGGTCTGTCGCCGTTCAGCACGTGGGCAGCCCCCGAGGCTCCCACGCTAGATCCTGCCACCTGCACGCGTGTCCTCGCGGCCACCGCGATCGGCCGAGCGCGTCGTCGAGAGCTCACCGGGGCGTCGCCGAGAGCGTCACCTACCGGAGGTCAGCCGCGTCCGCCGGCGCCGGCGCCCTTCGACCGGGGACCGCTCTCCTCGTCATCGTCGAGGGTCGGCGCGATGTATCCGCCGAGGCCCTGGCCCTTGGCCTTCTCCTCGGAGGCTCCGGCCTGCTGGCCGGCAGCCATCATTCCGGGACGACCGCCTGCTGCTCCGGATGCTCCACCGGCGCGAGCCGCCGTCGAACCGTTCGCACCGTTGGCGCCGCCGCCGGCCCCACCGGCCTGGCCGAGCAGCCCGCCGCTGGATCGGACACCGGATGCGGCTCCCGAACCACCGGGGCCACCGAGACCGCCGACTCCTCCTGCACCACCGGCACCGCCGAAGGCGCCGAGCCCGCCGATGCCGGCCGATCCGCCCGCGAGCTTGGAGCCTGCGAGCAGGGCCGCACCGGCGCCGCCGCCGATCACGCCCGAGCCCAGGGGCGAGGGTCCACCGGAACCCGTCGATCCCCCCAGGCCGCCCGGGGTTCCGACGCCCGAACCACCGGATCCACCCGAACCGCCGGACCCACCGGGTCCGCCGGGGATGTATCCGGGTCCGCCGTCATCGACCGAGGGGGTGGTCGGGTCGAACACCAGGTCCGGGGTCTCGTACACGGGGTCGATCGGAGTCGGGTCGATCCAGTCCGGACCCTCCGTCGTCGGGCCGTCGGGTCCCGGGAAGTCGGGGGTGCGGATGATCGTTCCGACCTGGCCGCCGGGGTGGGACCCCGTGGGGGAACCGACACCGGGGTGGCTGCCGCCGCCGGGGTTGCTTCCACCGCCGGGATAGCCGGGCCCACCCGGGTTGCTGCCGCCGGGCATGGTCGGGCCGGTGGGGCCGTCGTCCTTCGGGATGTCGACATCGGTGATCATGACGGGAGCGACGCCTCGGAGGGCGGCCTGGCTCTCCTGGAGTTCTGCCCGGTGCTCCTCGAGTGTGCTTCCGAGGCTCTCGACCTTCTTCTTCGCCGCCTCCTCGCGCTGGTTGCCGAGGAATCCCTCGATCACGTCGAGGGCCGTGTCCGAGGCCAGCGGGCCGAGCACCGGGTGCACGACGGTGGATCCGGCGGTGACGGCTGTGCGCCAGAAGGAGTCGACCTTCGACGATGGCAGATCCGACGACGACGATGCGGCAGCGGCCCTGGCCGCGTTCGCGTTGGAGACGGTCGTCCCGATGCGGGTGACGGCGTCCTCGACCACGGTGAAGTTCTTCTTCAGCTGCTGGAAGACCTCCGAGGCGTCGTCTGCCGACGTTCCCTTCCAACCGGGGGATGCCGCGAGGCTCGCCATGGTGCGCTGCAGCGTGCTGAGGGCGAGCGACAGGGTCTGGAGCTTCTCGATGTTCCAGTCGGTGCCCGATCCCATTGCTGCGAGCTGGTCTTCGTACTTGCCCATGGTCATGCTCCTGTCTGGGTGTGGCCGGCGGCCGGAGAAGGCGTGCTCGGGCGACGACGCGCGAGCACCACGATGAGAACGATGAGCCCGGCGAGCACCAGGATGCCGACGACGGCGATGGTCACGACCAGGGGCACGGAGAGACCCGACGCGTCGTCGTCGGATGCCGCTGCCGGTGCGGTCGGGGACTCCGATGCGGACTCGGACGGCTCTGCAGACGATGCCGCGTCGAACTCGGCGGCGGCGGGGTAGGCATCCGCACCGTCGAGGATCAACGGGTTCACGTCGGGGTAGGTCGTGGGGTCGACCTGCAGCATGGTGGTCAGCGACGCGACGCCGTAGCCGTAGGTGTTGTCACTGGTCAGCTCGGGGTTTCCACCGCCCGTGTTATGGATGAGCGTCTGGATGAGCTGGTTGCCCGTCGCCTTCGGGTACTTCTGCTTGACGACGGCGAGGAAGCCGGCGGTCAGCGGGGTGGCGATGGAGGTTCCATTGGCGAGGGACTGGTCGGTCCAGTTCTTCTCAGCCTCAGGAGTGCCCGCGCTCGATCCCTGCACGAGCAGATCCACGCCGGCGTTGGCCACCGTGACCTTCTCGAAGGTGTTCGGGACCCCGTCCGTGGCGAGCGCCGCACCGTCGGCGCCGATCGCCTGCACCGCGACGACGCTGTTGGCACGGGCGAGTCCGTCCGGCTGGCCGATCACGTCGGGAAGGCCGACGAGGATCACCACTCCGGCCTCGTTCGCACGCAGGATCGTGGGCGTCCAGTCCTGGTCCCAGTCGATCGCCAGGGAGATGGAGATGATGTCGGCACCATCGTCGATGGCAGCGTCGACAGCTTCGATGGTGGTGTTCCCCGTCGGATCGTCGACAGGATCGCACCGGCCGTCGAACTGGATCCCGTCGGCGGTCGGCGGGCTGATCAGGGCGTTGTAGTAGAGCAGTTCGGCTCCGGGCGCCGCACCGAAGACGCCGAGCTCGCCGTCAGCCGCTGTGCCGTTTCCCACGACGTACGACGCCGTGTTGGTCCCGTGCTTCGCGGTCAGGGAATCCGTGGTGGCCGGGTAGGCCGCGCCGTCGTCGTCGGCGCAGAACGACGGCTCACGCACGGTGAGGCCGGCGCCCTCGAGCGCGGGGATGTCCGGGTGGATCTGCGAGTCGATGACGGCGACGGTGACGCCCTCCCCCGTGTACCCCGCTGCCCAGGCATCGGGGAGGTGGAAGGCGTCCACGTACCAGAGGCCGGGTCCGTCGACGGCCGCCGCCGGAAGGGCGGGCACGACGATGAGGGCCGCGGTCGTCGCGAGTGCCGCGAGAAGGCGTCGGGTGCCGCGCCTCATACGATCAGCGGTGACTTCCCGCCACCTGCCGACGGCGTGGGCGTCGGTGCCGCCGGGAGTTCGGTCTTGACCGCAGCGTCGAGGAAGGACAGGAACGCCTGGGCATCCGCAGCGATGCTCTCGTCGTTCTGCACCAGCTGGGCGACGGTGGTGCGGATCGCGTCCTCTGCCGCCTGGAGCTCCATGATGATCGACCGCGTCGCCGCCTTGAGCACGATGGCGGTCTCAGCCAGTTCCGAGCGGAACGGGGACGCCACGCCGATGCCGACACCCTCGGACTGCAACTCACTCGGTTCCGGCAGGGCTGAGAGCCCCTCGAGGAGGTCTTTGAGACCACTCGTCACGAGGTCGGGGATGACCTGGATGATGCTCGCCATGATGGGGCTCCTTTCAGCGATTGAAGAACGGGCCGGTGGGTCCGGATGCTCCGGACCCACCGGCGACGACTAGAGCGAGAAGCGCCCGGCCGACGACTTGTCGCTCTGGAGGTACTGCGCGGCGATCTCCTCGGTCTTGCCGGAGATCTGCTGCAGGAGCTGCTGGAGCTCGCCGAGCGAGGCGTTCCACTTGGCCTGGGCCTGGTCGTACGCGAGCTGAGCGTCACCGCCCCACGCTGAACGCAACTTGCCCACCTCGGCCTCGAGGCGGTCGAGCTCGGCGCGGATGCCCTGGGCACCTCCGCGGATCTGACCTGCGAGCGCCGTGACCTGCTCGGGACGGACTGACATCGACTGCATGTTCATCTACTCCTTGATCCGTGTTCGACGTGCCTAGGCGCCCATCATCGAGCCGAGGCCCGAGATGGTCTGCTGGTGCGAGTCTTCCGTGGCTGCCTGGTCCTTCTCCGTGCCGGCGAGTGCGGCCTCCAGAGTGACGAGGACCTCGTTCAGCTTGCGGGTCTGCTCGTCCCAGCGCGTCATCAGCGTGGTGAACGAACCGGCAGCGGCGCCGGTCCAGTAGCCACGCAGCTGGTCGATCTCGCCGCGAACCTTCTTGACCTGCTGGTCGACTCCGGTCTTCGTCTCGCGCACTGCCTGGGCACCCTTGCGGAGGGCACCCTCTTCTGCTGAAATCTGGTCAGCCATCACCCATTCCTCTCATTCGTCCGATGTAGACGATCACTGGAGGGGGCGGCCAAAAATCGGCAGCGTCTTCGTCCCCCAAATGCGTCACCGCCCACAAACCTAAGCGAGATCTGCTCAGTGGGCAATTCCCCCCTTACGCGGGACGTACCCCGGATGCCGTCACGCGGCGGGCTGAGCCTTGATCATCTAGAGTGAAACGCGTGTCATCCGCTGGTCGAGCGGACGAGACGAATGGGGAAGACATGAGCCAGACCGCTATCGCTGCGGGTGCGGTGCTGCGGTTGTCGATCGTCAGCGAGGACCGACGTCTCGACGTCGGCGTGCCTGCGCAGATTCCACTGATCGAGTTGCTGCCGGGCTTCGCCCGACGCCTCGGCATGCTCGACCCGTCGCTGGCCCACGGCGGCTACGTCCTCAACCGCGCCGACGGCTCCGAGCTCGATCCGTCCCGCGGCATCGGAAGCCAGGGCGTGCACGACGGCGAACTGCTCACGCTCGTTCGTGGCGGCCTGCTCGCCGAGGCCAGGGTCTACGACGATGTCGTCGAGGCCGTCATCGACGCGACCAGCGAGCAGCACGGCTCCTGGACTCCCCGCGACAGCTCCCGCACGGCACTCGCGGTGAGCGTCACGTTCCTGGCCCTCTGCGCCCTCCTCCTGGTCGGCACGGGACGCGACTTCCCTCTGGCCGTCGTGCTGGCCGGTGCCGGGGCGCTCGTGCTCATCGCCGCATCCGTCGTGCTGTCACGCCTCGGCCAGACCGAGGCCGGCGCAGCGCTCGGATTGGCCGCCGCCGGCTACGGCGGCATCGCCGGCTTCCTCGCCGTACCCGGCGATGAGATGTGGGGCTGGCCCGTCGCGGCAGGAGCCCTCGGACTCCTCGTCGTCGGCGGCGTCGAACTGGCGTTCACCCCCAAGAAGCCCGAGATCCATCTCGTCCCCCTCGCCTTCGGCGCGAGCATCGGGCTGGCCGCCGTCGTGACCGCCCTGTTCTCGCTCGACCCCGTCGGGCCGTACTCGATCATGCTGGCCGTCACGGCGATGCTCGCCAACGGCCTTCCCTGGCTGGCGCTCAGCTCCACCCGCATCCAGGTCATCTCCCCGCAGAGCGATGCCGACATCTTCACGGCCCCCGATCCGATCGACGCCGACGATGTGAAGCGACGCGCCGCTGCCGGAGCACGGGTGCTGGTGTCGCTGCGGCTGGCCCTCGGGCTCTCCGCCCTGGCAGCAACGCCGCTCGTTGCTGCGAACGGGCTCACCGGGGCCCTGCTGTGCGCGCTCGCCTTCCTCGGCATGATGTTCCAGTCGCGCCAGACGTACGCCCGCGCCGGTGTCATGACCCTCATGGCCCTCGGCGCGTTGGGGCTCGCCGCCACCGGTCTCACCGTGATCGTCACCCAGCCCGACCTGCGCATCGGCATGCTCGTCGTGCTGCTGGTCGGAACGGCCCTGCTGGTCGCCCTCACGCTGTTGAGCCCCCGTGCGCGCCTCCGCCTCGGACGCCTCGCCGACACCGTCGAGGTCATCGCGCTGGCACTCCTGCTCCCGCTCGGCGTCGTCACGGCCGGGCTCGCGTAACCCGATGGCGACCAAGAAGGACCTCATCGAGGCGCAGGGATTCAGTCGTCGGCGCCTGCTCTCGGCGTTCACCGGTGGAGCTCCCGGTGGCAAGGAGCTCGATCCGGCCAAGCCGTTGCGCGCCGTCGTCGCCGGGGTCGCACTCACCGCCATGGTCATCCTGGGCGGGGTGTTCTACGGCTTGGTTCGCCCGGGTCTCCCGCAGGGCTGGGAGGACAACAGGCTGGTGCTCGTCTCGGACACCGGCGCGCGCTACCTGACCGTCGGCGGCGAGCTGCACCCCGTCATCAACACGGCCAGCGCCCGACTGCTCGTTCCCGCCGGGGACTTCTCCGTCATCAGCACCGACCAGGCAACCGTCGCCGACATCACCGTCGGCGGCACCGTCGGCATCGTGGGCGCCCCCGACGATCTGCCGGCCCCGGATGCCCTCATCTCCGACGGCTGGACGGCCTGCGTCACCGGCCGCGCTCAGACCACTGTAGGTATCAGTGCAGCGCCCATCGCCACGAACGCACCCGGCAGCGGCACCGTCGTGACAGTCGACGACGAGCTCTTCGTCGTCGCCGGCGAATACCGCTACGCGATCGACGATGACGACGCGAACGCCGTGCTCCGCGCGGTGGGACTCGGGGCATCCGCACCGATCGAGGTCGACGGCCGGTGGCTCAACCTGTTCCAGCCCGGAGAGGACCTGTCGCCGTTGCGGGTCGAGGGGACCGGCGACGCCATCGACGGCACCGATCTGCGTGTCGGAACGGTCGTGCACCCCGAGGGCAGCGACGACGACGAACGGTACATCGCGCTGGCCAGTGGCGAACTCGCCAAGCTCACTCCTCTCGCCTACCAGCTGCAGCTCCTCGGCAACAGTGACGGCGAGGTCATTGACGTCAGCCCCGCCGAGATCGGCGACCTGCCGACAGCCACCGACCCAGCGGGCGGTCGCGACTGGCCGACCGACGTGCTCGCGCCCGTTGACGCGGAGCGCGTTCCCTGCGCCCTCTCCGAGCTCGCCGATGATGCCGCGACGACGACACTGGCCACGGCACCCGCTGCCGACGTCACGGGCGATTCCGGCGGATCCATCGGCGTCGATGTAGGCGCTGGATCGCTCGTGCGCACCGGACCGGGCGCTCCGGCCTTCCTCGTCGACGGTTCCGGCACCGCCTACGCCGTCGCCACGACCGATTCCCTCGAACGCCTGGGGTACGCGGGAGCCGACGTCGCCGCTGTCGTGCCCGGATGGCTCGACTTCCTGCCGACGGGTCCCGAGCTCTCCCCGGAGGCGGCCGGAGCCAGCCCCACCGTCGAGGCCGCGAGCGCCCAGTGACGCGCGGACGTACCGGTCTCGCCGTTCTGCTCGGAGGCCTCCTCGCCGGCGGCCTGGTGGTGTCGCCCCCGGTCGGGGTGGCGCCGGCGGTCGCCGCAGACGAGGTCTGCAAGCCGGGCAATGTCGTGTACTCCGCCGAGAGGCCTGCCGCCTTCTCTCTGCTGCAGGTGGATGCAGCCTGGCAGCGCAGCACCGGCGAGAACGTCGTCGTCGCGGTCGTCGACTCCGGCATCGATGCCGGTAACCCGCACCTCAAGGACGCCGTGATCGGCGGCGTCGACCTCGTGGGCGACGGCGAGAGGTCGGACGGACTGAGCGACCCCCAAGGACACGGCACCGCCATCGCCGGCCAGATCGCCGCCCGCAAGATCCCCAAGTCCGGCGTCGTCGGCCTCGCGCCCGACGCCGAGCTGCTGTCGGTTCGCGTGTTCCGTGGCACGGACGAGGAGTCGAAGCGCGACGGCTTCGGGCCGACGACGGCTCGGTTGGCCGCCGGCATCCGGTGGGCGGCCGAGCACGATGCCGACGTCATCAACGTGTCCCTCAGCGAGGTCGACGGTTCGGCCGAGCTCGAGGCGGCCGTCGCGGCCGCCCACGACGCCGGCAGCCTCGTCGTCGCCAGTGCCGGCAACAGGGCGACCGCTGAGGACGCGCGCGACGGTGCTCGGTATCCGGCCGCCTACCCCGGCGCTCTCGGAGTGACGGCGACGGATGCATCCGGCACCGTCACGAACGACTCGATCCACGGCCCCCAGGTCGACCTGGCCGCCCCGGCGCAGTCCGTCACGACGTCGGCGACGGGAGCCGGCGACTGCGTGTACGCGACGGAGGCGCCGTCATCGAGTTTCGCCACGGGCTACGCGAGCGGTGCCGCCGCCCTCGTCGCGGCCGCTCATCCGGCCGAGGGGCCCGCCGACTGGGCCTACCGCCTGATGGCCACAGCCGCGCGTACGGATCCCGACCAGCGCGACGACATCGCCGGCTGGGGACTCGTGCAGCCCGCGGACGCGATCACGCTGCTGCCCTCCGCCACCACACGTGGGCCGGCCAGCCCCTTCGTCGACACGGCGGGCAGTGCCGTCCGGCCGCCGGAGATCACCGTCACCCCGAGCGACGGCTCGTCGGCCTTCGCGGCCACGACCGCCGCCGCTGCCTTCATCTCCATCGTCGGTGCGACCCTGCTGGGCATCATCGCCACGGCTGTCGTGCTGCGCCGACGCCGTCGAGCCGACACCGCCGCTGAGACCGCCCCGGCATCCGACGGACCGCCACGGCTCGGCTTCCTGGATCGTCCCGCGGACGAGGAGTACTGAGACTCCGACCGCCGGTGCGACGCTCGAGCGACCTCAGCCCGCCAGCAGGATCGCGAGCGTCGCCAGTCCTGCCACCGAGATCGCGGATGCCGCGACGACGGCACCGACGGCGATGAGGCTCATCCGTCTGGCCTCCCCCTCGACCGACAGCAGGCTGCCGTCGACGACGCGGGTGGCCGCTGCCGTCGGGGCGAGCTGAGCCGGCGGAGCCGCTGGAGTCGGCAGAGCGCGTGGACCATAGGGTGCGACGGCGCCGGGGCCCGGTGCTTCGATGGAGGTGCGTACCAGGGCGGGGTCGAGTGGTGCCGGCCTGAGCGCACGACGGCCTCGACGCACGAGCGGCGTCTTCTCGCGCGCCGGGGCCGGCGGACGGAAGAGCGGCTGCTCGAGGTCATGCGCTGCCCTGTCGACGACGAAGGTCCCGTCGTCGAGGGAGGACTGCTGGCGGTCGACGACAGCGGTGCCGTCGTCGGCACCGTCGTCAGGGGACCCAGGCGACCCGTCGTCTGCCCGATCGACGATGACGGTGCGCTCATCCTCGTCGTCACCGCGATCCACGACCACGGTGCGCTCATCCTCGTCGTCACCGCGATCCACGATCACGGTGCGCTCGTCCTCGTCGTCACCGCGATCCACGATCACGGTGCGCTCATCCTCATCGTCACCGCGATCCACGATCACGGTGCGCTCGTCCTCATCGGCGAGGACCGGTGCGTCGTGCTCGTTGGCGCCTGACACGCTCACACGCCCGATCGCACGGGGATCGTGGTGTCGTCGATCATGGAGTCGGTGAGGCCGCTTCCGGTGAGCCTGGCGCCGGTGGTGTCCGTGGGCTCGCCCGTCGCACCCCCAGAGACGACGTCGAGCACGATGACGGTGATGTTGTCGCGACCGCCGGCCCGGTTGGCGCGCTGCACGAGGGCCTCTGCCGCAGAGTCCGGTCCCCCACTCATGGTGAGCGTCGCGCGGATCGCCTCGTCGTTCACCTCGGAGGTGAGTCCGTCGGAGCAGATCAACAGCCGTTCCCCGTTCGTCACCGGCATCAGCCAGCTGTCGGCGGTGCTGTCGGGTGCACCGATGGCACGGGTGATCACGTTGCGCTTCTCGAAGGTCGCGAGCTCGTCCTGGCGCATCCGCCCTTGGTCCACCAGTTCCTGGCCCAGCGAGTGGTCCACGGTGATCTGCTCCAGCTCGCTGCCGACGTGGCGGTAGACCCTGGAGTCGCCGACGTTGAACACCAGCCAATGCGGCCTGCCGTCGTGCTCGACGATCGCGATGCCGGCCACGGTGCTGCCGGCGCCACGCCTCGTGCCTGCCGAGACCGTGTCGACAGCGTCATCGGCCGCGCCGAGGGCGTCGCGCACCTCGTCGAGAGTGGTGACCTCGTCACCGGTCACGAATTCCCGGAAGGCCGCGACGACGGCCTGGCTCGCCAGATCGCCGGCGTCGTAGCCGCCCATGCCGTCTGCCACCAGGAAGATGGGCTGCCGGGCGAGAACCGAGTCCTCGTTGGCCTGGCGCTTCTGCCCGCGGTCCGTGACTGCCGCCACGTTCACCACCACGCGCTGAACTGATGCCGTCACCGGGTCTCCTCCACGAAGGTCACACGCATGGACACCTTGCCGAGCACGAACCCGTCGGCGACGGAGACGGCGACGCCGGGGTCGACGAGCACCTCGCCGCCGTGCTCGTCGTAGAGGAGCACTCCGTTGGTCGATCCGAGGTCGGTCACCGTCCACTCGCCGTCGTCCAGGATGAGCCTGGCGTGGGTCTTCGAGAGGGTCCGCGTCTGGTCGGGCACGGCGAGGGCCTGTTCCCCGGGGTCGGCGGCCACGGGGTTGCGTCCGAGCACAACGCGCGGAGAGGTGAGGTCGAGCTGCGTGCCGTTCTCGAGGGCGAGGCGCCAGCGCACGCGGGGTCGGCGATCCACCACGACCGTCGCCTCGAGGTCGTCGTCCGCCTCGGCAGGGTGGGCAGCAGGAGGACGCCCGGCGGTGATGACGGTGTCGTAGTGGCCGAAGTCGTCATCGTCGTCGGAGGCGTCGTCGAGGACGGGCGGCGTGAAGAGTGGAGCCTCGGCCGGAACCGAGGGAGGGGCGACGACAGCCCGTGCCGCAGGACCAGAGGCCGCGGCGAGCGGGGCCGGAGCCGCTGGTGCGACCGGCGGAGTCACCGGCTGAGCGACGACGGGCAGCGGGCTGACCGGCACGACAGGTGGCGCAGTCGCCGGAACAGGCTCGAAGAACACCGGCGGCGAGGCGATCACCGGCGGTGCCGACGGACCCGACGCGGCCGGCTCCTCGGTGCGAGGAACGACGGGAGGGGCGGCTGGAGAGACGGCGGGCGGAGCCGTGCGCGGGGCGTCGAGCGGGGCCGCGGCTGCCTGCTCACGGGGTGCCCACGGGTTGGTCGCGTCGACCGCCGGAGCCGCATCCGTCGCGGCCTGCTGCACGGAATCCGACGCGGCGAGCGAGCCGGCGCCGGCTCTCGCAGCGGGCTGTCCCATGGTCTCGGCGATCGACAGTGGTGCGACCGGCGGCAGGTCCGGTGCCTGCTCGGCTGCCGGGGCGGCGACCGGGACCACGGAGGCGGCGGCGACCGCAGCGGATGAGGAGGCACCGGCATCGGAGGCGGGCACCCGGGGCGGGATCGCGTAACCCGAGGCGTCGCGAGGGGCAGCCGCCGGCTCCAGGAGCGGGCCCACCCGCTCGCTGAGCGTCGGTACCGACTGCATCCGCCCGCGCTCGGGGTCAGGGGACGTGCTGCCCCAGGCGAGCAGAGTCGCCCAGAGCGGACGCAGGAGCACGGCGAGCACCGTGCTGCCCGCACCTCGCCCGAACAGCACGTTGATCCTGTGCGTGGCGATGACGAACAGGTAGATGCCGTAGAGGTTCACGATCGGGATGAAGAGGAAGACCACCGACCAGGCCGGAACACCACCGCGGGAGTACACCTCGGCAGTGTTGAGGACGGGAACCCATCCCTTCCACGACTCGCCCCCGAGACGCTGGAACAGCCGGGAGAGGGCGAGGGCGTCCCACACGTAGACGGCGATGCCGATCAGGGAGAAGACCACGACCATCGCGACGAGCGCTCCGATGACCGTCGACGGATCCGACGTGGCTGTACTCATGGAGCGATCTCCTTGCGCATGCTGAGAGGCACTGTGATGGGCCGGTTCGAGGTGCGGATGCGAGCGATGAACGATCGCAGGGTGAGGGCTGTGCCGAGGCGCTTCCAGAACGACGAGCCGGCACGCAGGGTCTGACGCTCGTCGTCGACGATGCTCCAGGCGGAATCGGCGTCGGCAGTGCTGGGCGGATGCTCCGAGAAGACGGCCCTGTCGACCTCTCTGGCCAGCTGCCCGGCCGCTGCACGACCGGCCGACCTGGCGAGCAGCAGCCGGCTCGGCAGCCTGTCGAACGGCACGTCGGCGTCGGAGTAGGCGTCGACGAGTTCCTCCCAGGCGCCGACGATCCGCACCTCGGGGTCGCTGGCCCCACGGCGGAACCGGCGCCGCAGCACCTTGGCCAGCACGATGGCCGCGACAGGGAGCAGCAGGAGCAGGAGTGCCAGCGCTCCGATGGCGACACCGCGGACGACGGGCCAGAATCCAGCAGCGGTCCCGGCGTCGTCCCCCGTCGGAACCACGTCGGCGTCGCTCGCGTCGCTCTGCGCCTGCGGCGGGTCGACGGCCTCGCTCTGAGCGTCGTCGGGAACCGTCGGGTTCTCGGGCAGCTGCTCGCCCTCGGTGATGGCTGTCGGGGCCTTGGCAAACTGCGGCGTGACGTCGAACGGCACCCAGCCCCCGCGTGGATCGCGCACCTCCACCCAGGCGCTCATCTGCGAGCCCGTGCACACCTCGGTGCACACCGGGATGCCGGGCACCTCCTCTGCGGCCGGCAGGCGGATGCCGACGACCACGCGCGACTGGAATCCCCACTCACGGGCCAGCAGGGCGGCGGCGACGGAGAACTGCTCGTCGTCGCCGATCGCCGCGACCAGCGTCGCATCCTTGGCCTTCTCACCGGCCCGGCGCTGCTGGTCGACCAGCGAGGTGAAGAGGGTCTCGATGCGCGCTCGGGAATGCCCGGCGTAGCTCGAGATGAAGCTGTAGCGGCCGTCGGCCTTCAACGCCTCGATCCAGCTGGTGGAGTCGGCATCGTCGAGCAGGGCGTGGCTCAGGTAGCCACGGGCACGCAGTCTGTCGATGATCTCGGCCAGTCCGGCGCCGGTTCGCGGCAGTTCCTGCAGCGACGCCCACTCCAGCAGTGCCGGGTACTCGTCAGGGTCCAGCCCGGTCGCGGCCCCCGTGGCCGAGTCGAAGTCCGCCGGCGCCTTCTGCTCATCGGCCGTCAGGGTGTACGAGTCCCCGGGAACGAGTCCGAAGTCATCACCGGCCGGGGCCACGTCCACGGCTCCCCCTCCATCGGCGGCGATGGCGAACCCGTCGTCGAGGGCCTCGGCGCGCGGACCGGCGAAGTCCGGTGCGGCGGCGAGAGCAGACGGCGAGAGCACCCAGACCCCGCTGTATCCCTCCCCGATCCGCACTCCGAGGTCGATGCGGTCGTCGCCGGCTCCGGCCGATCGCGGCAGGCGGGAGAATCGGGTGTCGGATGCGACATGCACGGTCTCGCCGTCGTAGTCGTCCAGCACGGCGAGCGGAACCCTGCCGACGCGCTCGACGTCGCCGGAGACCCGGAACAGCTCGGTGTCGAAGGAGTCGACGCCGAACCAGCCGCGATAGTCGCTCAGCGGGCTGGGCTGCTTCTGCACGACGATGCCGGGGTCGATTCCGTCGCGCAGCGCGTCGCGATCGGCGAGCTGGGCCGCGGCCGGGGCGACGGCGATTCCGCCGACCAGCGCGACGACGATCAGGCCGACGGCCAGGGCGTTGCGGCGCACGGCGATCCAGACCGACCCTCCGCCGCCGCTGATGGTCCCGCCGCGGGCTCGGGCCAGAGCCCTGGCCCGCACCAGCCTCGATCGGCCGAGCAGCCAGCCGACGGTGAGGAGCAGGGTGAGCACGGCGAGGAGCAGTTCGCGCGGAGCAGGCAGTTCGATGCCGAACAGGTCGGCGGCCGGGCTGGTCTCGCTCGAGCCGAAGGCCACCCCGAACAGCACCATGGCGACGACGGGCAGGGCGGCCAGCGGTGTCCATCGGTCGTCACGCAGGACGAGGATCGTGCCGAGGAGGGTGCCCACGAGGGTCACGATCAGGAAGGGAACGAGCACCGCCTGGTACTCGCCGAGCGGAAGGTCGAGGGTGAGCAGCTGCTTCCAGCCCACGACGACTCCGACGATGCCGTCCCGGATGCCGCGGGCGATGCCGGGGATGCCGGTGACCGCTGAGGGAATGGCGACGGGCACCACGACGACGGCGTACGCGGCGACAGCGACGAGCGCGGTGAGCAGGGCGCCGGTGATGCCGCGCCAGGCGAGGCGACGCGCCAGCAGGGCGATCCCTCCGCCGATGACGGCGCCCACGACGGCCACGAGCACGACGCGCCAGGACTGGTACACCGGCCAGGCGGCGACGGTGGCGAGCACGACGCCGAGCACGAGGTAGCCGAGACCCCACAGCTCGATGGCGCGGTCGGTGCGGCGCTCCCGAGCCGCGAGACGCCGGCTCATCGGATGGCTCCTCTGGCGAGGAGTTTGGTCAGGTCGTCGAGGGCACCGATCGTGATCACGGTGATCTCGCGGGCCGTGCGGATGCTGGGTTCGGCCCCGGGCTCGCAGCGCACGGCGACGGTGCGGATGCGGGCCGGCAGGGTGATGGCGGCCTGGCGCATGCGCGTCAGCGGCATCCGTGATCCGGTCACGAGGAAGGCGATCGACAGATCGGGGAAGCTCTGGGCGGTGAGGGCCGTGACGGCCTCGAGTCGCATCACGTTGGCGCGGGACTCGATGGCGGCCATGCCGTCGAGCATGGCCTTCGGGGTCTGCGTCGGAACGGTGTTGATGCTCATGACGGCATCGCGAGAGAACTCGGGAATCGGGGCACTCACCGCGACGAGCACGTCGCGGCCCTCGCGTACCCCGTTGAGGCCGAGCGACGAGGCAGCGCTCACGGCCATCTCGAACTCGTCGTCGGTCTCGAACTCGGCCGTGTCGAGATCGAGCAGGATGGCGATGCGAGCGTGCCGCGACTCCTCGAACTGACGCACCATCAGCTTGCCCGTGCGGGCCGTCGCCTTCCAGTGCACGTGCCGCTGCGAGTCGCCGATGACGTAGTCGCGCACGGCGTGGAAGGACAGGTCCGAGTCGGTCAGGTCGCTCGTCGGTGTTCCCTCGAGGTCGCGGATGAGACCGGCGCTGGTGCTCGGAATGGCCACGGTGACGGGATGGACGAAGACCCTCTGCACGTCGGGCCAGCTCATGTCACGGTGCAGGATGCCGAGGGGGTCGCCGCGCGAGATCGTCATCGGACCCACGTCGATGACGCCGCGACGCTCGGCCCCGATGGTCAGCTTCTCGCGGTGCTGGGCGCCGGCGCGCAGGAGCGGAACGTGCACCTCGACGAGCCCGCGCCCGACGGGGATGTCGACGACGCCGGGCAGCGACGCCCTCTCGCCACGGTTCACCAGGTCGAGGTGACCGGCGACCGTGCTGCCTGCGACGACCCTGTCGCGCTCGAGCACCAGCTGGAGCCTGTAGTCGTGGGCGCCGAGCAGGAACGGCACGCAGGCCAGCAGCAGCAGGGCCGCGATCGCTGCGACCACCCAGGCCTCGACCCAGCCGAAGCCAGCCCCCGCGATGACACCGCCGATGACGGCGACGACCAGCACCAGCCCCGCCGGCGAGACGGTCTCACGGGTCCACTCCACCGCACGCCGCAGCGCGCTCGCGCCGACCCGCGTCGCCCGACGCACGCCGAACACCGCGCCGGCCACGGCGCCGCGCCGGGTCTCGGCGTAGCGCGTGACCGTCGCTGCACGCGTGCGGGTTCCCGTCGCAGCCGAGGTTCGGCTGATGCGGGATTCGGTCGGAGAGCTCACGCAGCCCCATTCTCACGCGGCGGGGTGACGTCGAGCAGGATCTGCCCGATCACGGCGGCAGCGGTGACGCCGTCGAACTCCGCCTCCGGCTCGAGCACGAGGCGGTGGCTGAATGCGGGGATGGCGAGATCGCGCACGTCGTCGGGGGTGACGAAGGTGCGGCCGTGGGCAGCCGCCCAGGTCATCACCAGCTTCGACAGGGAGATGGCTCCACGCACGCTCACGCCGAGGCGCACCTCGGTGGCCCGACGCGTGGCGTCGACGATGCGCATGATGTAGTCGGAGATCAGCGGGTTGACGTAGACGCTGCGCGACATGTCGGTCATGGTCACCAGTGTGTCGGGCGAGACGATGCCGGTCAGCTCGCCCTTCGGCTGGGAGACACCCTGCAGGATGCGGAGGGTCGCGGCCTCATCCGGGTAGCCGATGCTGGTCTTGATCATGAAGCGGTCGAGCTGCGCCTCGGGCAGACGGTAGGTGCCGCCCTGTTCGATCGGGTTCTGCGTCGCCAGGACGAGGAAGGGATCTCCGACGGCACGGGTGACGCCGTCGATGGTCACGTTGCCCTCCTCCATGACCTCCAACAGCGCCGACTGCGTCTTCGGGCTGGCGCGGTTGATCTCGTCGGCGAGCACGATGTTGGCGAAGATCGGGCCGGCGTGGAACTCGAACTCGCCCTTCTTCTGGTCGTAGACCGTGATGCCCGTGATGTCGCCTGGCAGCAGGTCCGGCGTGAACTGGATGCGCGAGTTCGTTCCGGTGATGGTCTGGCCGATGGCGCGCGCCAGGGCGGTCTTGCCCGTGCCGGGGAAGTCCTCGAGCAGCACGTGCCCCTCGCTGATGGCTGTCGCCAGCACCAGTTCGACCACGTGGCGCTTGCCCAGGATGGCCTGCTCGACGTTGTCGGCGAGCAGCGAGAACGTGTCGGTGAACCAGGCGGCCTGCTCGGGGGCGATCGTCATGCTGTTGGGTCCTCTCGAAGGATGCTGGGGAAGTAGGGCTGCCTGCAGCGAGTCGTCACGGGGTGACTGGTTCGGCCGGGGGCGTCTCGGTCGGCGTCGGCTCCGGGGTCGGATCCGGCGGTGGCGGCGGAGCGCAGATGGGAACGGTGTGGGTGATCCCCTGCAGCGGCGCGAACGAGCCCGTGAACGTCACGGTGAAGTCGGCCTGCAACCTGTCGGCGGAGAAGGTGAAGCCGGACACGGCGTAGGAACCACGCGCTGCGGCGGAGACCGACACGAGGTCGCCCGGGTTCGTGGTGTCGACCCAGCAGCCGTCGTCCTGGTTGTTCGGATCGTCGAACTCCACCGAGACCGTCGTCGGCACATTGCCCGAGATGCCGGTCTCGCCCGAGCAGTACAGCCCGAAGTTCTTTCGGCACTCCCGCGCCTTCACTGTGCCGGGCCCGCCGTCGTCGGAGAGGGAGAACTCGTCCCGCCACTGGCCGTAGAGGTAGTACTGCATCTCGAAGCCTCGGCGAGCCTGGAGCGACGGCCCGCGCTCGAGCCCGTAGCTGTAGTTCAGGTCGCCGCCCTCGGGTGTGGTCGCGACGGCGTAGGTGTTGTCGCCGGACGGCGCGTCGACCGCCACGAAGGTGAGCACCTGGGTCGAACTCGAGGAGGCGACACCGAAGCCGTTGCTGACGCAGGCCTTGACCTGGTAGACCTCGAACTCGGCCAGCCCGGCCAGCGTCGGGCCGGCACCCTGCACCTCGCCGCCGGAGATGGAGAGCGATCCGCCCTTGCCGTTCACCCGGCACTGCGGCTCCCCGCCGTTGCGCCACGCGACGTAGAGGCGCTCGACCGGCTTGGCGCTTCCATTGGCGTTGACATCTGCTCCGCCGACGGTGAGCGAGGAGTTCGTCGCCGCCGACGCGGTCACGCCGTTGGTGATGATCGGGCTCCCGGCGCCTTCGACGGTGACGACGACGGATGCTCCGTCGGTCGAGCCCGAGATCGGGGGCTGGAACCGGCTGATGGGCACGATCGTCAGCACCTGGGTTCCTGGAGCCAGGTCGAGGCGTTCCGTGGTCGTCCTGCCCGAACGGTTGATGGTCTGATCGCGCTCGAGAATCCGGAACGCCTGGGTGTCGTCCGAGGAGGCCACCGTCAACTCGACGACGGCGTTGTTCGGTGCCGTGCGGCCGTCGACGTAGACGGGAACCGCCGATGCATCGCCGATGCGTGGAGCCTCATATGCCCACGTCGTGACCGAGGAGGTGTCGCCCGATTCGCCGACGGCATTGACCGCCCGCGCCGTGTAGTCGTGCTTCTCACCGTTGGCCAGGCCCGAGATCGTGCAGGAGTAGACGCCGGCCACCGAGGGCGAGCAGTCGGCGGACTGCTGGCGCCCGCCGCTGTAGACGGCGACACCCGTGAGCTCCGGATGCGCCCTCGCCGCTTCGCCGAGCGCCACGTCGAGCGTCACGCTCGAGCCCGTGTACGACCGGGTCGAGATGGACGACGGCCGCTGGGGATAGCCCTGCACGTCGATCGTGAGTTGTCCGGTTCCCGTGCGTCCTTGGGCGTCGGCCACGGTGAACGGCACCACGCACTCCCCGCCGAAGGCATCCTGTCCCGAGGGGAAGACGGCACTGACCGCGGTGTCACCGGATGCCGCGACAGTGGCCACATCGCAGGCCACCCCGCCGCCCGAGCCGATGCTCACGAGCTTCAGGCCCGCGCCCGTCTTGCCCGAGAACGGGTCGTACTCCCCCGAGACACCCACGACGGGGACCGAGCAGGTGCCCGCGCTCACCGTGCACTTCTCGGTGAAGTTGGCACCGCGCGGAGCGTCGACCGGGGCGACCCCGACCACCAGCGTGATCGCCGCGCTCAGGCCGCCGAAGGCCGACACCGACACCGTCGCCGTCTCGCGGGTTCCCGGACGTGCATCCGCCCTCGCCTCGAACGAGACCTCGGCCCCGTTCTGCGTCATGACGAAGGAGGCTCCGTCGTAGGCCACGCTGTAGTCGAGCTTCGACCTGTCGCCCTCGCGGTCGCCCTCCCAGGTGGTCATGGAGTCGTAGAGCGCGACGGTCTCGGATGCGGCCGGCGCGATCGTGCGCGAGAGCGCCGACAGGATGGCCTGCGGGTTCTTCGGCCTGATGGCGACGGGCACCACGACGTACGACCAGGTCGACTGCCCGTCGATGCGCAGCGGCACGAGGCAGGAGTCGATCCAGGGCGCCTCGCGGCCTGCGGAGTACACGGCGTCGTCCTTGCCGCTCGCCGTGCAGGTGGCAGCAGGGCGCTGGGTGGTGAACGCGCCGTCGCGCAGTTGCACGTCGTCGGATGCCGGCAGGTCGACGAGGTCGCGGACGTCGATCGTGGCCGACTTCTCCTCATCGACTTGCACCGGGTCGATGGCCGACTTCAGCTGAACGCGCATGTTGTCGAAGGCGGGGATGCGCAGGAATCCGTAGGAGACGACGACGTCGCCTGCCGCATCCGTGGCCGTCACCTGGAAGGGAACGAGATCGCCCTTGGCGGGCAGCGAGCCGGTGATGCGCCATCCGTCGACCTCGTAGCGCGATTGCGCCCTGTCGCCCCAGAGGCGAAGTTTCAGCCCCGAGACGTCTCCCGAAGACCACGTGACCTTGCCCGAGAGCACGTCGACGCCCGAAGTCGACAGGTCGCCCCGGGTCCGTGCCGTCAGCACCGTGTCGCTGACGATCGGGTTGTCGGCGCCGACCTCGTCGCTCACGGCGACGACGATGAGTCCCTGTGCCGTGCTCGACGATGCATCGGAGCGCACGGTGTAGACGTAGGAGTTCGTGCCCGTCACTTCGCCGGCGTTCAGGAGCACGCGTCCGTCGGCGATCGACGTCTTGGAGTCGATCAGGCGCTCGAGCCTGTCGTACTCGCTGGTTCCGGCCGGGGCGTTCGGCTCGAGTGCGATCAGTTCGAGCTCGCCCTGGGCGGGGTCGCGGTCGTTGTCGAGGGGCTGGATGCGCACGGGAGTCGCGGCGCCGCTCTGGACGCGGGCGAAGTCGCTGAAGGTGACCGGAGCGGTGTCAGCCAGCTCGGAGTCGAGCACGCCCACTCGCACGACGCCCGATGCCTCGGCACCGTTGGAGTCGCGCACGGTGTAGCCGAAGCTCAGCTGGCCGCCCGGCACCGCCGAACCCGGAGCGGTGTAGACGATGGCGTTGCCCTCGGCCGAGACCGATGCGGTGCCGGAGTTGACGGGCGGCTGCTCGGTGCCGACCAGGATCACGGCATCGCCGTCGGGGTCCACACCGTAGGAGGGCACCCTGATCGAGACGCTCTGCCCGGTGAGCACGCGGGCGCTGAGCGCCTGCGGCTTCGGAGCACGGTTGGCGCCGGGCGGCAGCACCGTCACGGTGATGGTGGTGTTGTCGGTGCGCGACGGGTCGGACTCGAGCGCGACCGAGTAGCCGATGTTGTAGGTGCCCGCCTGCGACGGCGCGAGGTAGCGCACGCTGTCACCGGCCGCGAATGCCAGCTCGCCGGCAGTGCCGGAGCCCGCCACCTCGGGGCTGACGACGAGTCTGGCGCCGCGCGGACTCACATCGTTCGCCGTCACCGGGATGCGCACGAGCGCTCCGGCCCGCACTGTGACCGCGTCGGGAAGGGCGATCGGTGACACCGCCGAGACGCTGGGGGCCAGGAAGACGGCGACGGAGCCGGTCACCGCGGCTCCAGCGCCATCGGCCACCGTGACGTTCGCCCGTCCGATGAGACCGGGCAGACCGTCGGGGGTCGAGCCGCTGACCCGCAGCTGGGCAGAGTCGACGACGCCGACGTTGAGGGCGGCATCCGTGCTCTCGGCCGACGACAGCACGAGCACGCGACCGGTCGTGTTCGACACGGCGCCGAAGACGTCGACCGAGGTGTCCTCGCCGGCACGCACGAAGGCCGTGAGCGGTGCCATCGCCAGGGGTACGCCCTCGCCGACCACGGTCAGGCGCACGATGGCCGACTGCTCGGACTGCGAGACCGTGTCGACGACGGAGTAGGTGACGACGTACTGGCCCGGCTCCGATGCGCTCAGTTCGATCTCGCCGGCCGCGGCGTTCGGGGAGACGATGAGACCCTGCTCCGAGGTCGAGGAGGCGACGGCGTCGACCAGCCGGAACGATCCCGATCCACCGGTCACATGGTCGGCGACGGCCACCGAGACGGTCTCATCGACCGCTGCCGTGACGGCGACTGGCGCGGCCTCGAGGGTCGGGGAGCCGGTCACGACGACGGAGAGGGTCTTCTCGGCGCTGGCGCCGCCTGCGTCGGTCACGGTGACCAGCACGTCGACGACTCCGTCGGCGCCGTTCGGGTCCGAGTGGCGTACGGCCACCCGGCCGTCGGCCATGGGCACCACGGTCACCGGAGCCTCTGAGTCGACGGTGCGGGCATCCGAGAGGATGACGGGATCACCCTCCGGGTCGACCCAGGCGTTCAGCACGGGGACGATGACGGTGCCTCCGGGCAGCACCTGCGGGGTCGGCCAGTCCTGCTGGCACGCCTCGACGCCGCACCACGCGGGGGCGGTCTGCTCCTCGGGTGCCTTGACGCTGAGGGTGACCGTCGCCGGCTTCGAGGTCGCGGTGCCGTCGGTCACGGCGTACTGGAACGACGTCTCGCCTTCGCCCGCCTTCACGCGCACGGCGAGCGACTGGCCCGACGCCACGACCGAGACGGCACCGAAGCCCTCGTCGCTCAGCCCCGTGACCGAGGCAGGATCGATCGTCAGGACGTCCTTCTTGTTCGGGTCGTGATCGTTCAGGAGCACCGGCAGCAGCACGAGCTGTCCGCTGCGCACGCCGAAGGCGTCGTCGACGGCCACCGGGGGCTCGGGCTCGGCCACGTCGTCCACGACGATCGCGCCCTCCTGCTCGTCGTCGTCCTCGTCGACCGACCACTCGTCGCGCGGGATGGCCTCCCCATCCGGCAGGGTCCAGAGCAGGCCCGACGTGGTCTCGTTGAGCACCGCCCGATCGCCGTTGGAACGGATGACGGGGTTGACGGCCTCGGCGTTGTCGAGGGCGTCGTCGGGGATCGTGAGGGGCGTGGTCTCGCCCGTCGAGCGCGACCAGATGGCCCCGACCGACGTGCCGACCCAGGCTGCGTGGGCGTCGTCGCCCACGACGACGGGTTGCGCCGGCGTTCCCGACGCCTGGGCGATACGCCTGGAGGTCGCGCGCTCGAGATCGAGTTCGACGAGGCCGTTGCCGTCGGCGATCAGGGCGGAGCTCCCGTCGTCGCTTCCGGACTGGAGGAGCGCCGCGTCGTCGACATCGACGTCGACGGGAGCGTCGCGGTCGGAGATCCAGGCACGGCCGCCCGAGAGCAGCACCCAGCCGTCGCCGACGACGCTGAGGGCGACGGCCGCGTCGGCCTCCGGCGCAGATGCCAACTCGACGGGCGACCCGAGGAAGCTGCCCGTCGTCGCGTCGTAGCTGCGCACGGCCTGCTCTTCGGCCGAGTACAACGCCACGAGACCGGCCGGCGAGACCGAGACCGCGTCGGCGACGTAGGTCGCAGGTTCAGCATCGCCGTCGGCACCGTCCCCTCCATCGGCCGGACCCTCGGTGGGGGCGGCGGATGCCGCCTCCTCGGCGAGCGGATCGATGGGAGTCACGCTCGCGTCGGTGCCGACGCCGCCGAGGTACACCTGGCCCGTGTCGGTGCGGTAGAGCACGTGGGACCCGGCGGAGACGACCTCACGGGTGCCAGCCGGAGTGCTCTCGGCGGCGCTGGCCGGAGCATCCACCTCGGCCTCGGCGTCGTCCGCCTCCACGAGATCGATCGGGTTCGCGGCATCGATCGGCCAGCGCTGGCGGAGGCCCTGGCTGTAGACCGAGCTGGCCGCGCCGGCCTGCACGACCTCGTTCGGGTCGTCGACGGCCCGCACCGTGTCGATCTCGGCGAGGTCTGTGTTCACTCGTGCGTACAGCCCGGAGTCGCGGGTGACCCAGACCGACGACTCGACCCGGGGAACCTCTGTGGCCTCGTAGCCCTCCGCCGTGACGGCCAGGGTGACCACGACGCCGAGCACGGCGATCGACGACACGGCGGCGATGATCGCGGAGCGCGCCGGACGACGCGTCGTGCGAGGGGTGCTCATCACAGCGCTCCGGTGATGAACAGGGCCGCGACTCCGGCGACGGCGAGGAGGCCGGCACCGATGCCCGCGCCGACCAGGCCGGCGCGCAGTGCGGACGGCTGGGCTGCCGCAACGGGGATGCCGTCGCGATCGACGACCCCGCCGTCGCCCTGCTGCATGGCGCGAGCGGCACGGCGCGAGTTCTTCTCCACCGTGGTGACGACGGGACCGCGCTGGCGGGTGTCCTTGAAGCGGATGGGGGACGCGGCCGCCCACTCGGGGCTGGCGACGTCGAAGGAGGTCGACGGGATGCCGAGCTCGTACTGGGCCCAGCGCAGCTGCTCGGCGAACTCGGCCATCGATGCGAAACGCTTGGCCGGGTCGCGGTGCATGGCCTTCGAGAGGATCTCGTCGATGCGCGGGGGCAGGCCGTCGACAGGCAGGGCCGTGTAGCGCGCGGCCGTGATACGGCGCACCAGCTGTTCTCGGGTGTTCTTCTCGCGGGTCGACGCCTCGAACGGACTGCGACCGGCGAGCAGCGTGTACAGGGTGGCGCCGAGGCTCCAGATCTCGCTCGGGACAGAGCCCGACACCCGCTCCTGCAGCACCTCGGGCGCGCTCCACGGGATGGACATGGCGAAGATCTCGGGCACCCCGTCGTCGGCCGAGACCGCGGCCGCGATGCCGAAGTCGGCCAGGACGGGCGAGCCGAGGGCGTTGATGAGCACGTTCGACGGCTTGATGTCCCGGTGGAGCAGGCCGGCCCGGTGCGCGGTCTCGAGCGCCCCGGCGATGCGCACTCCGGTGTCGAGCACCTCGACGATGTCGAGCGGCTCCTTCTTGTAGCGCGCGCTCATGGTGTCGGGGCAGTACTCCATGGCGAAGTAGGGCCGCCCGTCGGCGGAGATGGAGGCCTGGTAGATGGTGACGATGGCGGGATGGGCCGAGAGCTTGGCCATGATGTCGGCCTCGACGTTGAAGGCGCGGCGCACCTCGGGGTTCAGGGCATCGGCGAAGAGCACCTTGACCGCGGAGACGCGGCGGGGCATGTCCTGCTCGTACAGGAAGACGTCGGCGAAACCGCCGGATCCGAGAGGACGCACGTAGCTGTAGCCCCCGATGACCGGCGGTGATGACACCCGTCTGGCCACGTGTGGATCGCCTTTCTGTCAGCTCGGGCTGCTGACAGTCCCGACGTGCTCGAGGCGGACTCTACGTCGAACGCCCCTGGACGGCAACACGGTAGGAATCCCCCAAATCGAGTATATCTCCGGGGGACAGGGCCATCCTCCCCCCATCGTGGAGCAGACGGGGTGGTCTGGAGCGTGCGTAGACCACGGTTCCGTTGGTCGAATCGAGGTCGTGCGCGGTGAGAACGGCACCATCGAGGTCCACCTCGATGTGCACTCCCGAGATCTCCCGACCGGGTGAGGGAACGACGATGTGCATGGCGCCGGACGGGCCGTCCTTCCACGGCCGACGACCGAAGACCACCGGCGGCGCGATCGGTGTGCCGTCAGGGAGCAGCAGCGTCCAGCCGGATCCGGGCGGCGTCGCCGGGGTTGCGGGAGCGACGGGCGCGACGGGCGCGACGGGCTGCTCGAGGTCGACCGCCGGCTCGAGGTCGACCGCCGGTTCGAGCGCCGGCTCCGCCGCCGGCTCGACCGCCGGCTCGATCGCCGGCTCCGGAGCGACGGATGCCTCCGGCGACGCCTTCGCCGAACGCTCCAGGTCGATTCGTGTGGGAGCAGCGGGAAGCCGGATGGGCCGCGTGTGCAGGTGCGCCTCGGTGGCACGAGCGAGAGCGACCGGCCGTTCCGCGACGCCGATCATCGAGGTGCGCACGACTCCGTCGCGCACAGGCAGGCAGTCGACTCCGTCACGGGCGTCGAGCGCCAGTCGCAGCCTGTCGACGCCGACGGCCTCGCCGATGATCCAGGTGGCACCGGGAGGGCCGCTGAACCGCGTCGATGATGTTCCGGTCATGGTCACATCGACGTCGCCGCTCACGGCGACGTGGAAGGTGCGCTCGGTCGGGTCGATGACCTCGACGATCGCGAACGAGAGTTCCGGGTGGTCACCGATCAAGACGTCGAGCGCATCGGCGAGATGGGTCTCGTCGTCATCGAGCAGCGCGTACACGCCGGCGCCGAGCGCGGAATCCGCGTCAGGTCCGAGCAGGCAGATGAACCGGTCGGTCACGATGCCGAGACCGGATCCGCCGTCACCGCCCACTGAGGAGTACTCGAACACGATCCGACCCTATCGAACGCGCAGAATGGGAGGGTCGCGAATGTGGCGCTTCCGACCCGAGCAGAGGACGACTCCAGTGCAGCATTCCCCCGAAGCTCCGGCCATCGTGTGGCTGCGAGACGACCTGCGCGTCGCCGACAACCCCGCGCTGAACGCGGCTGTTGGGCGCGGCGGTCCCGTCGTGGTGCTCTTCGTGCTCGACGAGGAGTCGGACGGCATCCGTGCGCTCGGCGGCGCGAGCCGATGGTGGCTGCACCAGAGCCTGTCGTCCCTCGCCGCCTCACTCGACGACCTCGGCGCGCAGCTGGTGCTGCGCCGCGGCCCTGCGGCAGAGATCGTTCCTGCCGTCGTCGCCGAGACCGGTGCGGCCGCGGTGTTCTGGAACCGGCGGTACGGCGGGGCGGCGCGCGCCATCGACACCGAGCTCAAGGCGACTCTCCGGGCCGACGGGCTCGAGGTGGCGAGCTTCGCGGCGTCGCTCCTGTTCGAGCCGTGGACCATCCGCACCGGAACGGGAACCCCCTACTCGGTGTTCACGCCGTTCTGGAAGGCCTGCCGCGACGCGCCGCCGCCGCGCGGGCCGCTGGCGGCGCCGTCGGAGATCGACGGCTACACCGGCCAGGTGGCATCCGACGCCATCGACGACTGGGCGCTCGAGCCGAGACGACCCGACTGGGCCGGTGGCCTCCGAGAGGCCTGGACTCCCGGAGAGGCTGCCGCGAGCGCCGCCCTCGACGACTTCCTCGCCGGCAAGCTGGCCGCCTACTCCGGCGAGCGCGACTTCCCGGCCGAGGATGCGACATCACGGCTCTCGCCGCATCTTCGCTTCGGTGAGATCAGCCCGTACACGGTGTGGGAGCGGGCGACCCGCGCTCGAGCGGAACTCGGTGCCCCTGGCGCAGAGGGAACCACCCGGTTTCTGACCGAGCTGGGCTGGCGCGAGTTCACGCACCACGTGCTGTTCTCCGCCCCTGACCTCGCGACGGTGAACTGGCGACATGAGTTCGACGCCTTCCCGTGGCCGCCGCTGGACGAGGGTGCGCTGCGCGCCTGGCAGCAGGGCCGCACCGGGCTGCCCATCGTGGATGCCGGGATGCGCGAGCTGTGGACGACCGGAACCATGCACAACCGCATCCGCATGGTCGTCGCCTCGTTCCTCACCAAGAACCTGCTCATCGACTGGCGGCACGGCGAGCAGTGGTTCTGGGACACCCTGGTCGACGCCGACGAGGCGAGCAACCCGTTCAACTGGCAGTGGGTAGCCGGATCGGGAGCGGATGCCGCTCCCTACTTCCGCGTCTTCAACCCCGAGTTGCAGGCCAAGAAGTTCGACGGGCACGGGCAGTACGTGAAGCGGTGGGTTCCCGAGGTCGGGACCGACGCCTATCCGGACCCGATCGTCGATCTCGGCGAGACGCGGCGCGCGGCCCTCGCCGCCTACGACGTGGTGAAGAACCAGTCCCGCTGATCCGCTGATCGATTGGCGCCGGGGCCACCCCGCTACTCGAGCACCGCCGACGCCGACGCCGTCAGCAGCGCCGTGCCCAGCTCGCTGCGGAAGTACAGCACGCTGTGCCCGTAGCGCGTCGATGTCACCAGCCCGGCATCCCGCAACGCACGCAGATGCTGGTTCACTGCCGAGGTCGTCACGTCGAAGCGCACGCCCAGTTCGGTCGATGACGCCGGCTCGGCGAGCGCCGTGAGCAGGCTGGCCCTGGCCTCGCCGATGATGCCGGCCACCGCCGCCGGGTTCGTCACCTTCTCCGTCTCCCACAGCGCGCCCTGGCCCCGCGCCGGGTACATCACCATCGGTGGCCCGCTGCCCACGGGAGCGGAGGCCCGCCTCGTGAACATCGTCGGAACCAGCGTGAGCCCGAGACCACCGGTCGCCACCTCCCGATCGACGGGATCGCGCAGCCGCACCGACACCACGTCCTTCTCGTACGACACCGTCGACGAGATGCCGTTCAGCATGGCGGCCAGCCCCGAGTGGGCGATGAGCCGACCCCGGTAGGTGACATCCGCTTCGAGCACGGCTCGCATCCGCGGCCAGTACGGCGCGAAGCACTCGTCCCAGAGTTGCTGCAGCGCACGCATCATGCGCGCCACGGCCTCGCGCGGCGGCCCGGCGAGAGCATCCGGGATGCGCCCGTGCACAGCCTCGAGACCGCGATGGAATGTCGCCGTCCGAATGCGCGCCAGTGCCTGGAACTCGTCGTCGATGCGGGTGAGCGGCGAGCTCGGCCGGGGATTGAGGAAGTCCGGCGTCCAGAACCTGTCATCGATGAGGGCGAGCAGCGTGTCGAGGTCGACCCGGGATCGCGCCTCCTCGGTACGACGCAGCCACGACAGCTGCAGCGGGAAGGCCGACGGATCCTTGATCGCCCGCAACGACAGCCCCAGCTCGCAGAGCGGCGACAGACCGAAGTGCACGCCGCCGAAGTCCGATTCGGTGAGTCGGTAGCGCAACATGTAGAAGAACGCTACATCACTGTGATGCATCCGTTCCGCCGACCATGATCGATCGAGTGATCGACACGGATGCCTCCCCCTCGCCGACCCGCCTCACTCCGGTGCAGCGCATCGCGGCCTCGATCTCCGATCCGGTACTGCGCGTCCTGGTGCTGTCGACCCTCATCGGCCGCGTCGGGCGGGGCATCTTCCTCACCGTCACGGTGCTCTACTTCACGCTCATCGTCGGGCTCTCCGCTCTCGAGGTGGCTCTCGTGCTCGCAGCGTCGAGCGCCGTCGGCGTCGTGGCGTCACTCGTCGGCGGCCAGCTCGCGGACAGGTTCAGCGCGAGGCGGCTGCTGCTCGGCTTCTCCGCGCTGAGCGGGCTCGGTCTGATCAGCTACGTGTTCGCCGACTCGTTCCCCACGGCCCTGCTCATAGCGTGTGTCGTGGGAGCCGCGGACTCCGCAGGCAACGCGACCCGCATGGCGATCATCGCGCGTGCCTTCACTGGTGCCGCCCGCGTGAACGCTCGTGCTGTGCTGCGCACCGTCACGAACATCGCCATCGCCGCCGGCTCCGCGCTGGGCGGGCTCGCCCTCCTCGTGGGCACGGCGGACGCGTACCGCGGCATCCTCGTCGGAGCCGGCGTCATCTACCTGCTCGGCTGCACCGTGCTGGTGCGCCTGCCGTCGGGCGTGGACGCCCCACCGCGCGAAGTCGGCGTCGACACGAGTGCCCGGGCCGCCATTACAGCCGACAGGCGCAGGCGCTCTCCGTGGCGCAATCCGCGCTACCTCGCCCTGTCGGCCCTCAGCGCGATCTTCGGCATCCAGTTCGGGCTGGCTGAAGTGGGCGTTCCGCTCTGGATCGCCCACGACACGAGCGCTCCGACGGCTCTCGTCTCCGTCGTGCTCATCCTCAACACGATCGTCGTCATCATCTTCCAGGTGCCGCTGTCCCGTGGCACGCACGATCTGCGGCGGGCCGGGGCGGTCACAGCGTGGGCCGGCGTCATCATGGCCGCGGCCTGCCTGCTCTACTTCGCCGCATCCGGAACCGGTGTGGTGGCCGCCGTGATCCTGCTGCTGGTCGCAGCCCTCGCCCACGCCTGCGCCGAAGTGCTCTCGCAGGCGGGCGGATGGGGGCTGAGCTTCGAACTGGCCGACCCCGCCGTTCCCGGGGCCTACCAAGGGGTGTTCTCGATGGCATTCTCGGTCGGGTCGATGCTGGCGCCACTGGTCGTGACGGCGGCGCTGGCGCAGGGCTTCGTCGGCTGGGCCGGGCTCGCGGTGATGTTCCTGCTCGCCGCCTTCGGCACGGCTGCGATCGCGCGCCGGGCTGCGCGAGCCCGACGGGCGGAGGATCTGCCCGCGAGCTGACGGAGTGGTGCGCTGCTGGTCTCGCCGGCCGCCGGAGTGGCGCGCCGCCGGGGCCATGCGCCCTGCCCGGAGTCGTGCGCCCCGCCGGAGTCGTGCGCCCCGCCGCGCGGAGGACGTGCACCCTGCCGCAGGGAGGAAGTGTGCAGGTGGGGAGGCCTCCCAACCGGTTCGGAGGCCTCCCCACAGCACTTCCTCCTCCGAACCGGCGGGCTCCCCCTCCGCCGCACCGGCAGGGCGCTCCCCCTCCTCCGCACCGGCCCCGGCCGCGCGAGCGGGCTCCGACCAGCGGCCTGGCGTAGCGTTCTCCTATGCGCGTGCGTAGGAATCCGGCCCAGCGGCCGGGGCTCCGCGAGGCGCGCGTCGCCCTCGCCCTGGGCTGGCTGCGCATCGCCGTGGTCGCCGCGGAGATCATCGCGCTGATCGGCAACTTCCGCTACGTGCTCGGCTTCAGCTCCTTCGGTGTTGCCAACTTCTTCGGATACTTCACCATCCAGTCGGCCATCATCGCTGTGGGCGTCACGCTCGTCGGCGGCATCGTGCTGCTGAGTGGGCGCACCGAGTCCGTCGTCCTCCTCACCGCCCGCACGATCCTGCTCGTGTACGTCGTCCTCTCCGGCATCGTCTTCGGCCTGCTCGCCGCCTTCTCATCGACGCGGACCTACCAGATCGCCATCCCCTGGTCGGATCAGCTGCTGCACTTCATCCTCCCGACGGTGCTGCTGGCCGACTGGCTGGTCGATCGCTACCTGGGCCCGCGCGCCCCGGCGGTGCCGTGGCTCGCCCTCGCCTGGGCCGTGCCGTTCCCGGTGATCTGGCTGGTCTTCACGCTGGTGCGCGGTGACTCCGTCGGCTGGTATCCGTACTTCTTCCTCGACCCGTCTCAGGTGAGCGGGCCGCCCGTCATCACGGCCTACTGCGCGGGCATCCTCGCCGTCATCCTGGGCTTCGTGGCAGCACTCATCGGCGTGAGCCGGACACGGATGCTGCATCCGACCGAGCGGCCGTCCTCGCCAGCCGGCAACCCCGAGCCCCGCGCCGATCTGCCCGCAACGGAAGCACACGAGACACGCGCGGGACGCGCCAGCGTCGAGCAGCTCTAGCGCGGCCCGCCCGCCGGTCAGGGCGTCGGTGTCGGCGTCGCCGTCTCAGTGCTCGCGCCCCCGGCCTCGACGCGCTTCGACTCGTCGAGGAACGGCTCGAGACTGGCCAGCAGCTCGCCCAGCACCGTCGCATCGTCGTCGATGACGGCCAGGCGAGCGGCCTCTCCGGCAGCGACGGTGCCGACGAGCACCGGATACCCCGTGTCCGGCAGCAGGTTCACCCACAGGCCGACAGGGGAACCGGCCGCGATGGTGGACCACACCGTGGCCTCCGTGTTCCAGAACGGCTCGTCGAACCGCAACCACACGCGGTCGGAGTCGCCCATTCCGAGGATGGACACGGCGCGCGCCTTGGGCAGCGGCAACTCGGGTTCGAACACCACCGACCCGGACTTGAGCACGCCCAGGGGCAGCGTCACGATCACTCGGTCGACCGTGAGCGACTCCCCGGTGCGCAGGCGCAGGCTCACCCTGTCATTGCGGGTGACGACTCGCGTCACGACGCTGCGCAGCAGAACGTCGACACCGTCGGCCAGGTCGTCGGCGAAGGTGCCGAAACCGGCCAGCGGGATGGCTCCGCCCACTCCGTCTCCCGGCGCGGTGGCACCGCCGTTCCAGGCTGACAGCCTGTCGTCGGCCGCGCTGGTACGCGGCTGCACCACGGAGTCCAACTGGTGCACCAGCCAGTCGGCATCCGACACGCCGGCGTCATCGGGCGTCGTCGACAGGGAGCCGGCGGACGACTGGTCGATGGCGAGCGAGAGGGTGACGTCGTGCGGCTGCTGCGACGACCATTCGACAGCGTCTGCCACGGCAGCGGCCCCGACTCCCGATGCGGCGACCGGCACTCCCGCCGCCGTGCGCACCTCGTCGGAGCGCCCGAAGGAGACGACGTCACCGCCCGCGGCGACCACGGCCGAGTGGAGGGCCTCGTCACCGTCCCCGATCATCGTCGGACCGAGGTCGACGGCGAGCGGCCATGAATCGCCCGAGCGCGCGTCGATGCGCCCGCCGATGCGGTCGCGCGCCTCGACGACGACGACGTCGTAGCCGGCGTCGAGCAGTGCCCTGGCGGCCGTCAGACCGGCGACGCCGGCGCCGATCACACCGATGCGCTCGGAATTCGGCGACGCCGAGATCACCTCGTCGGCAGCACGGGAGCCCGAGGCCATGGCGCCGCTCACCGTTCCCGGATCGTCGCGCGAGGTCGCCTCACCGGCGAAGAAGATGCGGTCGTCGATGGCGGCGGCGAGGTCGTCGCGGTTGGCGCTCGTCGAGCCGACGGCGGCAAAGCTCGCGGCTCCGAGAGCGAACGGGTCGACGCTCCAGCGCGATCGCAGCATCGACACGGGCTGCGGAACAGCGGATGCCGGAGGCTGGGTCGTGCTCGTCGGCGACGGGGTCGGCGATGGCGACGTGCTCGGCCGCGGCCGCGGCGTGCAGGCCGCGAGAACGGAGGTGCCGAGCGCCCCGGCGGCTGCGATGAGGAAGGTTCTGCGTCTCATGGATGTCGTGGGCTTGCGCTGGAGCCCCGGCCGCCCTCCTCCCGAGCACGCGAACGCCATTTCAACCTACTGCACCCGTCTGAACGAGCCTCCGGGGACGTGAGGATAACCAATCTGGGGGCATATGCCCAGCATGCACGGCCTTCTGCCAGATACCGTTCAGGTATGCGAGAGCGTATTTCAGGCCCTCACATCTCACGGGGGAACATCCACAAGGCGATCGGCGTGGCCCGATTGGTGTTGGCTGCAGTCGAGACGGTCTCGATCGCGGCCAACTTCCAGGCGATCGGGATCACGGCCTTCGACGCGGGCAACTACTTCTGCTTCTTCACCGTGCAGTCGGCGGTCGGTGCCGTCGCCCTGCTCGGAACGAGCGGAGTGCTCGCCATCACCGGCAGGCCGGAATCCAGTCGCATCCACGCGGCGCGATCGATCGTCCTGGGCTACGTCATCCTCGCCGGGATCGTCTACGGCATCCTCGCCGTCGGCTCGGCCGGCGAGGTCAAGCCCATCATCGTCACCCCCTCGGATGTGGTGCTGCACTTCATCATGCCCGTCCTCCTCACCATCGACTTCATCGCCGAACGGCGTCTGGCGATGCGCACGAACACCCTGCCGTGGCTCACGATGGGCTGGGCACTGCCTTACCCGGGCGTGTGGCTGGTGTTCACCATGGTGCGCGGCAGCATCGTCGGATGGTTCCCCTACTTCTTCATCGACCCGACCCGCACCAAGTCGCCGGTGGAGATGGGCGTGTACATCATGATCGTGATCCTCATGATCCTGGTGCTCACGACAGGGTCGGTGGCCCTGACCCGCATCGGCGCCCACACTCTGTTCGCCCCAGCGCCCGTTCTGGGCGCCCCTGTCCCCCGCATCGTGTACGGGATGCCGCACGGCGATCCCGGGAGCGCTCACGGACGATTCCGGCCGGCCAGCGCGCTTCTCGCCCCCGCATCGACCGCCGTTCTGCGGTCGCAGCTGGCCGCCCTCTCCGGTGAATCACGCTGGACGTCGTCCGTCTCCTACGCGCCCCTCCCCGTCGCCCTGGGCACGGCCGGGCACGGCGATCGTCGGTGGGTCGACGCCACCGCGATTCCGCGCTCGCGATCGCACTCCGGACTCCGGCTCGGCGCCGACGCACGGATCGCACCCCGGGCCGGTCGATGCGATGTCCACTCGCAGCTGCAGAACGTCGGCACGACGGCGTACCACGGTCCGAAGCCGCGACCCCCGGACCAGCACACGGCGGTTCAGCTTTCCGCGTCGACGCCCCTGGCCGGCAAGGAACGATCCGACAGGCGGACATCGAGCGTGCGCCACTCCGGCGCCCTGCATGCCGGCGCCCTGCATGCCGGAACCCTGCATGCTCGGAGCGGGCATGCAGGCACCCTGCTCTCGCCGACTCCCGCGCGGGTCGCGGTCGGCGTCTGATCGCCGCTACGGCAGGCGGCGTTCCAGAACGAAGTCGTCCTCATGGCGATCGCCGACGAGGAAGTGCTTCGTCCCGACCCTGGCGAAGCCGCTCTTCTCGTAGAAGCGGATGGCCCGGGCGTTCTCCTGGTTCACTCCGAGCCAGGCACCCCTCGCTTCGCGCTCCCCTGCCGCGACCAGGGTAGCGGCCATGAGCGGGCCCGAGACGCCGGTGCCGTGGGTCGACGCCCGAGTGTAGAACTTGCTGAGCTCGACGGTCGGGCGGATGCCGATGGCGGCGGCGACGGCGACATCGGTGGGCTCGGCGAAGACCAGCATCGTGTAGCCGACGGCGACGGATGCGGGATCCGTCGCCGACTGCTGCTCGGCGATCAGCAGCACCCGCGAAGGATCGGAGAGGTGCGCGTCGAAACTGTCGCGGGACAGGTGGGCGGCGATGAACGCGGCGATGGCCTCAGCCGTCGTGTGGGGCGGGCAGGCCAGGGCGAAGGTCGCGGCGGCGAGCTCGGCCAGGGTGTCGGCGTCTGCCGTCGTCGCGGTGCGGATGCTCACGGTCACGAGTCGACCATACTGGCGCGTGGATGCGGTCTCGATACGGCTGCTCGCTCCGCTCGCGGCCCACTCGACCAGCGGAACCGGCGCCGCTCCGCTCGCGGCCTACTCGACCAGCGGAACACCCCGCTGATCGAGTAGCGCCCGACGCAGTCGGACGCGTATCGAGATCACCTCACGGAGACCCCGATACGCGTCCTCGAGCGTGCCCTCAGAGGAACCGCGTGTAGGCCGGGATCGTCAGGAACGTCGGGAACTCCGGCTCGAGCGCGACCTGACGGAACACCGCGAAGGCGTCGTCGAAGCGGTCATCCCGGCTCCGGGGCAGCTCCTCGGCGACGGCGGCCACCACCGTCTCGAGCCACGCGGCGTCGATGCGCCGCCCCTCCCGGGTCACGGTGTTCTCGTTCACCCACTGCCAGATCTGCGAGCGCGAGATCTCGGCCGTCGCGGCGTCCTCCATGAGGTTGTCGATGGCAGCGGCACCGGTGCCCCGGAGCCACGATTCGATGTAGCGGACGGCGATGCGCACGTTGTCCCGCACACCCTCCTCGCTCACCGTGCCCCCGATCGACGGGATGTCGAGCAGCTCGGCCGCGGTGACGTCGACGTCGTCGCGGAGCCGGTGCAGCTGGTTGCTGCGGTCCCCGAACACGGCGTCGAACTCTGCCCGTGCGGTCGGAATGAGGTCGGGATGGGCGACCCAGGTTCCATCGAATCCGTCGGCAGCCTCGCGCCGCTTGTCCGTCGACACCTTCTCCAACGCCCGCGCAGTGACCTCCGGGTCCCGGCGGTTCGGGATGAACGCACTCATGCCGCCGATGGCATATGCCCCGCGCCGGTGGCAGGTCGCGACGAGCAGCTCGGTGTACGCCCTCATGAACGGCACGGTCATCGTGATCTCCGACCGGTCGGGGAACACCCAGCGCCGGCCCCGCGACCGGAACGTCTTGATGATCGAGAAGATGTAGTCCCAGCGGCCGGCGTTCAGCCCGGCGCAGTGATCCCGCAGCTCGTAGAGGATCTCCTCCATCTCGAAGGCGGCCTGGATGGTCTCGATGAGCACCGTGGCCCTGACCGTTCCGCGGGGAATTCCGAGATGGTCCTGCGAGAAGGTGAAGACGTCGTTCCAGAGCCGCGCCTCGCGGTGGCTCTCGAGCTTCGGCAGGTAGAAGTACGGGCCGAGTCCCAGCTCGATCAGGCGGTGGGCGTTGTGGAAGAAGTACAGGCCGAAGTCCACCAGGCTGCCCGACGCGTTCATCGCGCGCCCGGAGCGGTCGTGGAAGCGCAGGTGCTTCTCCACCAGGTGCCACCCGCGTGGTCGCATGACGATCGTGGGCGTCTCGGCCTCTCCACCGTGCGTCAGGCCGATGCGGCCGGCGACCGTGTACTCCCGGCCGTCGTCCGACGTGTACGCCAGGGTGCCGCGCAGCGCATCCAGGAGCGAGAGCTGTCCCTCGATCACGTTGGTCCACGTGGGGCTCGTGGCGTCCTCCAGGTCGGCCAGCCAGACCTTCGCACCGGAGTTCAGAGCGTTGATCGCCATCTTGCGATCGGTCGGACCGGTGATCTCCACCCGGCGATCCTCGAGACCCGGGCCGGCGCCGGCGACGCGCCAGGTGGCATCCGCTCGCACCGGAGCCGTCTCGGGCAGGAATCGCGGGTCGCGTCCGTTCGCCGAGGCGACCCGTGTCTGCAGTCTGGCCGCGAGCAGGTCGTGACGGATGCCGGCGAACCTGTCGTGCAGCTCGGCGAGGAAGGCGAGCGCCTCGGGCGTGAGGATCTCGGAGTAGCGGTCGCCGAGCGGTGCCGTCACCTCGATCCAGGGTTGCGACGTGGCGAAGCTGCCCGTGGTGGTGGCCGGTTCCCGGGTCGTCGTCGGCTCGCGTTCCAGGGTGCTGGTGGGTGTGGTGTTCATGGTCGTGTCTCCTGTCGAATTCCGCTGATCGAGTAGCGCCCGACGGAGTCGGACGGCACCCGCTGATCGAGTAGCGCCCGACGGAGTCGGACGCGTATCGAGATCACAGCGATCGGGGTTCTAGAACTGGTGTTCCTCGGTCGATCCGACGAGGGCGAGGGTGGCGCTCGATGGGTTGAGCGCCGTGCTGATGCGGTCGAAGTAGCCTGTGCCGACCTCCTGCTGGTGGCGGGTGGCGGTGTAGCCGTTCTTCTCGGAGGCGAACTCGGCCTCCTGCAGCTCGACGTACGCGCTCATATGGCGCTCGGAGTAGCCGCGGGCGAGTTCGAACATCGAATGGTTGAGGGCGTGGAAGCCCGCGAGCGTGATGAACTGGAAGGCGTAGCCCATCGAGGCCAGCTCGCGCTGGAAGGTGGCGATCTGGCCGTCGTCGAGGTGACGCTTCCAGTTGAACGACGGCGAGCAGTTGTAGCTGAGGCGCTTGCCCGGGAACTTCTCGTGGATGGCCTCGGCGAAGCGGCGGGCGAGATCGAGGTCGGGTTCGGCCGACTCGACCCAGAGCAGGTCGGCGTATTCGGCGTAGGCCAGGCCGCGGGCGATGACGGGCTCGATGCCGTTCTGCACCTCGTAGAAGCCCTCCGCCGTTCGCTCCCCCGTGAGGAACGGACGATCCCGCTCGTCGTGGTCGCTGGTGAGCAGGGTGGCCGCGAGTGAGTCGGTGCGCGCGATGATGATGGTCGGCACGTCCGAGACATCGGCCGCGAGCCGGGCCGCATTGAGGGTGCGGATGTGCTGACCCGTCGGGATCAGCACCTTGCCGCCCATGTGGCCGCACTTCTTCTCGCTGGCGAGTTGGTCCTCCCAGTGCACGCCGGCTGCTCCGGCCTCGATCATGCCCTGCATGAGCTCGTAGGCGTTGAGGGGGCCGCCGAAGCCGGCCTCGGCGTCGGCCACGATCGGCGCCATCCAGTCCCGAC
Source organism: Leifsonia sp. Root1293 (assembly GCF_001425325.1). Classification (NCBI taxonomy): domain Bacteria; kingdom Bacillati; phylum Actinomycetota; class Actinomycetes; order Micrococcales; family Microbacteriaceae; genus Leifsonia; species Leifsonia sp. Root1293. Next base: position 677,794 of record NZ_LMEH01000002.1, on the reverse strand, counting down.
CCGCCTCGATCTGGCCGGCCCGCAGCAGAGCGTTGTTGATGCGTCGCACGACGGCGGGAACCGAGTTCGCCGGGTACAGCGACTGGTCGGGGTAGGTCTGGCCCGACAGATTGGCGTCGGCCGCGACCTGCCAGCCGGACAGGTAGATGGCCTCGAGGCCGGCGCGCACCTGCTGCACGGCCTGGTTGCCGGTCAGGGCGCCGAGCGCCGCGACCCAGCGCGGGTCCTCCTCCGGCGCGAAGGCCGTTCCGGAGGTCTGCTGGATGAGCTCCCAGAGCTTCTCGGCACCGCGCCTGGCGAGGGTGCGCTCCTCACGAACGGGACCGCGGAGTTCGATGACGTCTGCTGCGCTGTAGTCACGACGGATGCCGTCCCATCGCGGGTCGGCCTGCCACTCGAGTTCGAGTTCCGTTGCGCTCTGCGTCTGGTCGCCCGGGCGGCTCTGCGTGGGGCGGGGCGAGGTGCTCATGGGGTGTGCCTTTCGGATCGGACGCCGCCAGGAGGCTGCGGCGCTGGTGTGTTGCACCAACACTGCGGCCGGGCGGTATCCGTCGATCCGAAAGCGTGCACAGAAATAGAGCCGGTCTTCTGCCGGAGAGAAGAACCGGGGCTCGACGCGGCTGCGCGAGCCTCATGGGTGCTACTCGGTGACTCCGCAGAGCTCCTGGACGCCCACGATGCTGTCGGAGAATGCCGTGAGCTGGTCGCCGAATGCGTCGACGTCGATCGACTCCGGATCGGTCGAGAAGGCGATCAGGTAGTCGAAGTACGACTGGCTCGAGGCGACGACGGCGTCGGCGGCGGGCTTCACGTCGGCGTTGGTGACCTTCGCCGCGGCGGCGGTCAGGTCGGCGCTGGCCGCGTCGATGGCGGCCTGCGCTGCGGCAGGATCCGTTCCGAGCATGTCCATGTTCTCGTCGGTGTCGAGACCCGACAGCGAGGTGATGGCGTCGTTCATGATGACGCAGGCCTCCTCGACCGTCTGCGCGGCCGCGGCAGGTGCGCTCGCCGACGGCTCCGGTGGAGTGCTCGCCCCATCGGTGGCCTCGGGAGTGGCAGTCGAACTCGGCGTGGCGGACGGCTTCGGTGTGGCCGATCGGGACGATGCCGGTGATGACGTCGGCTCAGGGGACCCCGAGCATCCGGTGAGCACGAGCGCCCCCGACACGACGACGACGGCGATGACACTGCGATAGCCCACGGATCCCCCTGATCAACTTCGTTCCGATGTACTGCCGACCCTATGTCAGGGGGCAGTCCTCTGCCAGTGCGAGGGTCGCGGATGCTGCGAGAAAGCGCACTGACCCCCGAAAGGGGGTTGCCCCCGATGACTCCATCCGGCCGTGCGCATAGCGTCAGAGATCATGCCGACCCGAAACTCCCGCCTCATCGCAGTGCGCGCCGAGCGCCTCATCCCCCTCGACGCATCGACCGTCTGGACGATGCTCGCCGACCACAGGTTCGACGCCCTCTGGCGCGAAGGGGTCGAGGAGATGAGCCAGGACACGATCGGGACCGTCGGCAACGGCACCCGCACCGTCGAGCAGTTCCGCGTGCTCGGCCAGCGCATGACGACCACGGCCATCGTCAGCCGCGTCGACCCCGGAGTCGCCTTCTCCTGGGCGACGACCTCGGGAACGGATGCCGACGGCGAACGCCGGATCGAGCCGTTCGAGGGCGGCGTGCGCGTCGTGATCACGACGACGTCCCGGCCCGGCACCCGCATCGAGCGGATGCTGAGTCCGATCATCACAGCGTCACTCCAGCGCGCACTCGACCGCAGTCTCGAGCGTTTCGAGGACCTCGTGCTCGACTCCGCGTCTCTGCGACGCTGATCTCGGTCGCTGGCTCCCCGTCAGGGAACCTCAGTCGGCGGAGTACACCTGCACGCCGTCGACCCAGGTGCTGAGCACCCGCGTGTCGGCGATCTCCGTCGCCGGTCCGGAGAACGGATCCCGGTCGAGCACGACCAGGTCGGCGAGCCGGCCGGGCTCGATGCGGCCCGTCGACTCGTCCCGGCCGTTGATCCAGGCGCTGCCGGCCGTGTAGGCGGTGAGTGCCGTCGCGAGGTCGAGCCGTTGCTCCGGCGCACCCAGCGGTGCGGCATCCGAGCCGGGACCGACGCGGTTGACGGCGACGTGAACGGCGGCGAGTGGATCGGCCGTCGACACCGGCCAGTCGCTGCCGGCGCCCAGCAGCACCCCCGCGCCAGCGAGCTCGCCGAACGGGTAGTGCCGCGCCTCGAGGTCGGCGTCCAGGAACGGCAGGGCCAGCTCGTCGAGCTGCGGCTCGTGGCAGGCCCAGAGCGCCTGGAGGTTGGCCGCGGCACCGAGCTCTGCGAAGCGGGCAACCTCGACCTCGTCGACGATCTGCAGGTGGGCGAGGTGATGGCGGCGCGGCGAGGCGTCATCCGCACGGGAGGGCAGCGCTTCGAGGGCGTCGAGCGCCTCACGGACGGCCCTGTTGCCGAGGGCGTGGAAGTGCACCTGGAATCCGGCGGCGTCGGCTTCGAGCACCGCGGCGTTCAGCGCCTGGGTCGTGAGGAACGAGTGCCCCGTGTTCGCGGTCGGATGACCGTGCGCGTCGCGGTAGGGGGTGTTCATCGCCGCCGTGAAGTTCTCCGCCACCCCGTCGACCATGATCTTCACGCTGTCGGCACGCAGCCGCTCCGGCACCCCCAGGGCGGCGACCTGGTCTCGGCGGCGCGACATCTCGTCGAGCTGACCGGTGTCTCGGTCCCGCTCCCACCACAGCGCCGCAACGACCCGGGCGATGAGAGTGCCGTCGGCGACGGCCCGCAGGTACACGTCGAGCGTGTCCGGCAGCCCGAGCACCTCACCCACCATGGCGTCCTGCCACCCGGTGACGCCCTGGGCGAGCAGGGCCTCCTGGGCGCGCAGCAGTCCGCGGTAGGCCAGGTCAGGGTCGACGTCCGGGGCGTGCGCCTCGACCAGGGCGACGGCGCCCTCATGCAGGGTGCCAGCGGGTGACCCTGCGGCATCCCGCTCGATGCGGCCGTCAGCCGGGTCCGGTGTCTCGGCGGTGATCCCGGCGACCGACAGTGCCAGCGAGTTCGCCCACGCGCCGTGGTGATCACGGTTGCTGAGCAGCACCGGGCGATCGGCCACAACGGCGTCCAGATCGGCTGCCGTCGGCGTTCCGCCCGGGAAGAACTCCATCGACCACCCGCCTCCGCGGATCCACGGCTCGTCGGGGTTGGCCGCCGCGTACTCCGCGATCATCCGGAGGCAGTCGGCGGCATCCGACGCGCCGGTCAGATCGCACTGGAGGATCTCGACTCCGGCACCGATCGGATGCACGTGGGCGTCCTGGAAGCCGGGAACGAGCAGCCGACCGGAGGTGTCGACGAGGGTCGTGCCGTCGCCGATCCAGTCCCGCAGCTCGGGCGAGGGGCCGACGGCGACGATGCGTCCGTCGAGCACGGCGACGTCGGCGGCGACGGATGCCGGCAGGCCGGCGCTGAACACGGCTCCTCCCGTGAAGACGACGTCGGCATTCGGCATGGGGCCTCCTCGAGTGCGGCCCGGTGCGGGCCCTTCTGCGAGCGTAGGCAGGTGGCGGTGCCGGTGGCCAGCGCACACCGGCGGATAGTCGGCCGACCGTCGGTCAGAGTGTCAGGATGGAAGCCGCATCCGTCTCGAAAGGCTCCCAGTGTCTCGTCTGCTGCTCATCATCGACATCCAGAACGACTACTTCCCCGGTGGAGCGTTCCCGCTGGTCGAGCCGGAGGCTGCTGCCGCACGCGCCGGTGAGCTGCTGGCGGCGTTCCGTGCTGCCGGGGACCCGGTCATCCATGTGCAGCACGTCTGGGATGCCCCGGATGCCACCTTCATGCGACCCGGTACACCGGGGGTCGAGATCTCCGACCTCGTCGCGCCGCTCGCCGACGAGCCCGTCGTGACGAAGGCGTCGCCGAACTCGTTCCTCGACACCGACCTCCTCGAGCGGCTCTGCGCCGCCGAGCCCGATGAGCTCGTCGTCGTCGGCATGATGAGCAGCATGTGCGTCGACGCCACCGTGCGAGCCGCGAGCGACCTCGACTTCACCGTGACCGTCGCCCACGACGCCTGTGCAGCTCCCGACCTCGAGTTCGACGGCGCCGTCGTGCCCGCGGCCCAGGTGCACGCCTCCTTCATGGCTGCGCTCTCCGGAAGTTACGCGACGGTGACGACCGTCGGCGAGTTGCTCGGTCGCTAGCACCGCACCCGAAAACGGGCCCAGGCGTCGAGAACAGGCCAGACGGGCCTGTACTCGCGGCGGATGCTTGCTCCGGCCTGTTCTCGCGTGCGGGCCTCGTCGGCGTCAGCTGGTGCAGGCGGTCTGCAGGTCCATCATCGCGGTCGTGAAGGTCGTGACCTGGCCGCTGAACGCGGCGGCGTCGAAGCCGGCGGGATCGGCGGTCACGTCGGCCAGGAACTCCGCATAGCTCGTCGTCGCCGTGGCTGCGGCAGCAGCCGCGGTCGCGATCTCCGCATTCGTGACGCTCGACGCCGCTTCGCTCATGGCCGTGGCCGCATCCGTCATCAGCGTGACCCCGGCCGCCGGGTCCGCCTGCATCGCCGCCAGCTGCTCGGGAGAGTTGAGGGAGGCGAGGGCGTTGACGGGCTCGTACATGATGTTGCACGCCGCGACGGCGGACTGCGCCTCTGCTGCCGGCTCCACGGCATCCTCGTCGCTGGGCGCACTGGCTGCCGTCGTCTTCGGCGCGGTGGGCTCGGCCGAGCCAGACCGAGCGGCACCGGCGATCGCATCCCCAGCCCCCGAAGTCGTGCAGCCGGAGAGCAGGACGGCCAGCAGAGCAGCCGCGCCGATGGCGCCGAACGTTGTCTTCATGATGTCCCCCAGGAGTCGGCGCAGGCGATCCGCGACCGATGACAGCCCATTCCAGCACAGGGTTCCCCTCCCCCGCGCCGAGGGCGCCACCCCCGATGCGGGGACGAGGGGAGCGGTGGTCAACCGAGGCGGGTGAGCTACCGGAGCTCGACGCGCGATGTCACCTGAGCAGCAGAAGAACTGCGCTTCTTCTGGTTGCCGCATCCGTGGGGCCGTGGCACGATCGGTCCATGATCAGCGCGGATGAGCTCGCTTCCGAGACCCTCGACGAGGAGTCGGGTGTCGACGCGCTCACCCTCGGTCGCCGCATCCGGGCCCGTCGACTGGCCCGCGAGCTGACCCTCGAGCAGCTCGCCGCGGCCGTCGACCGAGCACCGTCGCAGGTCTCGATGATCGAGAACGGCAAGCGCGAGCCCCGGCTCTCGATGCTGCGCGCCATCGCGCTCGCCCTCGGAACCACGGTCGACGACCTGCTGCGAACGGATGCGGCCCCCGATCCGCGCGATGCCCTCGAGATCGCGGTCGAACGCGCCCAGCGCGGCCCCGTGTTCGAAGCGCTCGGAATCCCCCGCATCCGCGTCAGCAAGGGCCAGAGCGACGAGACACTGCAGGCGATCCTGTCGCTTCACAACGAGATCTCCCGACTCCATCGGGAACGAGCGGCGACCCCAGAGGAGGCCCGCCGGGCCAACGTCGAGCTGCGCGCGACCATGCGTGCCCGCGACAACTACTTCTCCGAACTCGAGACCCTGGCCACCGAGCTGCTCACGGCCGTCGGCCACAACGGCGGGCCGGTGTCGCAGCAGGTCGTGGCCGACATGGCCAGCCACCTGGGCTACTCGCTGCACTACGTCGGCGACCTGCCGCACTCGACACGGTCGGTGACGGACAAACGCAACGGGCGCATCTACCTGCCCACCGAGCAGTCGGCATCGCGCGACTCGAGGTCGCCCATCCTGCAGGCTTTTGCGACGCACCTCTGCGGTCACGACGAGCCGCGAAATTACGCAGACTTTCTGCGGCAGCGGGTGGAGACGAACTACCTGACCGCGGCGATCCTGCTGCCGGAACGCGACGCCGTGAAGGTACTCACCGAGGCGAAGAACCTGCGGCGCATCTCGATGGAGGACCTGCGCGACGCCTTCGCAGTGTCGTACGAGACTGCAGCGCATCGCTTCACCAACCTCGCCACGGCGCGGCTCGGGATCCCCGTGCACTTCATGAAGGTGCACGAGTCCGGCACCATCATCAAGGCCTATGAGAACGACTCCGTGCGGTTCCCGAGCGATGCCCTCGGCGCGGTGGAGGGCACGACGGTCTGTCGCAACTGGACGGCCCGCACCGTCTTCGACGTCGAGGACCGCTTCAGCCCCTGGTACCAGTACACCGACACCAGCACCGGAACCTTCTGGTGCACCTCGCGCATCGAGAAGGCCAAGGAGGGCGAGTACTCGGTGAGCGTCGGCGTGCCGTTCGAGCACGTCAAGTGGTTCCGCGGTCGGGAGACCCCGCATCGGGCGGTGAGCCACTGTCCGGACGAATCGTGTTGCCGACGGGCGCCCTCCGGCCTCGCCGACCGCTGGGCCGATCAGTCGTGGCCGGCTGCCCGCACCCCGACGAGCCTGCTTGCGGCGCTGCCCACCGGCACCTTCCCGGGCGTCGACCAGACCGAAGTGTACGAGTTCCTCGAGCGGCACGCTCCCCAGACGATCTGACCGGAACCGTCTCGATCCCGAACGTTTTCGCGAACGACGAGCGAACCCGGCTTGGCAGAATGTCAGAAACGGTCGAGGGAGACCAGCAGGTCCCGTCCGGCTTCATCCTGCAGAGAGCGTGATCGAAAAGTGCACACCACAGTCTTCGAACGAGGCCGGCCAGCGGCATCCGTCGTGAGCCATGCCCTGACCGGGACCAGGCAGGCGTCCTTCTGGCTCGACGACCTGGCAGGGGCGACTCCCACCTTTCCCCGATTGAGGGGCGACCTGGTCGCCGACCTCGTGGTGGTCGGCGGCGGGTACACGGGCCTCTGGACCGCCCTGCTCGCCAAGCGGGAGCGGCCGGAGGCTCGGGTCGTGCTGCTCGAGGCGAAGACCGTCGGGTGGGCGGCATCCGGACGCAACGGCGGCTTCTGCGAAGCGAGCCTCACCCACGGCGACGAGAACGGCACCAGCCGGTTCCCGCAGGAGTTCGACAGGCTGCAGGAGCTCGGGCTCGCCAACCTCGACGAGATCGAGACCACCCTCGCGGAGTTCGGCATCGACGCCGAGTTCGAACGCAACGGCGCGATCGACCTCGCCGTCGAACCGCACCAGGTCGAGTGGTTGCGCGAGAGCGCCGGTGAGCACGCGCTCTTCCTCGACGAGACGGCGGTTCGGGCCCAGGTGAACTCCCCCACCTACCTCGCCGGCGTCTGGCACACCCGCACGTCGGCGCTGGTGCATCCGGCAAAGCTCGCCTTCGGCCTGGCGCAGGCCGCGGTCGCCGCCGGTGTCGAGATCTTCGAGAACTCCCGGGTGCTCGGCCTCGACACCGCGGGCCTCAGCGTCGCCCAGGGAACGGATGTCCGCACGGCGACGGGCACTGTCCGGGCGGTTCGCACCGCCCTCGCGACCAATGTCTTCCCGAGCCTGCTCAAGCGCAACGCCCTGCAGACGGTCCCGGTCTACGACTACGCGCTCATGACCGAGCCGCTCAGCCTCGACCAACTCGACGCCATCGGTTGGGCGAACCGACAGGGCCTCGGCGACTCGGCCAACCAGTTCCACTACTACAGGCTGAGCCGCGACAACCGCATCCTCTTCGGCGGCTACGACGCGATCTACCACTACGGCGGCCGCATCCGTGCCGAGTACGAGAATCGCCCCGAGACGTTCCGCACCCTCGGAGAGCACTTCTTCACCACGTTCCCGCAGCTCGAGGGGCTGAGATTCAGCCACCAGTGGGCCGGAGCGATCGACACCTGCAGCAGGTTCTGCGCCTTCTTCGGCGCTGCCCGCGGCGGCCGCATCGCCTATGCCACCGGATACACCGGACTGGGGGTCGCCGCCACCCACTTCGGCGCGAAGGTCATGCTCGACCTGCTCGCAGGGCGGAAGACCGAGATCACCGAACTCGAGATGGTGAAATCGCGCCCGCTGCCGTTCCCGCCCGAACCTCTCGCGTCTCTCGGCATCCAGGCCACCCGGTGGTCGCTGGATCGTGCCGATCACAACCGCGGCGAGCGCAACCTCATCCTCAAGACCCTCGACGCCGTGGGGCTGGGCTTCGACTCCTGACCCCACGCGCAGCCACCACCCGCCCGCGCCCCATCCGCACCGACACCAGCGCGCCGGCCAGCCAGCCGCCCTGCCACCCCAGCCGAGAGGACCAGCCGCAGTGAGCTCTCCATCCCCAGACACCGCCGACGCCCACGTCACCGCCGCCCCAGCAGAAGCCACGGGCTCGGTGAGCCTTCGCGGAGTCACCAAGATCTTCGGCTCGGCCACGGCTGTGGACTCCATCGACCTCGAGGTGCGTTCGGGCGAGTTCATCTCCCTGCTCGGTCCGTCGGGCTGCGGCAAGACGACGCTGCTGCGCATGATCGCCGGCTTCGAGCATCCGGATGCCGGAGACATCGTCGTGGGCGGACAGTCGGTCGTCGACCTGCCGCCGCACAAGCGACCGGTGAACACGGTGTTCCAGTCGTACGCTCTGTTCCCGCACATGACCGTGGCCGAGAACGTGGCCTACGGGCTGCGTCAGAAGCGGGTGCCCAAGGCCGAGATCGCCCAACGCGTGCTGGACTCCCTCGGGCTGGCACAGATGGTGAGCTTCGCCGACCGCAAGCCGTCGACCCTGTCAGGCGGCCAGCAGCAACGCGTCGCCCTCGCGCGCGCCCTGGTCAATCGTCCGAAGGTGCTCCTGCTCGATGAGCCGATGAGCGCCCTCGACCGCAAACTCCGTGAGGAGATGCAGATCGAGCTGAAGCTGCTGCAGAAGGAGCTGGGCATCACGTTCATCTTCGTCACCCACGACCAGCAGGAGGCGCTCTCGATGAGCGACAGGGTAGTCGTGATGCAGAGCGGCAGCGTGCAGCAGGTCGGCAGCACCCAGGACGTCTACCTGAAGCCGGCCAACGCCTTCGTCGCCGGCTTCATCGGCAAGCAGAACTTCATCGAGGCATCGGTCTCCGGAACGGATGCCCTGCTCGCGGCAGACGGCACCTTCGCCGTCGCGGCCCTCCCGCAGGGCGCCGGGCCAGGAAGCGCGGTTCGTGCTGCCATCCGCGCCGAAGCCGTGCACGTCTCGGCCCGACGTCCCGCTGGCGGAGGACTCGAGGGCACCCTGGCAGGCATCTCCTTCCTCGGCGACGCGATCCAGTACGTCGTGGTGACCGGCTCCGGGCTCGAGCTGATCGCCAGGGCCACCCCGGATCGAGCGGAGCCGCTCGGCACCGGCGACACGGTGTGGTGCTCGTGGGACTCCAGCGAGCTGCGCGTGTTCGAGGCGGCCTGAGATGGCGGATCGCTCGCACATCCGCGCCCTCGTTCCGCGGGCGGCATCCGCCCAGCTCAGCCGACGAGCCCTGCTCTCCGGCTTTCTCGTGGTGGGCGCGACCAGCGTGCTCGCCGCCTGTTCGAAGAGCACGGGCTTCGCCCCCTCGAAGCTGCCCGACGGGGTGATGGAGAACCACCTCAACGTCTACAGCTGGGGCGACTACGACGACCCCGCGAACGTCGCCGCCTTCCAGAAGACGGGAACGAGCGTGCAGTTCGACAGCTACGGCTCGAACGAGGAACTCATCGCCAAGCTCGGTGCGACGCGTGGAACAAGCGGCTACGACGTGATCGTCCCGACGGGCAGCTACATCCCGATCATGTCGGAGAACGGCCTGCTCGAGAAGCTCGACCACAGCAGACTGAAGAACCTCGGCAACGTCGATCCGCTCTACCTCGACCAGAGCTGGGACCCGGGCAACGTCTACTCCGTCTGCAAGGACTGGGGAACCACGGGCTTCGCCTACGACACCCGCGCGATCCCCGGTGAACTCACCTCGTGGGCCGACTTCCTCGAGGCCGCCACCGGCGCGGCCAGCGGCGACGTGTCGCTGCTCGAAGACCCATGGGAGGTCGCGAGCATCTACTTCGCCGCCAACGGCATCGATCCGAACACCACCGAGAAGTCCGACCTGGCGGCCGCCGAGGACTACCTCGTGAACACGCTCGCGCCGCACGTCAAGGCGTTCAACTCCACGGCCGTCACGAGCGGCATCCCCGAGGAGACCTTCACCCTCATGCAAGCGTTCAACGGCGACGCCAGGCAGGGGCTGCTGGCCAGCGACGATCCAGACAACTGGCGGTTCGTCTATCCGACGCCGACAGCCAATCTCTGGATGGACACCTGGGCCATCGCGAAGGGCGCGCAGAACATGGACGCCGCCTACGCCTTCATCGACTACGTGCTCGAACCGGAGGTCTCCTACCGTGAGGTCGACTACATCGGCTACAGCACGGGAGTGACGGGCATCGACGAGCTCGCGAAGGAGAACGAGTTCGACTTCCCCGAGCTCGTCTTCCCGTCCGCCGACGTGATCGAGCGCCTGACGCCCGCCCAGCTCAACGACGCAGCCGGAGCGCTCGTCAAGACCCTCAACCGCATGATGGCGAAGGCAGGTTCGTGATGACGACGGATGCCGCTCCTCCCGCACCCCGGACCGGAACCCGCCGCGTCCGGCGTCGCATCTCCGGGTACGAGGCGCTGGGCTTCCCCACCTGGGCCTACGTGGTGTTCTTCTTCGTGGTGCCGCTCGGCCTCGTGCTCTGGTACTCCTTCGGCTACAAGCCCGACCTGTTCAACGCGCACGCGAACGACGTGCTGAGCTTCGACCGCTACGTCGAGGCCCTCGACGCCACCTTCATCGGCACGTTCTGGAACACCCTGCGGATCGGCGTCGTGGGCACCCTGATCTGCCTGGTCATCTCGGTTCCGTTCGCCTACTGGCTGGCCGTGAAGCTCGACCCGAAATGGCGGCCCCTGGCGCTCGCCCTCGTGCTGGTGCCGTTCTGGACGAACTTCCTGGTGCGCACCCTCGGCTGGCAGATCATCCTGTCTCCGCGCGGCTTCGTCTCCGACGCCCTGGCGAACCTGGGCATCATCGACGGCAGGCTCGACGTGCTCTACACCGCCGGTGCGGTGCAGCTCGGCGTGGTCTACAACTACCTGCCGCTCATGATCCTGCCGCTCTACGTCGCCATCGACCGCGCGGGCCCAGCCCTCAGGGAGGCCAGCGCCGACCTGGGCGCGAACCGCTGGAGGACGCTGTGGAACGTGACCCTTCCGCTCGCGGCTCCGGGGATCGCATCCGGATGCCTGCTCGTGTTCATCCCGTTGATGGGCGACTACATCACGGCATCCGTGCTGGGCGGAGCACAGGGCAACATGATCGGCCAGCTCGTGGCCAGCCAGTTCAACACGGCGCAGAACTGGGCACTCGGGTCGGCCATGGCCGTGCTGCTGATGCTCTTCATCGCCGGTGCCGTCGCGGTCTTCGGCGGGGCGGCCCTCATCGTCAGGGCGCTCGTGCGTCGAGCACGGCGCGTCGATCTGCAGGCCGAGCTTCCGGGAGGTGCGTCATGAGCGCGAACACGGCGACGGCGGCTGTGGCCGCGAGCGATCCGACGAGGGTGCGCAGTGCGGCATCCGTTCCCCGGCGACGTCGACGCGTCGACCCCGTGCGTGTCGGGCTGGCCATCTGGGGCGTCGTGGTGTTCGCGTTCCTGTTCCTGCCGATCATCGTGATGTTCGTCTACTCGTTCAACACCGGGCGCCTGCTGGCCTCCTGGCAGGGATTCGGCTTCACCGCCTACACCTCAGCCCTCGCCAATCCCGTGATCGTCGGTTCGGTCATCACCTCCATCTCGGCGGCGGCCGGGGCCGCACTGCTCTCCACCGTGCTCGGCACGCTCGGCGGCATCGCCCTGGCGCGCTCGCGTGCGAGTTCGCTCACGGTGGTCGTGGCCACGGCGATCCTCGCCATCACCCTGTTCACCCCGGAGATCGTCGACGCCGTCTCGATGCTCCCCTGGTTCGTGAGCCTCGGAACCGATGCCGGCATCGGCCTGTTCAACAACGGCCTCGTGCGTCTGGTGGTGGCCCACGCCGTGTTGTCGGTGGCCGTGGTGACCTTCATCATCCGGGCTCGGATGGCGGGGCTCGACGCCTCCCTCGAGGAGGCAGCGGCCGACCTCTACGCGACGCCGTGGCGCCGCTTCACCCAGATCACGCTGCCCGTCGCGAGCCCGGCGATCTGGGCAGGCGCCCTCATGTCGTTCACCCTGAGCCTCGACAACACCATCGTGTCGAGCTTCGTGCAGGTGCCGGGATCGACGCCGTGGCCCGTGTACATCTTCGCGTCGCTGCGGGTCGGGCTCCGGCCCGAGATCGCCGCGGTGTCGACGGTGATGTTCCTGCTCACCCTCCTGGCGCTCGGCGTCGTCGCCTATGTGCTTCGCCGGGGCGACCAGAGCGCCGAGGACATCGCGAAGACCTTGGCGGCCGGATAGCCATGATCGATCACACACTCAGGACGGCGGCGCTCGCGCTGGAGATCCCCCTGGAACCCGTGCCGGGCGAGCAGGTCGTCGAGGGAACCCCGCAGACTGGTTACATCGAGCTGGCGCCCGTGGGGGCTGTCGCGGCCACAGGTGTCGACATCGGCGTGTGGGAGATGACGGCGGGGGCGATGAGCGACGTCGAGACCGACGAGGTGTTCGTGGTCATCGCCGGGTCGGCCGAGGTGGAGTTCGAGTCCGGGCAACGGGTGGCCTATGCCGTCGGTGACATCGGCCGGCTGCGGGCCGGCCAGCGCACGATCTGGCGCGTTGGCGAGCGCATCCGCAAGGTGTACCTCGCCCCGTCGCCGATCGAGTAGGCCGCGAGCGCAGCGAGCAGCCGTATCGAGATCACTCGTCCGCGGGTGCTACGAATTGCGCGCCGAGGTGCGATCTCGATACGTGTCCGACTTCGTCGGACACTACTCGATCAGCGAGCCGGTCTCACCGCCGCGCCAGGAGCGCCGCATGCAGGGCGCTCACGGTCTCACCGTCGTCGAGGTCGACGTCGAGCAGGTCCTCGATGAGCGCGATGCGCTGGTAGAAGACCGAGCGCGACAGGTGGCTGGCGAGTGCTGCCTTGGTGCGGTTGCCCGGATGCGACACATAGGCCAGCAGCACCGCGAGCAGGTCGCCGTCCACCTCGAGGTCATGCTCGATGAGCGGTCGCAGCATCTGCTCGCTGTGCGCCTGCAGCCGGGGATCGCCCGCGAAGGCCGCGACCAGTCGCAGCAGCGGACGGTTCTCCGCGCGCAGCACCGTCACGCCGCGTCCGCGCTCCTCCCGCGGCGAGCGCAGCAGTTCCTGCGCCTCCTCGATCGAGGCGATGAGGCCGCTGAGATCGCGCGCCACGGCTCCAACAGCGACGACCGTGCCCGTGCCAGCGGGCGACACGCGTCGCGCGAACTCGTCGAAGACGGCATCGGTCAGCCGAGCCCCACGCGGAACTGACAGAGCCAGCACCTGGGAATCAGCGCGCTGAGCTGCGATGACAGGGCCGCCGAGCAGTCGGGCCGCCGCGGCCGCATCCACCGCATCCACCGCGTCGGGAGCGGCGCCGCGCATGCCGGTTCCGCGCCCATCGACTCTCGACCCGCCGTCGCTCACGGCGATTCCGACCAGGGCGCGCCCGCGCACCGGCAGCCCGGCCGCCTCGAAGCGCGCCGCGATGCCGGCATCCGAGGTGTAGCCGGCGCCCAGCAGGTCGGCGAGCAACTGCTCGTTTCCGAGCCTGGTCCACTCGTCGGCATCGCCCTCCGCGAGCCGGCCGATGGCGAGCGCGACGGCCGCCTGCTCCATGACCTGAGATCTCCCGGCCGTATGCGGCTCCCCGGGCAGGGCGATGAGGGATCCCCATCGGATGCCGCGGGCCTCGACGACGACGGTGTCCCAGCCTCGGGCATCCGTCGCCTGAGGCTCGAGCGTCGACTGCTGACCTGTCGTGTCGCGTCGCAGCGAGCGCGAGGTCGACTCCCAGTCGGCGAGGGCCTCGTCGCCGGCGTCGAGCATCTCGGCCGCGACGACCCGGTGATTGAGGTCTTCGAGGACGACTGGCGCGCGCAGCACCCTGGCGAGCTGTTCGACGATGTACTCGGCCGTGCTGCCGCGCAGGCTCAGGCCGATGAACAGTTCGTGCAGGCGGTCCCTCTCGCGCAGCGCATCGGCCTGCTCGAGGATGATCCGGCTGTGCACGGCCTCGGTCACCGCGACGAACTTCACGATGCGGCGCAGCACGATCAGAGGAAGACCGGCCTCGTCGCAGGCCTCGGCCAGGGCCTGCGGCACGGCATCCAGCCGACCGCCGAGTTCGAGCACCAGGCCGGCGATGCTGACCCTGGCGAGGCGCTCGACGAAGGCCGTCAGTCCGGCCGAGTCGTCCGACCAGCCGGCTCCCGTCGAGAGAAGCAGTTCACCGCCGTCGAGGAGGTCGGCGGCATCGAGGTTGTCACTCACGTGGACCCAGCGGACGGCCCGGTCGAGTGCCCGGGCACCGGCGACGATCTCGGGATCACCGGCCTGCAGCACTGGCAGCCTGATGATGTCGAGCACTGTGGGAAGCGAGGCTCCGAAACCACCCGGACGATCTGTAGCATCCGTCGACGAACCACGACGTTCTGGCATGGATATCATCCTCGGAGCTCTGTGATCATAAGGAAATCCAGCATAGGCCGGAGTCGGGCAGACCGTTCGACGGATCCAGAAAGCGAGATCGCCATGGCGCTCGTCCAGCACTTCATCAACGGCGTCGAGACCGGCGAACCCGAGCGCACGGGTCCGGTCTTCAACCCGGCCACGGGCGCCAGGCAGCATGACGTGGTCTACGCCTCCGTCGCCGACGTCGAGCAGGCGATCGCTGCGGCCAAGGCCGCCCTTCCCGGCTGGCGTGCCACCAGCCTGATCAAGCGCGCCGACGTGTTCTTCCGCCTGCGTCACCTCCTCCGTGAGCGCACACCCGAGCTCGCCGCCATCGTGACGAGTGAGCACGGCAAGGTGCTCTCCGACGCCGCCGGCGAGATCTCCCGCGGCCTCGAGAACGTGGAGTTCGCCTCCGGCCTCGTCCACCTCCTGAAGGGCGAGCGCAGCGAGCAGGTGGCGACCGGCGTCGACGTGCACTCCGTCAAGCAGCCCGTCGGGGTCGTCGGTGCCATCACCCCGTTCAACTTCCCCGTCATGGTGCCGCTGTGGATGGTCGCGAGCGCCATCGCCTGCGGGAACACCGTCGTGCTCAAGCCGAGCGAGAAGGACCCGTCCGCCTCCCTGTTCCTGGCCAGGCTGTTCCAGGAGGCCGGCCTTCCCGACGGAGTGCTGAACGTCGTCAACGGCGACAAGGTCGCGGTCGACACCATTCTCGACAGCCCCGATGTCGCCGCTGTCTCCTTCGTCGGGTCCACCCCCATCGCCCAGTCGATCTACCGCCGCGCCAGCGACAACGGCAAGCGCGTGCAGGCCCTGGGCGGCGCCAAGAACCACATGGTCGTGATGCCGGATGCCGACGTCGACGCCGCAGCCGACGCCGCCATCTCGGCCGCCTACGGCTCGGCCGGAGAGCGCTGCATGGCCGTCTCGGTGCTGGTCGCCGTCGGAGACGTCGCCGACGACCTCGTCGAGGCCGTGCGTTCCCGCATGGGGTCCCTCGTCATCGGCGACGGAACAGACGGCGCCAGCGAGATGGGGCCGCTCATCACCCGCGAGCACCGCGACAAGGTCGCCTCCTACGTCACCGGCGCCGCCGCTGAGGGAGCATCCGTGGTCGTCGACGGGACCCTGCAGCAGTTCGACTCCGACGGCTTCTTCGTGGGCGTGAGCCTGCTCGACCACGTGACCACCCGGATGAAGGCGTACACCGACGAGATCTTCGGCCCGGTGCTCTCGGTGGTCCGCGTCGATTCCTACGAGGCCGCGGTCGCCCTGATCAACGCCAACCGATTCGGCAACGGCGTCGCGATCTTCACCCGCGACGGCGGAACGGCCCGCCAGTTCGAGTTCGAGGTCGAGGTCGGGATGGTCGGGGTCAACGTGCCGATCCCCGTGCCCGTCGGCGCGTACTCGTTCGGCGGCTGGAAGGACTCGCTGTTCGGAGACTCGCACATCTACGGCCCCGAGTCGGTGCACTTCTACACCCGCAGCAAGGTCGTGACCACGCGGTGGCCCGACCCGTCGGAGTCGCAGGTCGACCTCGGCTTCCCGAGCAACCACTGAGACCCGCCGCCCCTCCCCCGCTGGTCGAGTAGCCCGCGAGCGCAGTGAGCAGGCGTATCGAGACCACCTCGACTTCGCCACTCGATCACCGAAGCAGAAGGAAAGACCATGACCGCCGCTCCCACCTACACCGACCGCAACGGCACCTCCCACCAGTTGCCGGATGCCGCAGCCGAGGCGCAGGTGCGCGCCGACGATCGCGGCCACGTCTTCCACTCCTGGAGTGCGCAGGCGAAGATCGACCCCCTGCCCATCGCGGCCGGTGACGGTTCGACCTTCTGGGACTACCAGGGCAACGCCTACCTCGACTTCTCCTCCCAGCTGGTGAACCTCAACCTCGGCCACCAGCATCCGGATCTCGTCGCCGCCATCCAGCAGCAGGCCGGCCGGCTCTCCACGATCCAGCCGATCCTGGCGAACGACGTGCGCGGGGAGCTCGCCCGGCGCATCGCCGAGGTGGCTCCGGGAGACCTGAACAAGGTGTTCTTCACGAACGGCGGTGCCGACGCCAACGAGTACGCCGTGCGCATGGCGCGCGCCGTCACGGGTCGCCGCACCGTGCTCTCGATGTACCGCAGCTACCACGGCGGAACGGCGAGCGCCATCTCTCTCACCGGCGACCCGCGCCGGTGGGCGAACCAGCAGGGTGACGGGTCGGTGGCGCACTTCTTCGGACCCTACGCCTACAGGTCGGCATTCCACGCCACGACCGAGGCGCAGGAGACGGAGCGGGCTCTGGAGCACCTCGAGAACCTCATCGTGCTCGAGGGCGCGAACACCGTCGCCGCGATCATCATCGAGACGATCGTGGGCACCAACGGTGTTCTCGTTCCGCCGGCCGGCTACCTGCCCGGCGTGCGCGCCCTGTGCGACAAGTACGGCATCGTCTACATCGCCGACGAGGTCATGGTGGGCTTCGGCCGCATCGGCGAGTGGTTCGCCGTGAATCACTTCGGCGTCACCCCCGACCTCATCACCTTCGCCAAGGGCGTGAACTCGGGCTACGTTCCGCTCGGCGGAGTGGTCATCTCCGACCGCATCGCCGCGCATTTCGACGACGTCGCCTTCGCGGGAGGGCTCACCTACTCCGGCCACCCGCTGGCGTGCGCCGCCGGGGTCGCCACCTTCGAGGTGTTCGAGCGCGACGCGATCCTGGAGCGGGTGCGCGACCTCGGATCGCGCATCGTCGAGCCGGCACTGCGCGCGATGGCCGAGCGGCATCCGTCGGTCGGAGAGGTGCGCGGCGTCGGCCTCTTCTGGGCGATCGAGCTGGTGCGCGACGCGCAGACGCACGAGCCCCTCGTCCCCTTCAACGCCTCGGGCCCGGATGCCGCCCCGATGGCCGAGCTCGCCGCTGCGTGCAAGGCGGCCGGCCTCTGGCCGTTCACGCACTTCAACCGCGTGCACGTCGCTCCTCCGCTGATCATCTCCGAGGAGGAGCTGGTGCGCGGACTCGCGATCCTCGACGAGGCGCTCGACGTGGCCGACCGCTACGCGTCACCCGCTCGCTGAGGCCCCGACGAATACTGCGTCACCCGCTCGCTGAGGCCCGGACGAAGTCCGCGGTCGAAGCGCACCGTGCTGCACGCTTCGACCGCGCGCTGCGCGGCGGGCCTCAGCGAGCGGGAGCGTCGTCGGTCGGCACCGGCACCACGAGCACCCCGTCCTCGCGGCGGGGGATGCCCAGCGGATTGCCGTCGGCGAGTTCTGCCGGCAAGACCGATGCCGGTGCATCCTGGTACGCGATCGGCTGGAGGAAGCGCCGGATGGCCGAGGCTCCGACCGACGAGTGCAGCGAGGCCGTCGTCGCCGGCCATGGACCGCCGTGCTGCTGGGCCCACGCGATCGCAACCCCAGTCGGCCACCCGTTGAAGATCACGCGACCGGCAATCCGGGAGAGCGCGGCGGCCAGGGCGGGAACATCCTCGTCCGGAGCATGGTGGATGCTCGCCGTGAGCGATCCGTCGAGCGCGGCGAGCGCCGCCCCGAGCGCAGCAGGGTCGGCATCCGGATACCGCACGAGAACCGTCAGCGGCCCGAAGTGCTCCTCGAGGAAGACCTCGGGGTCGGCCACGAAGGCGTCGAGCGTCACGGCGACGACCAGCGGCGACGCGGCATCAGCCCCCGATCCACCGTCGAAGACCACCTCGACGTCGTCGCGCTCGAGCAGCGCCTCCGAGCCACGGGCGAAAGCCGACTCCATGCCGTCGGTCAGCAGGCGATGGCTCGGAACGCCCGCGAGGGCGGCGGCCAGTACGGACTCGAAGCCCGTCTCCACGGGAACGAACACGAGACCGGGCTTCGTGCAGTACTGGCCGCCGTCGCGGGTGAACGATGCTGCGAGCCCCGAGGCGATGGCGGCGACTCCGTCGGGGGTCGACGCGGCTGTCGGCGTCACGACCACGGGGTTGATGGAGCCGAGTTCGCCGTAGAACGGGATCGGGGCCGGGCGCGCACACGCGAGGTCGAACAGCGCCCGGCCGACGCGCGTCGATCCGGTGAATCCGACGGCCGAGACCAGCGGATGCTGCACCAGAGCGACCCCCGCGTCGATGCCCTCCACCAGCGCGAAGCATCCGGCCGGCGCACCGGAGTCGGCGAGCACCCGCTCGGCCAGACCGGCGACACGTCGTGACAACTCCGGATGCCCCGGATGGGCCTTGACGATCACCGGGCAGCCCGCGGCGAAGGCGGACGCCATGTCATTGCCGAGCACCGAGAAGGCGAACGGGAAGTTCGACGCAGCGAACACGGCGACGACGCCAAGAGGCCGGAGCATGCGTCGCAGGGACGGGCGCGGGGGCAGCAGCGAGGCGTCGGCCGAGTCGATGGTCGCCTCCAGGTAGCTGCCCTCGATGGCGACGCCGGCGAAGAAACGCAGCTGGTTGACGGTTCGGGTGATCTCGCCGTCGAGACGCCCTTCGGCCAGGTGCGTCTCGATGCGGGCGATGGCCAGCAGCTCGGCCCGGTCGGCGTCGAGAGCATCGGCGAGCGCGTGCAGCCAGAGAGCCCGGTTGGCGCGATCGGTGAGCGAGAACTCGGATGCCGCGGCAGCAGCCACGATTGCGGCGAGTTCGTCACCCGTGGTGTCGGTGTGGATCACGGCGCTCATGCGACGGCAGCCGATGAGAAGGCGGCGATGCCGGTGAGTTCGCGGCCGAGCACCAGCTGGTGGATCTCGTCAGTGCCCTCGTAGGTGCGCACGGACTCGAGGTTGGCCATGTGCCTCATCACCGGGAAGGCGCTGGTGATGCCGTCGCCGGCGAGGATCGAGCGCGCCTCGTGTGCGATGTGCAACGCCTCCCGCACGCTGTTGAGCTTGCCGACGCTGATCTGCGCCGGTGTGAGCGCACCGCGTTCCTTGAGTCTGCCCAGGTGCAGAGCCAGCAGGACCCCCTTCTCGTATTCGACGAACATGTCTGCCAGCTTGCCCTGCACGAGCTGTCTGGCGCCGATCGGCTCGCCGAACACCTCACGGGTGCGTGCACGGCCGAGTGCGGCCTCGAGGCAGCTGCGGGCGGCGCCCATCGCTCCCCACACGATGCCGTAGCGCGCCTCGTTCAGGCAGGAGAACGGGCCGGACAGGCCGCGGGCACCGGGCAACATCGCGTCGGCCGGAAGACGCACGCCGTCGAGGCTCACGTCGCACTGGATCGAGGCGCGCATCGACAGCTTGCCGTCGATGGGCGTCGCCGTGAAGCCTGCGGTGTCCGTCGGGACGACGAAGCCCCGCACCGCCGTCGAGCCGTCGCTGTCGGTCGCCTTCGCCCAGATCACGGCGACGTCGGCGATGCTGGCCAGGCCGATCCAGCGCTTGGCGCCGTCGAGCACCCACTCGTCGCCCTCGCGGCGTGCCGTCGTGGTCATGGCTGCCGGATCGCTGCCGCCACTCGGTTCGGTGAGTCCGAAGCATCCGATGGCCTCCCCCGTCGCCATCCGCGGAAGCCAGTGCTGCTTCTGCTCCTCGCTGCCGTGCTTGTAGATCGCCGACATGGCCAGGGACCCCTGCACCGACACGAAGGTGCGCCACCCGCTGTCGGCTGACTCGAGTTCGAGGCACACCAGCCCATAGGCGACGGCGCCGGCCCCGGCGCATCCGTAACCCTGGAGGTGCATGCCGAGGAACCCGGCAGCTCCCAGTTCGGCGACCAGCTCACGGCGGAAGTGCTTGTTCTCGAAGTCGTCCTCGATGACCGGCAGGATCCGCTCCGTGGCGAAGGCCCGCGCCTTCTGCTGCCAGCCGCGCTCCTCATCGGTGAGCAGGGCGTCGAGATCGAACACTGTGTCGACGATGAGGGTGGAGTCGGTGGTCATGCTCTTCCTTCGGTGCTGGATTCGAGAGGCGGTTCGGTGACGGATGCCGCGGCCGACGCGTTGGCGTCCGCCGCGTCGAGCCAGTCGGCGCCGTCGTGCTCGCCGAGCCGCGGCGGCCCCGAAGCGTAGCCGGCCGGGTCGCCGGCGAGATGGATGGGATTGGCGATGGAGCGACTGCGATCGATCTCGACGACCGGCGAGAGCCCGAGCGCCTCGGCGAAGTCGATGGCCTCGCCGATGTCGTTGACGAGTCCGCCCGGCACACCGACCGCGCTCAGCTGGGCGACCCAGTCGGCGGCCGGAGCCGTGCGCAGGTGCAGCTCCATGATGGAGCGCAGTTCATCGCGGTGGGCGACCCTCAGAGGGTTCGTGGCGAACCGCGGATCGTCGCCGATCGGATCACCGGAAGCAGCGCTGCCGGAGAGCGATTCCAACACGCCGGCCAACGCCCGGAACTGCCTGTCGTTGCCGACGGCGATCACGAGATCGCGGTCGGCTGCACGGAAGGACTCGTAGGGGGCGATGCTCGGATGCGCGTTCCCCATCCTCTGGGGCGGGATGCCCGTGGCCAAGGTGCTCGATGCCTGGTTGACGAGGCCGGAGAGGAGGCTGGAGAGGAGGTCGACCTGCACGAGCGACCCCGAGGCCGGGAGCGACCCCGCGGGCGGGAGTGACCCCGCGGGCGGGAGCGAGCCGGAGCCGGCACGTCCGTGGGCGGCATCCCGCGAACGCAGAGCCAAGAGGATGCCAGACAGCGCGTTCATCCCGGTGAGCACGTCCACCAGGGCGACGCCGGCCTTCGTCGGCTCGCCGTCCCGCGCCCCGGTGACGCTCATGAGCCCCCCGACGGCCTGAACGAGGAGGTCGTAGCCGGGCAGCGCGGCCCCGTCACCGGCGCCGAAGCCGGTGATCGAGCAGTAGACGACGCTCGGGTTCGCCGACCTCACGGCCTCGAAGTCGAGACCGAAGCGTTCCATCACCCCTGGCCTGAAGTTCTCGACGACCACGTCGGCGGAGAACGCCAGCCGTCGAGCTTCGGCGAGGCCGGCATCCGTCGCCAGATCCAGCACCACCGAGCGCTTGTTGCGATTGACGCCGGCGAAGTAGGTGGAGGCGCCGGAGGCGTCGACGGGGGGAGCCCACGAGCGGGTGTCATCACCGGCCGGAGACTCGATCTTCACGACGTCGGCACCGAAGTCGGCGAGCATCATCGTGGCGTATGGACCGGCGAGCACCCGGGAGAAGTCCGCGACGCGCACGCCGGAGAGCGGCCCTCGCCGTTCCCCGTCGTCGCTGGTCATCCATCCGCCTTCGCATGTACCCGATTTCAATTCATCCTAGACCGAATGATTTTGGGAGGGCCAGCCCTCCATTCGGTTAGGGTGATGGCCATGGGCGATTCACAGGGGAGGGCGCAGTCGCAGGCTCCGCGGGTCGGATCAGCCGCTCGCGAGGCGATCTTCGCGCAGCTGGCCGACACCGGCCGCTCCGAACAGGTGGCCCAGCGGCTGACCGACGCCATCATCCTCGGTGTGCTCGCTCCGGGCGAGCGCCTGCCCAGCGAGCCCGACCTCTCCCGGCGGTTCGGTGTCGCCCTCATCACCGTGAGGGAGGGTCTCGGCATCCTGCGCGACGCCGGACTGGTCGAGACGCGCCGCGGCCGCGAGGGCGGGAGCTTCGTCACCGGCGACGCCCTGCACGGCGGGCTGCTCGACGCCAGGCTGCACGCCCTCACGCAGGTCGAGCTCTCCGACATGGCGGTCTACTTCGCGACCATCCTGGCCGGCTGCGCCGAGCGTGCTGCCGTGCGGGCGACGGATGCCGAGGGTGAGCGCCTGGCCGCCCAGGTCGCGGGCATCGACGTCGCCACGGCGGCCGCTGCGCGTTTCGACATCGGCGGGCTGTTCCTCGAACTGGCCGTGCTCAGCCAGTCGGCGCGCCTGGTTCGTGAGCAGATCCGGGTGCAGGCCGAGTTCGGACCTCTCCTGCTCCTCGCGCTCGATGACGACGAGACCCGCGTGTCGGTGCTCAGCACCAGCACGGCCATCGCGGCCGCCGTGAGCGCCCACGCTCCGGCGGTGGCGCGCGAGCTGGTCTCGGCCATGGTCCAGACGCTCGCCGAAGGGCTGCTCGCCGCGAAGACCCGCCTGCACCGCGAGGAGGTGCGCCGTGACCGCCACCCTGCCGACGACGTCGCCTGAGCAGTGCGCCGCCGCCGTCAGCGAGCTGTTCTCCGGTGTCTTCGAGCAACTCGCCGGCTGGCGCGAGGAGGTCGTGCACCTGCTCGCGGATGCCGCCGTGCCGTCGTCGTCGGCATCCGTCGACGATCTCGTCTCGTCGCGGGTGCTTCCGGAACTCGTTCGGGACAACCCTCTCCTCGTCGGAGCCGGCTTCATCGCCGCCCCCGGCGTCGTCGCCGGGCGCGCCGTGCGCTTCGCCTGGTGGCTCGGCCCCCTCGACGCCGGGCCCCTCTTCGGCAGCACGACGGAGCCCACCCGCCTCGACCTCACCACCCGATCCCATGCCGAGTACCTGCGGGACGTGCGCGCCCTCGAGTGGTACGCGACGCCGGCCGAGACGCAGGCGACCCATGTCACGGGTCCCTATGTCGATCACCTCTGCACCTGCGACTACATCCTCACGCTGACCATGCCGGTGACGCTCGGAGAACGGATGCTGGGCG
The DNA here is from genome assembly GCF_001425325.1 of Leifsonia sp. Root1293. Classification (NCBI taxonomy): domain Bacteria; kingdom Bacillati; phylum Actinomycetota; class Actinomycetes; order Micrococcales; family Microbacteriaceae; genus Leifsonia; species Leifsonia sp. Root1293. Next base: position 654,655 of record NZ_LMEH01000002.1, on the reverse strand, counting down.
TCGTCGGCGCCGACATCGCGGTGCGCCGCCTGGAGCGTGAACTCCTGCCCCTGCTGCTGCTCATCGACGAGCCGCTCGCCCTGGTGAACGCCGATGGGAGGGTCATCATCTCGACCGACGCCGTCGCCCAGCCGGGAGCTCTCGTCAGCAGCGTCGCCGAACGGTTCGTCTGCGCCGGGACTCCGCTCGCGATCGATCGCCTGCTCTGAATCATTGCAAACCGGATGTTTTCTGGCGGCCAGTGATTTAGGCTGATCCTCGTGCAGGCAGTGACGCGGCGCCACCGCGGATCCGCATCCAGCACGTTCTCGTCACGAAGGGACTGGCATGACCGACTACGCAGTGATCGATCCGGCAACCGGGGAGACCGTCCAGAGTTACCCCACGATCACCGATGAGGCGCTGAAGGCCGCCATCGCCTCGGCGGATGCCGCACACTCCGGATGGGCGCGCTCCACGAGTCCCGCCGAGCGCGCAACGCTCATCCGCCGCGTGAGCGAACTGCACACCGAACGTCGCGAGGAACTCGCCAAGATCATCGTGCGCGAGATGGGCAAGCCCATCGAGCAGGCCCTCGGCGAGGTCGACTTCGCCGCTGACATCTACGCCTACTACGCCGACATCTCCCCCGACGTGCTGGCCGACGAACCCGTCAAGCTGCTGGCCGGAGAGGGCAGCGCCGTCATCCGTCGCAGCTCGCTGGGCGTGCTGCTCGGCATCATGCCGTGGAACTTCCCGTACTACCAGGTCGCCCGCTTCGCCGGCCCCAACCTGATCATCGGCAACACCATCCTGCTCAAGCACGCCCCGCAGTGCCCCGAGTCGGCTGCGGCCATCGAGAAGATCTTCTCCGACGCTGGCTTCCCCGAGGGCGCCTACGTCAACATCTACGCGACGAACGAGCAGATCGAGACCGTCATCGCCGACCGCCGTGTGCAGGGAGTCTCTCTCACCGGATCGGAGCGCGCCGGTGCCGCCGTCGCCGAGATCGCCGGCCGCAACCTCAAGAAGGTCGTGCTCGAGCTCGGTGGATCCGACCCGTTCGTGCTTCTCAGCACCGACGACCTCGACAAGGTCGTGGAGGACGCGGCCGCCGCGCGCCTCGACAACACCGGCCAGTCGTGCAACGCGGCCAAGCGCTTCATCGTGATCGACGACCTCTACGAGGACTTCGTCGCCAAGCTCACGGCGAGCTTCGCTGCCACCCAGCCGAGCGACCCGACCTCGGAGGAGAGCAAGCTCGGCCCGCTCTCCTCCGCTGCTGCGGCAGACCGCCTGCAGGACCAGCTCGACCGCGCCGCAGCCCAGGGCGTCACGGTGCACGCCACGGGCCAGCGCAGCGGCAACTACTTCGCACCCGTGGTGCTCACCGACATCTCCCGCGACGCCGACGCCTACCACGAGGAGTTCTTCGGCCCCGTGGCATCCGTCTACAGGGTGGAGTCCGAGGAGGCCGCGGTCGAACTGGCCAACGACACCCCCTTCGGCTTGGGCTCCTACGTCTACACGACGGATGCCGACCAGGCCGCACGGGTCGCCGATCGCATCGAGGCCGGCATGGTGTTCGTCAACGTCGTCCTCGCCGACGGGGTCGAGCTTCCCTTCGGCGGCGTCAAGCGTTCCGGCACCGGTCGTGAGATGGGTCGCCTCGGCGCCGACGAGTTCGTGAACAAGAAGCTCATCCGCGTCGGCTGACGCCCCGGCCCCGCCGCCCTCCCCCCGCTGGTCGAGTAGCCCGCGAGCGCAGCGAGCAGGCGTATCGAGACCATCCGCCCACCCGTGAAGGTGGTCTCGATACGTGTCGTCGCTGCGCGCCGGCACTACTCGACCAACGGCATCCCCGCTGGTCGAGTAGCCCGCGAGCGCAGCGAGCAGGCGTATCGAGACCATCACCTGGCACTCCGAGGTGGTCTCGATACGTGTCGTCGCTGCGCGCCGGCACTACTCGACCAACGGAACTCCTAGCTGCGCGCCGGCACCACTCGACCAACGGCATCCCCCGCCGGTCGAGTAGCCCGCGAGCGCAGCGAGCAGGCGTATCGAGACCACCCGCCGACCCGTGAAGGTGGTCTCGATACGTGTCGTCGCTGCGCGCCGGCGCTACTCGACCAACGGAACTCCTCGTTGCGCACCGGCGCTACTCGACCAACGGCATCCTCCCGCTGGTCGAGTAGCCCGCGAGCGAAGCGAGCAGGCGTATCGAGACCATCCGCCCACCCGTGAAGGTGGTCTCGATACGTGTCGTCGCTGCGCGCCGGCACTACTCGACCAACGGAACTCGTCGCTGCGCGCCGGCACTACTCGACCAGCGGAACTCCTCGTTGCGCACCGGCGCTACTCGACCAACGGCGGAGCGTGCGAGCGGCGCTAGTCGAGCGGCCGCAGGATGCGGTCCAGGAACTTCCGCGTGCGCTCGTGCGCCGGGGCCGTGAACAACTCCGCCGGCGCACCGCGCTCGACGATCACCCCGCCGTCCATGAACAGCACCTCGTCGGCGACCTGCCGGGCGAAGCTCAGCTCGTGCGTGACGACGACCATCGTCCAGCCCTCGTCGGCCAGCCCCTTCATGACTCCGAGCACATCGCCCACCAGCTCGGGATCCAGCGCACTGGTCGGCTCGTCGAAGAGCAGCAGGTCGGGCTTGAGCGCCAGCGCCCGAACGATGCCGACCCGCTGCTGCTGACCTCCGGAGAGCTCATGCGGGTAGGCGTCACGCTTCTCGGCGAGGCCGACACGCTCCAGCAGCGCCTCGGCCTGGGCGACGGCATCCGACCGGCGCACCTTCTGCACCTGCACGGGCCCCTCGATGACGTTCTCGAGCACCGTGCGGTGCGGGAACAGGTTGTGCTGCTGGAACACCATCGCCGAGCGATTGCGCAGCGCGTCGCGCTCCGCCTTCGCCACCGGCCGGGAGAAGTCGACCGACGGACCGTTCGAGAACGCCACGACTCCGGCGTCCGGGGTCTCCAGGCCGTTCAGCGACCTCAGGACGGTGGTCTTCCCCGAGCCGCTGGGGCCGATGAGCACGACGACCTCGCCGCGGCGCACCTCGAGGTCGATGGAGCGCAGAACCTCGTTGTCGCCAAAGCTCTTGCGCAGCGCCGAGACCGTGAGCAGGGGATCGTCAGTGGGCGACATAGCGGTCCAATCTCTTCTCGATCCTGCTCTGGCCGCTCGACAGCACGAGGCAGATGAGCCAGTACACCAGGCCGGCCTCCATGTAGACGATCAGGAACTCGCTGCTGAACGCCGCGATGTTCTGGGCCACCCGGAACAGCTCGGTGACGAGGATGATCGACGCGAGCGAGGTGTCCTTGACCAGCGAGATGAAGGTGTTCGACAGCGGCGGCACGGCCACCCGGGCGGCCTGCGGCAGGATGATGCGGCGCAGCGTCTGTCCGCTCGACATGCCGATGGTGTAGCCGGCCTCCCACTGTCCCTTCGGAACGCTCAGGATGGCGGCACGGATCACCTCGGCCGCGTAGCCGCCGACGTTCAGCGAGAATGCGATGACGGCGCTCGGCCACGGGTCGATGGTCCAGCCGATCGACGGAAGGCCGTAGAAGATCACGAAGAGCTGCACCAGCAACGGAGTGCCGCGGATGATCGAGATGTAGACCCGGGCGATCCCCGACAGCACGCGGCTCTTCGAGAGCCGCATGAGCGCGATGACGAGCGCCAGCACGATTCCGATGGCGAACGAGATGAGCGCCAGCGGGATGGTGCCCGTGATGCCGCCCCAGACGATCGGCCAGAACGAGTCGAGGAGCAGCTGCAACCGATCGTCCATCAGCGCAGGCTACAACCTGGAGCAGCCGTCATGGGCTACTTCGAGACGTCTGCGCCGAAGTACTTCTCACCGATCGACGCGATGGTGCCGTCGGCTGCGAGGTCTTCGAGGGCCCCGTCGATGGCGGTGACGAGCTTGGTCTTGTCCTTCGCGAGAGCGAAGGCGCTCAGCGACGGGTCGTCGGTCTCCGCTGCGACCCGGATGCCGCTGTCGCCCTGGGTGTTCACATAGTCGAGGTAGGTCAGCTTGTCGTTGATGGTCGCGTCGACGCGACCCTGCTCGAGCAGGGCGACCGCCTGTGCCCAGCCCTCGACCGCCTCGACGTCGGCGCCGTTCTCCTCGGCGACGGCATACCAGTTGCTCGTGAGCGACTGAGCGGACTTCTTGCCCTTCAGGTCGGCGAAGTCGGTGATGTCCTTCGTCGAGTCCTTCACCACGAGCACGCCGGGCGAGGAGGTGTACGGCGTGCTGAAGAGGTACTTCTTCTCGCGCTCCGGGTTGATGGACACCTGGTTGGCGATGAGGTCGGTGCGGCCGGCGTCGAGTCCGGCGAAGATGGCGTCCCACTGGGTCTCCTGGAACTTCACCTTCAGGTCGAGCTTCTTCGCGACGGCGTTGATGATGTCGACGTCGTAGCCGGTGAGGTCCCCGGAGCCGCCCTCGTGGAAGCTGAAGGGTCGGTAGGTGCCTTCCGTCGCCACCGTCAGGGTGCCCGGCGTGACCAGGCCGTACTCGTTGCCGCCGTCGGAACCCGAGTCGGATCCGGCAGACGATCCGGCGCACCCGGTTAGGGCGATGGCGACGGCCGCTGCTGCGGCGAGGACGGCGAGAGGTGAGCGACGCATGAGAGGAGCGAATTCCGATCTGTGGAGCTGGAGGCGCGAGTTCTGCGCCCCCGAAGGAAACCGCAAGCCCAGCACAGGCATTCCCGTTCGCGCGAATTCGATGACATTCCGTTGCACGCAGATCAATCATCCGGCGCTATAGCTTTGCGACCGGATGATTCGCTATCGTTGCGGCACACACAGTGAGGTGGTGACGGATGCCGGCGGCATCCGCGGCTCCTCTCGGCTTTCACCGAAAGGTCATGATGTCCCTAGAACCGCAACCACGCGAGGCGATCACCGACCAGGAGCACCTGAGCGTTCTCGGCTACGAGGACTCCTTCAACCGCTCGATGTCGCTCTGGGCGAACTTCGCCCTCGGCTTCACCTACCTCTCGCCGCTCGTGGGCGTCTACTCGCTGTTCGCGCTCGCGCTCAGCGTCGGCGGACCGCCGTCCATCTGGTGGATCATCATCGTCGGCGCCGGCCAGCTGCTCGTCTCGCTCGTGTTCGGCGAGGTCGTGTCGCAGTACCCGATCCATGGAGGCATCTATCCGTGGACGCGGCGACTGTGGGGCCGCCGCTACGCCTGGATGGCCGCTTGGGTCTACATCTGGGCCATGATCGTGACCATCACGGCTGTCGCCGAGTTCGGATCCGGCTTCGCGGCGAGCCTGTTCGGCATCGAGGCGAACTCCACCTCGACGCTGCTGATCACCCTCGCGTTCCTCATCGTGGCGCTCGTGATCAACTTCACCGGCACGAAGTCGCTCGCCCGGGTCGCACGCATCGGCCTCGCCGCCGAGCTCATCGGCGTGATCGGTGTCGGTCTCTACCTGCTCATCTTCCAGCGTCACCAGGAGTTCAGTGTCTTCTTCGACACGATGGGAGTGCAGGGCGACGGGAGCTACGGCCCGGCGTTCCTCGGCGCCGCCCTCGCCGGCCTGTTCCTGTTCTACGGCTTCGAAGCCTGCGGCGATGTCGCCGAAGAGGTCGAGAACCCGGCGAAGCGCATCCCGGTGGCCATGATCATGACCATCCTGGTCGGCGGGGTGTCGGCGCTCTTCGCGTTCGGCGGCTACGTGCTCGCGGCTCCCGACCTCGCCTCGATCGTCGCCGGCGAGGATTCCGACCCGATCCCGGGCATCCTCGAGGCATCGCTCGGCGTCGTGGGCGCGAAGATCTTCCTCGTCATCGCGATCACCGCGTTCCTGTCGTGCGTGCTCAGCCTGCAGGCGGCAGCGAGCCGACTGCTGTTCTCCTTCGCGCGCGACGGAATGATCCCCGGGCACGTCTGGCTCTCGAAGGTCTCGGCCACCGCCAAGGTGCCGACGAATGCGCTGATCGTCGCCTGCACCATCCCGGCCCTGATCGCCGTCCTGGTCTGGATCAACGCCGACCTGCTGGTGCCGGTCACGTCGTTCGCCGTTCTGGGCATCTACGTCGCCTTCCAGATGGTCGTCCTCGCCGCTCTCCGTCAGCGGTTCAAGGGCTGGAAGCCGGCCGGGCCGTTCTCACTGGGAGCATTCGGTTTCGTGGTGAACGTCGTGGCCCTGGCCTACGGCATCTTCGCGATGGTGTTGCTGGCCACGCCGGGAGCATCCGGAGACTTCTTCACCGACTACGTCGTCATCATTGGCCTCGGGGTCGTGCTGATCACGGGACTGCTCTACCTCTTCATCGCCCGCCCGGACCGCAAGTCGACGGCACCCGCCGACGACGCCATCGAGGTGGCTGAGAAGCTGCGGGCGCACGGCGCCCTCGTCCGCTGATCGGTCCCGCTCGCTGAGCGTCGGCATCGGCCGAAGCGTTTCGGGTTCGCTTCGATCATGCCCGAACGTCAGCGAGCGGAGCCGACAGAGGTGATGCCCCCGGCCCTGAACTGCCGGGGGCATCGTGCTGGAGTCACGGGAGCGCTCCAGCGACCGGGCGGTCCGACGGGAGGCGGACGGCCCGGACGTCTCTATTCGAGGTTGTCGGCCGGGGTCGAGTCATCCATCGGGTCGCCGTCCTTGCTGGAGAGCCCCAGGGTGTCGTCGGGCTCCGTCTGGCGCCAATCGGCCTCGACGGGCTCCTTGTCGCTCTCGTCGGGCTGCACACTCGCATCAGGCTGCTCGAGCACGTCGGGCTCGTCTGCTGTCGTGGGGTCGCTCATGGCGTCTCCTCTCATGAGACGGATGCCGTCTCTCATCCCCGACGCTACGCAACCGAAGTGATCGGCTCTAGGGATTGACAGGCGTGGCTGTCGTCCCCATTCCGCGGCGCGCCCGGGCCGGTGAGCGTCCGCCCGCGGCGGTCAGCGGGCAGCCGGCGCGCCGCCGAGCGCGGCATCGATCTCGTCGCGGCGCGCGATCACGAGTCGCGTGACCACGTCCTCCGGCAGCGGCTTCTCGGCACTGAACCGGATCGTGCCCTTCGACAGGGAGTAGCCGGTGAGATCGTCGGCCACGGCAGCGACGACCTCGGGGCTGAAGGGGAAGACCGACAGGTGCGTGGCTGTCGAGCGCACGCTGATCAGCGGTCTGCCGCGGTAGCGGAGGGCCGCCATGCCGTAGCTCATCCCCTGCTCGGCATCCGGAACGATCTCGAGGGCTCGATCACGGATGCCGCTCAGCGCCTCGCGATCGGCGCCGTCGAGAGTCGCCAGGTAGTCGTCGAGCTCGCCCATGCCGCCATCCTGCCACCGGCACGGGAACGCAGGAAGGGCCCGCCGAGATCGACGGGCCCTTCCTGGTGCTGCGAGCAGCTGGTGCTTACAGAGCGTTGATGTCCAGCGGGATGCCGGGGCCGAACGTGGTCGACACGGCGCCCTTCTGGATGTAGCGACCCTTGGCGCTCGAGGGCTTGAGGCGCACGATCTCCTCGAGAGCGGTCTTGATGTTCTCGTCGAGCTGCTCGGCGGTGAAGCCGGCCTTGCCCACGACGAAGTGCACGTTGGCGTGCTTGTCGACGCGGAACTCGATCTTTCCGCCCTTGATGTCGGAGACGGCCTTGGCCACGTCGGGCGTGACGGTTCCGGTCTTCGGGTTGGGCATGAGGCCACGCGGGCCGAGCACCTTTCCGAGACGACCGACCTGGCCCATGAGCTCGGGGGTCGAGACCGCCGAGTCGAAGGAGGTGTAGCCGTCGGCGACCTTCTGGATGAGCTCGGCGCCGCCGACCTCATCAGCACCGGCCGCGATCGCAGCCTCGGCGGCCGGACCGGTCGCGAACACGATGACGCGGGCGGTCTTGCCGGTTCCGTGCGGGAGGATGACGGTGCCGCGCACCATCTGGTCCGCCTTGCGCGGGTCGACACCGAGCTTCAGCGCGACCTCGACGGTCGAGTTGAACTTGGCGGAGCCGGTCTCGCGAGCGAGCGTCACTGCCTCGGTGGGGGTGTAGAACTTGCCGTCTTCGATCTTCTCGGCCGCGGCGCGGTAGGCCTTTGACTTCTGTGCCATGTTGTTTCTCCTTGAGAGAGTGTGGTCGTCTGCGCCTGGCGGGCGCTGCCACGAAATGTCTAGTGGTGTGGTCTCGATACGCGACATGGTTCGCACGGCGCTACTCGACCCGAGCGACTACTCGACCGTGATGCCCATCGAGCGGGCGGTGCCGGCGATGATCTTCGACGCTGCGTCGATGTCGTTGGCGTTCAGGTCGACCATCTTGGCCTCGGCGATCTCGCGCACCTGAGCCTGCGAGAGCTTGGCGACCTTGACGGTGTGCGGGGTTCCGGAACCCTTGGCGACGCCGGCGGCCTTCTTGATGAGCTCCGCTGCGGGCGGGGTCTTCAGGATGAACGTGAACGAGCGGTCCTCGTAGACGGTGATCTCGACGGGGACGACGTTGCCGCGCTGCGACTCGGTGGCCGCGTTGTAGGCCTTGCAGAACTCCATGATGTTCACGCCGTGCTGACCCAGAGCCGGGCCGATGGGCGGGGCCGGGTTGGCTGCGCCGGCCTTGATCTGAAGCTTGATCAGACCAGTGACCTTCTTCTTCGGTGCCATTGTTTTCTCTCTTTCCTTGACGAACGCTCCGCATGCCGGAGCACTCTCCCGCGCGCCCGATCTGGACGGCGGTGATCTGTCTGCGCGAACGCGACCTTCGATTCTATCGAGGTCGCCCTGCGAAATTGCCTAGAGCTTGGTGACCTGGTCGAAGCTGAGCTCGACCGGGGTCTCGCGCTCGAACAGGGAGACGAGCACGGTGAGCTTGCCGCTCTCGGGCTTGATCTCGCTGATCGAACCGGGCAGGCCCGCGAACGAGCCTTCCTTGATCGTGATGGTCTCGCCGATCTCGAAGTCGACCTCGGCCGCGATGACACGGGCCTGGGTGGCGCCGCCGCGAGACGAACCGCCCTTGGCCGCGGGGGCCTCGACGATCTGCACGAGGCTCTTCAGCATGCCGAATGCCTCTTCGAAGCGGAGCGGGGTCGGGTTGTGCGAGTTGCCGACGAAGCCGGTGACGCCCGGCGTGTGGCGAACGACCGACCAGCTGTCCTCGTTGAGGTCCATGCGGACGAGCACGTATCCGGGGATGCGCACGCGGGTGACCATCTTGCGCTGGCCGTTCTTGATCTCGACGACGTCTTCCATCGGAACCTCGACCTGGAAGACGTAGTCCTCCATGGCCATCGACTGGCGACGGTTCTCGATGTTCTGCTTCACGCGGCGCTCGAAGCCGGCGTAGGAGTGGATGACGTACCACTTGCCGGGCTGGAAGCGCAGTTCCTGGCGGAACTCCTCGTAGGGGTCGACCTCGGTGGGCTCGGCGTCGGCCGCGGCCTCGGCCGCGTCCTCCTCTGCGAACACCTCGGCGGCGTCCTCGGTCGCCTCGAAGGCGGCCTCGGCCTCGTCGATGGAGTCGATCTCGAGGGCGTCGTCGACGACGGCGTCAGCCTCGGGGTCGTTGCTGTCCGCGATGGCGTCGAGCGCGGCATCCAGGTCGATCTCGACACTGTCGGCGTCGCCCTCGATGTGGATCGCCGAGTGCTCGGCGGCCTCTACGGAGTCCTCGTCGTGCGCGAGGGTGTTGCCCTCCTGCGCCTCGTCATCCTCGGACGACTGCTCTGCAGCCGTTGCCCAGTCGACGTCGTCGTGCTCAGTCTTAGCCACTTGCTCTCAATCCTTCGTTGTGTGCGTACATCCGTGCGATGTCTGCCCGTGCGGCTCGGGAGGCCGCGGTGTCGAACTCGTTACTGAGGGGTGCCGAACACGTAGGCGACCACGAGGGCGAACACCCAGTCCAGCCCGGAGACGAGCGCCATCATGATGACCACGAAGACCAGCACGACACCCGTGTAGCTGAACAGTTCCTTGCGGGTCGGGGTGACGACCTTCTTCAGTTCCCCGATGACCTGGCGAATGAAGAGCGCCATACGGGCGAACGGACCGCGCTTGGCGTCGCGGTCGCGCTTGGCGTTCGCGACGACATCTTCGCTCGGCTCGTCGATAACTTTTCGGGCCACCTCAGTTACACCTTTCGTGGGCCGGTACGTCAGCACCGACTTGCAGGGCGGACAGGACTTGAACCTGCAACCTGCGGTTTTGGAGACCGCTGCTCTACCAATTGAGCCACCGCCCTATGGCATCCGTCGGATGCCGTGGATCGCGAGCCCTGCTCGAATCCCGGTCACCCGAAAATGGGCGCAGAGAATCTTGCTGAATTCACAACACGTACGAGTGTACGCGACGGGACGGAGAGAGTAAAACCGCCGCCGAAGCCACGCTCGTGGTTATCATCGCTGAATGACGTTCATCGATCCTGACGACGCCACTGGGGGCACTGTCTGGGGGGATCCCGACGCGGCCATCGCGCGGGTCAACGCCCAGATCGCCGAAGCGGCGGAACGAGCCGAACGAGCCGAAGGCGTGCGCCGCGACATCGATGCCCTTCGGGTACGAGCGACGTCCCCGGGCGGCGAGGTGAGCGTCGAGGTCGACGCCACCGGCCGGCTCACCGACATCGAGTTCGACTCCGGCACCCGGTCCCTCCGGCCTGATGCGCTCGCGCAGGCCGTGCTCAAGGCAGCGGCATCCGCCCAGCGTCAGGCCGGCGAAGCGGCAGTCGCTCTCGCCGCCGATGCGTTCGGCGACGACTCCGAGGTGACGGCACACCTCAGGGCAGAGGTCGAGGACCGGATGCCGCCGGTCACCGACGACACGACACTGGGGTACCGATGAGCGATCGCATCTCCATCGACTTCGATCGCATCCAACAGCACGCCACTCGGGTCGGCACGGTCGCCTCCGACGTGAGGAACGCGAAGGACGCGGCCGGCTCCATGAACCTGGGCGGCGGGGCTTTCGGACTCATGTGCAGCTTCCTCGTCGCGCCGGCGAGCATGATCACGGGGGTCGCGAGCACCATGATCGGAACCGCCGGCGCCCTCGTCGAACGCAGTGCCCGTGAGATCCGCGGCGTGGGATCCGACTTCACGGCTCTCGAAAGCCACATCACCGAGGAACTCGCTCCCCTCCTGGCCGCCGTCGACCAGGTGCGTTGATGGCCGCCATTTCGCTCGTAGCCGGCCCCGTCGACATGTCGACGCCGTTCTCGGGGACGTTCCTCCTCGAAGACGGCGAAGCGCTCGTCCAGGCCATCCAGTCCGGCGACTGGGTCTCCGGAGGTCTCGCCGCGTTCTCCGCCATCGCCGACACCGTCGCCGCCGTCATGGACCCGTTCGGCTCCCTCATCGCTGCGGGCCTCGGCTGGATCATGGAGCACCTGGAGCCGCTCAAGGGCTGGCTGAACGATCTCACCGGCGATGCAGGCGAAGTCGCAGGATTCGCCGCGACCTGGGCCAACATCGGCGCTTCCCTTGCCGCATCCGGCGACAACCTCGTGAGCGTCCTCGGCGACCTCGACGCCTCGGAGGGCGACGCGATCGACGCATACAGGCGATTCCAGCAGGAGACCGCCGAGCACCTCCGCGCCGCCGGCAGCTGGGCCGAGGCCATCGGGGTCGGCATGAACATCGCCGCCACGATCGTCAAGATCGTGCACGACCTGACCCGCGACGCCATCGCGCAGATCGTCGGATCCGTGGTGAGCTACGCGGCCACCCTCGTTCTCACCCTCGGTGCGGCGACCCCGCTGATCATCTCGCAGGCGACCAGCCGCGTCTCCTCCCTCGCCGCCCGCATCGGCAAGACCGTCACCCGGCTGCTCGAATCCGCGAAGCAGCTCACGAAGCTCATCGACCAGCTCGCCACCCTCTTCAAGCGCTTCGACGCAGCCGCCGGGCGGATGCTGCCCGGCGGCCGCACGCCGAACGCTCCCGGATCACGTACCCCCGAGCTTCCCGGTGGTCGCTCCCCGGACGGGCCCGACGCACCGGGATCACCCGGCCACGAGCCCGACGGGCCGGTCGCGCCACGCGGAGACGACCCGCCCATCCCCGACGACCTGCGAGACGAGATCATCTCGATGGACAAGGGCACACGCCCCGACCCCGAGACCTACCTCCCTCCCGAGTACATCCGGCAGCACCTCGATCAGTTCGAGGACGGAGGGACCCGGTTCATGACGCAGTCGAACCTCGACAAGTACGGCATCGCCCAGCGCGACGGCACGGCATTCGTCATGCCGAAGAGCGAGGTCGACGAACTCGTGCGCCAGACCAATGGGAATCCGCGGGCGATGGAGCAGGCGCTCGGCCTGCCGGAGGGTTTCTTCGACAACGGTGCTGTTCGCGTGGACATTCCGCCGACACCCGGCGACGGACTGCGGATGCCGTCTGGGAACGAGGCAGGGGCGAACCCGCAGTGGGTTCCCGGCGGCAAGCTTCCCGGCGGCTTCTCCGAGGCCGTGATCGACGCCGGCGACCTCGGCCCCGGCGACTACAGCACTTCCACTATCGGCGGACCGAAGGATGCCAGATGAAGCCCAACGATGAGTACGTCTCCCGCGCCGACCACTTCTCCCTGGGCGTCGACGCTGATTCCGGGCGCCCCTACGTCTCCTTCCCCGTGAGCAATGGCGTGGTCGACTACGAGGAGTACTACGAGCTGACCGACGACCAGTACGCGCGATTCCTCGCCGCGCCGGTCTCGGCCCTGCCGTTCGTCGAGGAGTGCCGGCGGCACGAGCACGACGAGCTCCTGTTGCAGAAGCCGGGGTGGAACCGTGGAACCCCGGTGTGACGCCGTGACCGACGGCGCGGGAGCGAGTGACGGGTTCCAGAGATCGATCGCGCTCGGGCCGACCCACGATGGTCATGCCCCGCACGCTCTGTCCTGCCGACGGGGCCATACGCAGACCTTCTGATCGGCGGCATCCGGCGCCAGGGCCGAGGCCCGTGGCTAGGATTGGACCGTGGCCGAACTGCGTCGAATCTCCTCGAAAATCTCCGCGATCGCCGAATCGGCGACCCTCAAAGTGGATGCGAAGGCGAAGGCCCTCCAGGCCGCCGGGCGTCCGGTGATCAGCTACGCGGCGGGCGAGCCCGACTTCGCCACGCCTGCGCACATCGTCGAGGCGGCCCTCGCCGCCGTGCACGACCCCAAGAACTACCGCTACACGCCGGCCGCCGGGCTTCCCGAGCTGCGTGAGGCCGTGGCCGCGAAGACCCTGCGCGACTCGGGGCTGGAGGTGTCGCCGAGCCAGGTCATCGTGACCAACGGCGGCAAGCAGGCGGTGTACCAGGCGTTCCAGACGCTGCTCGACCCGGGCGACGAGGTGCTCGTTCCCACGCCGTACTGGACCACGTACCCCGAGGCCATCAAGCTCGCCGACGGCGTGCAGGTCGACGTCTTCGCCGGCAGCGAGCAGGGATACCTCGTGACGGTCGACCAGCTCGAGGCTGCGCGCACCGATCGCACCAAGGCCCTGCTCTTCGTGTCGCCATCCAACCCCACCGGTGCGGTCTACTCCCCCGAGCAGACGAAGGCGATCGGTGAGTGGGCAGAGGCCAACGGCCTCTGGGTGATCACCGACGAGATCTACCAGAACCTGGTCTACGACGGCGTGAAGGCGGTGTCGATCGTCGAGGCGGTTCCGGCTCTCGCCGACCGCACCATCCTCGTGAACGGCGTCGCCAAGACCTATGCCATGACCGGATGGCGAGTGGGATGGATGGTCGGCCCGGCCGACGCCATCAAGGGAGCCGCCAACCTCCAGTCGCACCTCTCGAGCAACGTGTCGAACATCTCGCAGCGCGCGGCGATCGCGGCCCTCACCGGCCCGCAGGACACGGTCGAGGTCATGCGCCAGGCCTTCGATCGCCGGCGCAAGACGATCGTCGCCGAGCTCAACAAGATCCCCGGCATGCACACGCCGACCCCCGAGGGCGCCTTCTACGTCTACCCCGACGTGAGCGGTCTGCTCGGCCGCGAGTGGGACGGCGTCACGCCGACGACCTCGCTCGAGCTCGCCGACCTCATCCTCGAGAAGGCCGAAGTGGCCGTCGTTCCCGGAGAGGCCTTCGGTCCGAGCGGATTCCTCCGGCTCAGCTACGCCCTGGGAGACGAGCCGTTACTCGAGGGCGTTCAGCGCCTGCAGCGCCTGTTCGCGTAAGGGCGGCTGCGCACTCCCGCCGCCGGCTCGCCAGTTGTGGTCGCCCGGCCGGCGCCCGCTCGCCAGTTGTGGCCGCCCGACCGGCGCCCGCTCGCTAGTTGTGGTCGCCCGGCGCTCCGGCACACGACCACAACTGGCGAGCGGATGGCCGACGCCGACCCAGTGCTCAGGAACGGGTCGCGAATCCCTCGAGGCCGTCCAGAAGCCGGTCGAGGCCCCAGATGAACTGCTCGGTCCCGATGTAGCGCGCCATGACGTCGGCGCTGGCGGCGGACAGCGGGAAATGCTCAGCGGGCACGGCGTCGAAGCCGCGACGCCTGATCGCGATGCGCTCCTTCTCCGGAGGAACCGCAGCAGTCTGGTCGACCTCCGCCGCCTCGAGGGCGATCGCGCCGAGAACGTAGACGATGATCGCGTACGAGGCACGAGCCGCCTCGTCCGGTGAGAGTCCCGCTGCGGCGAGCAGGCCGAGCATCGCCTCGCCGAGGGCGAGGGAGTTCGGTCCGTCGATCGGCGAGCTCATCAGCAGCGCCGCGGAGCCCGGATGAGCCAGCAGGACGGCACGGATGTCGAGAGCTACCGCGCGGAGACGCTCGCGCCAAGGCAGCTCAGCGGATCGGAGCACCGCCGTGTCGTTCTCGCCGATGAGCCGATCGACCACGGCCCGCAACAGGGCCGCCTTGTCGGGGAAGTACGTGTACACGGCGTTCGGCGCCACCCCCATGCGTGCAGCGATGCGACGGATCGAGACGGCATCCGCTCCACCCTCGTCGAGCAGGTTCAGTGCGGTCGTCACCACCTGAGCGTCGGTGAATGCGCGCTCGGGGCCGGGCCGTCGCTTCTCGTCCACCACGAAGATCTCCTCTTGACAGGATCACTGTACACCGTGCAGGCTTAGCCCATTCACATCACTGGACGCCGTACAGAAATCAGGAAGCGCTCATGAAGAAGATCACCATCGCCGGCCTGCTGCTCATCAGCAGCGCCGTTGTCGTTAACACGGCGTTCGCGCTGCTGGGCACGACATTCGACTACCCCGAGATCCTGCAGCGACCTGCCGCAGAGGTGCTCGCACGGTTCGGCGCGAATCCTGTCGTCATCGGTGCCGGCTTCGCGGTGCTCGCGGCCGGCGCCGCCATGATGGCCCCGATCGCCGTGCGCATCTCCCGTCAGCTCCCATCGGGTCGCGTCGGTACCGTCGCGGCGGTCGTCGGAGTCGCAGCGGCCATCGTCCAGGTCATCGGACTCCTCCGGTGGCCGCTGGTCGTGCCGTTCCTCGCGACGGCGATGGATGGCGCCTCAATCGCCCGTCAAACCGACATCACCGCATGGTTCATCAGCCTCAACGCCGTCCTTGGCCAGGGCATCGGCGAAACCCTCGGCTACCTCTTCACCGCGGCCTGGACAGTGCTCGTCGCCATCGCCCTGCGCCAGTCGAGGGCGATCGGCCTGCTGCTCGCCCTGCTCGGCTTCGCATCAGCCGCGCTCATCCTGACGGGCGATCTCATCCCGTTCGGAATGCCCGGCGCGGATGCGGCCAACTTCATCGGCTACGTGCTCTGGAGCGTGTGGCTCGTCCTGCTGGGCATCACGTTCATCAGGCGCGGCATCCGCAGTGCGTCCGCCGCTCCCGGCACGCAGCCGACGCCGACTCTCGCCTCCTAGCGGCACCGAATGCAGGATGAGACGCGACATGAACGCGTATCGCGGACATGTCGCGTCTCATCCTGCATTCGCGAAGGCGTCAGGGCCGCAGCGCGCCCCGCGCGGCATCCGCCACGGCATCCGCCACGCTCGAGAGCAGTTCCGAGCGCAGGTTCCACTGCTGCCAGTAGAGCGGCACGTCGATTGCGCGGTGCGGGTGCAGCCGCACCAGCTCGCCGGCCGCAAGCGCGTCGGCGCACTGCGCCTCGGGCAGCATCCCCCACCCCATCCCGAGCAGCACCGCTCGCGCGAAGTCGGCGGATGCCGGCACGTAGTGCAGCGGCGGATCAGTGAGCACGCCGTACTCGCGCAGCGCCAGCGCCTGCAGGTCGTCGCGACGGTCGAAGTAGACGCTCGGGGCCAGCGCGTAGGCAGCGGCATCCGGATGCCCGGAGCGGCCGGGGCGGCTGGGCAGCCAGCGGTCGCGGAACGCCGGTGAGGCGACGGCCAGGTAGCGCATGGCCCCGAGCCGGCTCGAGGTGCAGCCGGCGACCGGCGCCTCCCGCGAGGTGACGGCGGCCATCACTGCGCCGGTCTCGAGGAGCTCGGCCGTGTAGTCCTGATCCTCCCGGTGAAGGTCGAAGACGACCGGAAGGGATGCCGCCACCTCGGCGAGCGGCGGCAGGATCCAGGTGGCCAGGCTGTCGGCGTTCACGGCCAGCGGCATGCGGGTCACCTGCTTCTCGTCCAGTCCGACGGCGGCGAGCGCGTCGTGCTCGAGCAGCACGGTCTGGCGAGCCAGTCGCACGACGGCGGAACCGGCGTCCGTGGTCCTCACCGGCTTGGAACGCACGAGCAGCACGCGGCCGAGACGCTGCTCGAGCGCCTTGACGCGCTGGCTCACCGCGGATGGTGTGAGTCGCAGTTCGCGCGCAGCCGCCTCCAGAGTGCCGGCGTCGACGACGGCGAGCAGTGTCCGAGCCAGGTCGAGAGGGATCTCCATGTGAAGCAACGCTAATGCAGATGCAGAATATTGAGCTGGATTGATGGAAAGGCGGCCCGTAGCCTCGAGGTCATGATCCCTCTCGTGCCCCTGCTCGCCGGTCTCGGCGTCGGCTTCTCGCTCATCATCGCCATCGGCGCGCAGAACCTCTACGTACTGCGGCAGGGCATGCGCCGGGAGCACGTGCTCATCGTCATCGCCATCTGCGCGCTCTCCGACGCGCTGCTCATCGCGGTGGGCGTCAGCGGCATCGGCGCCGCCCTGCAACACGTGCCGTGGCTGGTGATCGTGGTGCGCTGGGCGGGAGCCGCATTCCTCGTGACGTACGGCGTGCTCGCGGCCCGCCGGGCCTGGAGCGGCGAGGGCGGCCTCGTCGACGCGTCCGAAAGTCCGGCACCGGTGGACGGCACGACGGATGCCGCCACCGATGACACGACGGATGCAGCGACGGATGCAGCGGGCACGGGCGCAGGCACGACCGCCCTCCCGGCACCGAGCGGCGTCAAAACGGCGACGCGGGCGCCCAGC
Organism: Leifsonia sp. Root1293; assembly: GCF_001425325.1. Taxonomy (NCBI): domain Bacteria; kingdom Bacillati; phylum Actinomycetota; class Actinomycetes; order Micrococcales; family Microbacteriaceae; genus Leifsonia; species Leifsonia sp. Root1293. The sequence goes on along the minus strand of NZ_LMEH01000002.1, from coordinate 637,368 downwards.
GCACCTCGCGTCTCCGCATCCGTCACAGCCGTCGTCACGACGACCATCGCCCTCACCTGGCTGAACCCGCACGTCTACCTCGACACGCTGTTCCTGCTCGGGTCGGTGGCCAACAGCTACACCGACGAGCGCTGGTGGTTCGCGGCCGGCGCGATGGCCGCGAGCGTCATCTGGTTCTCGGCGCTCGGCATCGGTGCGCGCCATCTCGGGCGGGTCCTGCGGTCGCCGCGTGCCTGGCGCATCCTCGACGGCGTGATCGCAGCCGTGATGATCGTGCTCGGTGTGATGCTCGTGCTGCCGTTCTGAACACCCCGGGAAGTTTTCTCGGGAGCTGTCGATTCGGTCATTCCCCTGTTCGTCGTACTGACGTAGCGTGACGAGAGGTCGCGCGATGAAGACGACGAGATCAGGAGACACCAGATGCGATACATGTTGTTCGTGGCCACGGACCCGGAGGCCGAGCCGTATGACGCTGGGAAGGACGACATCAAGGACTGGGTGAAGGACGTCTACGGACGCGGCATCGGCGTGCTGGGCGACCGTCTGCGGGAACCTCAGGACGCCCGCGTCGTGCGCGTGCGCGGTGATGAGCTGCTCGTCACCGATGGGCCGTTCACCGAGTCGAAGGAGTGGATCGCCGGATTCGACATCCTCGAGTGCGGCTCGCTCGATGAGGCCGTCGAGATCGCGTCGCGGCATCCGATGGCCAGGTTCGGACGCATCGAGGTGCGCGAATTCTGGACGCTGGGCCTCGAGTCGGAGGCCTGATCCCCATGCAGTACGTGATGTTCGTGGTGGTGGATCCCGATGGCGAGCCCTATGTGGCCGCCGAGGACGACTACGCCGACTGGGACGCCGACCTCGAGCGGCGTGGGGTCATGCTCGACAAGCGGCGGCTGCGTCCGGCCGACGAGGCAACCACCCTGCGGGTGCGCCGCAATGAGCTGATCGTCACCGACGGGCCGTTCACCGAGGCGAAGGAGTGGATCGCCGGGTTCGCCGTGCTGGACTGCGCCGATCTCGACGAGGCAATCGGCATCGCGCGCACGCACGCCATGGCTCGCTTCGGCCGCATCGAACTGCGGCCGCTGGCACAGGCGAACGGGGATCCGCAGGCGTGACGACGGCCGAACAGGATGCCGTGGCCTCGACCGGTGCCGTCGCAGCGGCCATCTCGGAGACCCACGCGGCGGAGTGGTCGCGCATCGTGGCCAGCCTGATCCGCGTGACCCGGGACTGGTCGCTGGCCGAGGACGCCGCCCAGGACGCGTTCGCCAAGGCCATCGAGCGCTGGCCGGTGGAGGGGGTTCCCCGCAATCCCGGCGCCTGGATCACGACGGTGGCGCGCAACGGCGCGCTCGACCGCATCCGTCGCTCGGCGAACGAGGCACTGAAGATGAGGGAGGTGGCCATGATGGACGAGATCGGCCGCTCCGACGACTCCGGCACCGACATCGACGACGACCGCCTGCGCCTCATCTTCACCTGCTGCCACCCGGCACTCGCCATCGAGGCTCGGGTGGCGCTCACCCTCCGCACCGTCGCCGGGCTCACGACCCCCGAGATCGCGCGAGCGTTCCTCGTGCCGGAGGCCACCATGGCGCAGCGCCTGGTTCGGGCCAAGCGGAAGATCCAGAACGCGGGCATCCCCTATCGCGTGCCACCGGCCGAGCTCCTCGAGGAGAGACTCGCCGGCGTGCTCGCGGTGCTCTACCTCGTGTTCAACGCCGGATACACGCTGACGGATGACGCCGCCCACGACGAGGCGCTCTCGGCCGAGGCGATTCGCGTGGGCAGCCTGCTCACCGAACTGCTGCCCCGGTCCGCCTCGGCGCACGGGCTGCTCGCCCTCATGCTGCTGCAGCATGCGCGGCGGGCCGGACGAAGTGATGGAGCCGGCGAGCTGGTGTCGCTCGAGGAGCAGGATCGGACGCGATGGGATGCGCTGGCGATCCGGCGGGGCCTGAACGCTCTTGAGGCCTCGTATCGTCTGGAGCCCGTGCCCGATCGCTACCAGGCGCTGGCCAGCATCGCCGCCTGCCACGCGACGGCGGCAACGGCCGACGCCACCGACTACGCGCGCATCGCGGCGCTCTACGCCGGCCTGGCCGCGGCCGATGCCTCTCCCGTCGTCGCCTTGAATGCCGCCATCGCCCGCGGCATGGCCGACGGGCCGGAGGCCGGACTGGCGGCTGTCGATCGCGTCGCGGCATCCGGAGCCCTCGACGGCTACTACCTGGTGCCCGCCGCCCAGGCCGACTTCCTGCGCAGGCTCGGGCGAACGGATGCCGCAGGCGAGCGCTACGACGCTGCCATCGCTCTCGCGCCGGCCGGCCCCGAGCGGCGCTACCTGCAGCGTCGGCGCGCGGCGCTCGGGCTCCCGAGTCGCCCGACTACGTCGCCATGACGACCTCCGAGGGCGCGCATGGCGACGTATTCGGGCGACTCGAGTGTCACGAGGGTCACGAGGGTCCATCGACCGGTGGATGCCGCCGCTCACCCGATCGGTTCTGCCGACAGCTGGCGCACGCTGCCAGTCTGGGAGCATGACCGATCCTGAAGCCGTTGTGAGCGTGCGCGACCTGCGCAAGAAGTACGGACAGCACGACGCCGTCGACGGCGTGAGCTTCGACATCCACCGCGGTGAGACCTTCGCGCTCCTCGGCCCCAACGGCGCCGGAAAGTCCACGACGATCGAGATCCTCGAGGGTTACCGCGACCGCAGCTCGGGCGAGGTGAGCGTGCTCGGAGTCGACCCCGGCAAGGGCGGACTGGCGTGGAAGGCTCGGCTCGGCATCGTGCTGCAGTCGGGCGGCGAGTCCGGCGTGATGACGGTCTCGGAGCAGATGCGCCATTTCGCGGGGCTGTACCCGAACCCGCGCGACGTCGACGAGGTCATCGCCGCCGTCGGGCTGCAGGAGAAGGCGAAGACCCGCATCACCAGGCTCTCCGGCGGCCAACGGCGCCGCGTCGACGTGGCGCTCGGCATCATCGGCCGACCAGAACTCCTGTTCCTCGACGAGCCGACCACGGGATTCGACCCCGAGGCGCGGCGCGATTTCTGGACTCTCGTCCGCCTGCTGAAGTCGGAGGGCACCACCATCCTGCTCACCACGCACTACCTGGACGAGGCGGCGCAGCTCAGCGACCGCGTCGGAGTGATCGCCGGCGGCAAGCTCATCGACATCGGCCGCCTCGACGAGATCGGCGGTGACGACGCCCGCATCCCCCGCGTTCGCTGGCGTGACCGCGACGGAGTGCGCGAACGCCGTACGACGGAGCCTGGCGCTCTCGTCGGCGCCCTGTGCAGCGAGTTCGGCTCCGAACCACCAGAGCTCGAGGTCATCCGGCCCAGCCTGGAGGACATCTACCTGCGCCTCGTCGCCGAATCTCAGGCCGAGACGGCGGAGGTGCTGGCATGAGCATCGTCACCCTCGGCGCATCGCGGGTGCGCTACGAGACCATCGGCTACTTCCGCTCCCCCGACGCGGTGTTCTTCACCTTCCTGTTCCCGCTGATCATGCTCGGCATCTTCACCACGGCGTTCAGCTCGTCCGGGGATGTGAGCGCCGGGCCCGGAACCACGAGCATCAGCGTCGGCGCCTACTACCTCCCCGGAATGATCGCGGCCGGCATCCTGCTGTCCGGAGTGCAGAACCTCGCCGTCGACATCGCCGGCGAGAAGGGCGACGGCACGCTCAAGCGACTCGGCGGAACCCCGCTCTCCCCCGTGAGCTACTTCCTGGGCAAGATCGGTCAGGTGTTCGTGACGGGCACCATGCAGGCGGGCCTGCTGCTGCTCGTCGCCGGGACGGTGTTCGGGATCGCCCTGCCGACCGATCCGTCGTCGTGGGCCACCTTCGCCTGGGTGTTCGTCCTCGGCATCATCACCTCGGCGTTCCTCGGCATCGCCCTCTCGGCCCTGCCCCGTTCCGGCCGCAGCGCCACGGCTGTCGTCATCCCGATCGTGCTGATCCTGCAGTTCATCTCGGGCGTTTACCTGCAGTTCTACCTGCTGCCCGAATGGATGCAGAACATCGCCAGCATCTTCCCCCTCAAGTGGATGGCTCAGGGCATGCGATCGGTGTTCCTGCCCGAGGACTTCCAGGCGCTGGAGGTCGGCGGGTCGTGGGACCTCGGCGCCGTCGCCATCGCCTTGCTGGTCTGGCTCGTCATCGGCCTCGTGCTCAGCCGCATCACGTTCCGATGGATCCGCAAGGATGCCTGACGCCGATCCGGGAGCGAGCGGTCTGCGGCTGACAGAGTAGAGCCGTGCAGAATCGACGCTGGTGGGACCTCGCCGCTGTTGCGGTCGCCCTCGTGGTCGCCGGAGTCTCCGTCATCGCGTCATCGCCGGATCCGGCCGACTGGGCGGCGGCCGCGGCATTCCTCGTCGTCTACTTCGCGTACGGGCGCTGGCGCATCATGGCGCCGCCGAGCCCTCACGACGCCGTCGCCGTTCTGCTCTTCGCGGTGATCCTCGCCGTCGGAGTCGCTCTGGAGCCGTCGTTCGCCATCCTGCAGACCTTCCTCTATCCCTACGTCTGGTCGATCGCGACGAACACGCGCAGCGCCGTGTTCGCGAACCTGCTCATCGGCTCGGCCGTCGTCGTGGGCTACACCGCCCGCTACGGCATGGGCGGCCTCGCGAACGGGATCGCGATCGCGGCGCTGTCGGTCGTGTTCTCGCTCGCCCTCGGTCTGTGGATCACCCGCATCGCCGCCTACGGCGAGGAGCGTGCGCAGCTGCTCGCCGAGTTGCAGGCCGCCCAGGGCGAGCTGGCCGCCTTGTCGAGGGAGTCCGGCGTGGCCAGCGAACGCGAGCGCCTGGCCCGGGAGATCCATGACACCATCGCGCAGACCCTGACCGGGCTGGTCATGGTGGCACAGCGCGCCCGAGGCGAGGTCGGGGCGCTCGAGGGATCGGAACGCGCCGCGGAGAGCATCGACATGATCGAGGCGCTGGCCCGGGAGTCGCTCACCGAGGCCCGCTCGCTCGTGGCGTCGATGGCTGCCGTGCCGTCGGGTTCGACGCTGGCCGAGGCGATCGACCGGCTGACGACGCACTTCCAGCGGGAGACCGGGGTGATCGTCGCCAGCTCCGTCGACGCGACGGGACTCGACCGGGAGCGCGAAGTGGTGCTGCTCCGCTGCACGCAGGAGGGCCTGGCCAATGTTCGGAAGCATGCGCGGGCGGTGACGGCTTCCGTTCGGGTCGAACGCGTCGACGATGCGGTCGTCCTGACCATCAGCGACGACGGCTCGGGACTCGCCGGAGACGCTGATGACGGTGCCGGAGGCTTCGGCCTGGCCGGCATGCGCGAGCGGGTCGGCCTGGTCGGCGGGAGCCTCTCCGTCGGTGAGACGCCCGGTGGTGGTGCGACCATCACCGTCATGCTGCCGGTACCGTCGAAGGCGGAGGGTGATGCTGATGCCGACACCGCACGCTGAGCCCGTGATCAGGGTCGTGGTCGCCGACGACCATCCCATCGTGCGGAGCGGCATCGTCGGGCTGCTCGCCACCGCCGCCGACATCGAGGTCGTGGGAGAGGCGTCAGACGGCGACGAGGCCCAGCGGATGGCCGCCGAACTGCAGCCGGACCTCGTGCTGATGGACCTGCGCATGCCCGGGGTCGGCGGGGTTGAGGCGACGGCCCGCATCCTGGCCGCGGGCACCGTATCCGGAGCCTCGACGCGAGTGCTCGTGCTCACGACCTACGAGACCGACGACGACATCATCGGCGCGATCGAGGCCGGGGCCAGCGGCTACCTGTTGAAGGCCGCTCCCCAGGCCGAGATCATCGAGGGAGTCCGTGCCGTCGCCCGCGGCCAGACCGTGCTCGCACCCAACATCGCCGCGATGCTCGTGCAGCGGGTGCGCGAGGGCACGCCGGATGCCGATGCGCCGAGCACACCGCGACTCTCAGCGCGCGAACTGCAGGTGCTCCGGCTGGTCGCCGCCGGGCACAGCAACCCGCAGATCGCCGCAGCCCTCTTCATCGGCGAGGCCACGGTGAAGACCCACCTTCTGCACGTCTTCGAGAAGCTGGCCGTGAACGACCGCACCCGCGCCGTGACGCGGGCGATGGAGCTGGGCCTGCTCTAGGGCCGGTTCCGCCCGTCTACGCGGGGAAGCAGGCCGGATCAGGCGGTCGGGTTCAGAACAGGCCCGTCGGGCCTGTTCCGGGCCATCGGGCCTGTTCTCAGAGAGCCAGCGCGATGAGCAGGAGCACCAGACCGAGCAGCGGGGCCGTCGCCTGGATCATCGCGGCACGGGCCTTGGTGCGGTCCGAGAGGATGAGCACCAGCGCGGCGGCCACCATCGAGCCGGCGCCGGCGAAGGCGAGCGCCGCACCGATCTCGATCGAGCCGGCTGCGAGGAAGACGATGCCGATCGCGAGCACGATCGCCAGGAACAGGTTGTAGAAGCCCTGGTTGAAGGCGAGACCCTTCGTGATCTCGGCGGTCTCCGCCGTGGTGCCGAAGGTCTTGCGTGTCGACGGCTCGGTCCAGCGCACCGACTCCAGCACGAAGATGTAGACGTGGAGCAGGGCGGCGATGGCGAGCAGGACCAGACTGGCGATGAGCATGGTTTCACCCTATGGCCGCGATGGATGCGGCAGCTACGCCCGGCTAGAGCAGCTTGCGCGCCGTCGCCCAGGCCGTGAGCTCGTGGCGCGACGACAGCTGGAGCTTCCGCAGCACGCTCGAGACGTGCGTCTCCACGGTCTTCGTCGAGATGAACAGCGTCGCCGCCACCTCCTTGTAGGCGTAGCCGCGGGCGATGAGGCGCATCACCTCCTGCTCACGGGCCGACAGCCTGTCGAGTTCCTCGTCCGTCGACGCGATCTCGCCGCCTGCGGCCCCGAAGGCGTCGAGCACGAATCCCGCGAGCCTGGGCGAGAAGACGGCGTCGCCGCCGGCGACTGCGTGCACGGCGCGGCTGACGTCGGATCCCGAACTGCCCTTGGTGATGTAGCCGCGGGCACCAGCGCGGATGACCCCCACGACGTCCTCGGCCGAGTCCGAGACGCTGAGCGCCAGGAAGCGCGTGCCCGGCACGAGCGCGGCCGTGCGCCGGATGACCTCGGCGCCGCCCGATGAGGTGGCATCCGTTCCTCCCGGAAGATGCACGTCGAGGAGCACGACGGTCGGCGCCGCCGCCGTGATCACCGCGATGGCGGAGTCGACGTCGTCGGCCTCGCCGACCACGAGCACCGAGTCGTCGAGGTCGGCCCGCAGCCCGGAGCGGAAGATGGAGTGGTCGTCGACGACGACCACGGTGATCTGGTCAGCCACGCTGCGCCTCCCCTGTCTCGAACCGCAGGTGCACCTCGGTGCCCACGCCTCCTGCGCCAGGGCCGACCGTGCCGCGGCCGCCGGCTCGCCGCATCCGGCCGATGATCGACTCGCGAACCCCCAGGCGATCCGAGGCGACGGATGCCACGTCGAAGCCGGGTCCTCGATCGCGCACGAACACGTCGACGGCGGTCGCAGCGCCCTCGATGTAGACCGAGACGTCTCCGCCGGCGTGCCTGGCCGCGTTGAGCATGGCCTCGCGCGCGGCAGCGGCGAGCTCGCCGCTGGCACGCTCGGTCGACGACCCGACGGCGACGACCTCGATGCGCACCGGATAGTCGAGTTCGAGCGCGGAGGCGAAGTCGCGCAGGTCGGTGGCGAGATCGCTGTCTGCGGGAGAGTCCCCCTCGAACAGCCAGCTGCGCAGCTCGCGTTCCTGCGCGCGGGCGAGGCGGCCGGCCTCGCTCGACGCTCCGGCACGGTTCTGGATGAGGGCGAGGGTCTGCAGCACGGAGTCGTGAAGGTGTGCCGCGATCTCGCTGCGCTGCTCGTCCCGGATGCGGGCGACTCTCTCCGTGGCGAGATCGTTCCAGAGCGTCACGAGCGACGGCGCGTAGAGCAGACCGATGCCGACGACGACGAATAATGCGGCGAGGAACACGATCGTCGGGCTCTGGCCGTAGTTCGGCCCGCTCAGCAGCACCACGGCGAGCACCGCGAGAGCGCCCGTGGCCACGAGCCGCACCGCCAGTTCGGTGCGACGCCCGCGCGCGGGGTCGCGCCGGTCGATGAAGCCGGCCCAGGCCGCAGCGGCCACGGCGAGGAGGACCGTGACGACGACCGTCGGGATCCAGGGGATCGGGTCGCCGACCGCGAGGTCGTAGGAGGTGCGTGCCTGGCCGATCGCCGTGGCCGCACCGCCGATGGCGAGGGCGACGAGGATCCAGGCGACAGGGGCTCTCCGTGTGACCCGAGGGGCGGCATCCGTCGGCTCAGCCCAGGGAGTCAGCGCCCAGAGCCAGATGTAGAGCAGCACTCCAGCGCCGAACAGGCCCGTGACGACGAAGATGATGCGCACCACGAGCGGAGGCCATCGCAGATGCGTCGCGAGGCCGCCGGCGACCCCGGCGACGTAGCAGTCGCGGTCGCGCACGAGCGCTGGCACAGGGCCGGCGCCGCGGGGAGCGCTCGGCCGCGCGTTCTGCGCGTCGAGACGGCGAGCGGATGCTGTTGACACCCCTGAATCCAATCACGCGATCCTCGACCCCGGGAGGGCGGCGCTGAGAAGTCAGGGTGCGGTCAGGGTCGTACCTGATAGCGAGCCGAGTGCCCGGAGCGGCACCATCGAGTCATGGCAGTGAAACAGACCCCATCAGAAGAATCGTTCGGCTCCGAGTCCGAGGCACCGGACACGCACAGCGGCACGACGGATGCGGCGTCGACTGCCATCATCCCCGCGGATGCTGCGGCACCGACGGGAACCACGGCCGGCGGATCGTCGGGGGGCGAGTCCGCCGGCCGCATCCAGGACGAGGGCGCAGACGAACGCAGCGGTGGGGACACCGCTGGGGACGGCGCAGGCGACGGCGACGCTGGATCTGGCGACGCTGGATTTGGCGCCGGCAGCGGAGGGACAGCCGGCGGAAGCGGCAACGGCACCGGCACCGGAGGCACATCAGGCGCACCCGCCTCCGGGCCGGCTCCGCTCGTTCCGGACACCGGGTTCTTCGGCTGGATGCGCTCGCTCGGCGTCCCGCGCCTGCCGGGGTGGCTCGGCGGCGTCGCGGCCGGTGTGAGCGCCCGCCTCGGCATCGACCCTGTCATCGTGCGCGGTCTCCTGGTCGTGTGCGCCCTCTTCGGCGTTCCCGTCTTCCTCCTCTACGGCCTCGCGTGGCTTCTCCTGCCCGACACCACGGGCCGCATCCACCTCGAGCAGATGCTGCGCGGAGTCTTCGACAAGGCGCTCGTGGGCATCGCTATCCTCGTGCTGCTCGGCCTCTCGCCCTTCGCCATCGGCGGCGACCCGTTCTACGGCGACGCCTGGAACGACATCCAGTACGGCAGCTTCTGGACGTCGAGCCCCTGGGTCTACGGCATCCGGTTCCTCTGGACCATCGCACTCATCGGCGCCATCACCGGCCTGATCGTCTGGCTGGTGCGTCGCAACCGCGTCTCGGGACCGCGGTCGGCCTCCACGAGCCCTGAGGCCGCTTTCGCCCAGTACGAGGCGGAGGCGGCAGCCGGAACAGCTCCGGCCGCATACGGCGCCCCGGCCACCGCAGCATACGGTGGAACGACTCCGCCCGCGTACGGCGCGACGCAGGCTCCTGCGGCACCGGATGCCGCAGGAGACGGCGCGGAGCCCGTGGCCCCGACGCAGCCAGCGGGCACCGACCCCGGCACCGACGAGTACGAGGCGTGGAAGGCGCAGCATGCTGCCTGGCGCGTCGACCACGAGGCGTGGCGGCAGTCGCAAGCCGATGCCAACCGTGCCGCGCGAGCCCAGCTCGTCGCCGAGAACAAGGCCCGCGCCGCCGCCTTCACGGCCCGGGCCGACGAGGCCAGACGCCTGCGCAAGCTCACGAGGCCGCGCACCAGCTTCGCCTACATCGTCGCGACCCTCGGCGCCGGCCTGGTGGCGGGCTCCATCGCCGCGCTCGTCGCCCTCGGCGGGGCGAACGGTTCCTACGCCGTCACCATCGGACTCGCCGTCGCCGCGCTCGTGTCGGCGATCTCCATGATCATCGCCGGCGTGCTCCGTCGACGCAGCGGCTTCCTCGCCTTCGTGACGATCGCGGCCCTGGTACTGGCAGTCGGGTCGGCAGCCGTACCCCGCACGGACCAGCTGCTGCTCGGCGACAGCGGCATCAGCCTCGACGGATCGACGAGCTACCTCATGCCGGCAGGCACGGCCTTCATCACGGCCGCGGCGAGCACGGCGAAGCTCCCGGGCACGCAGAAGGTCGACATCACCATGGGCGCCGGCAACGTCTACCTCGACGTCTACGACGGAGCCACCGTGAAGATCGACGCCGAACTCGCCTCGGGCTACTCCTCCGTCTGGACCGTCGACGCCGATGGCGAATACACGAACGGCAAAGAGCTCAGCCGGGTGAACGATGCGGACGGCGACATGCATCTCGTCGGCGTGGTCGGCGAGGATCCCGGAATCGGCAACGCGCCAGACGCTGCCATCACCCTGCGCGGCCTGACCGGCGGCATCCAGGTCACCATCCACGAAGAAGACCGACCGTGAGCGACGAGCAGAGCGCCCAGAGCCGCCATCACCGTTCACAACCCGGCCGGTTGAATCCGGGCCACCGATCACGAGGGACACAGACCATGAGCACAGACTCCAACCCGACGACGCCCTACGATCTCGGCGTCGACGGCATCGGCACGACGGACCTCGGTGCGACGGGGCACGACGCGACGGCGACGGATGCCGCCCCAGCCGGGCCTGTCATCCGGTGGGCCGCGATCGTCTGGGGACTCGCCTTCGCTGCGCTCGCGACCGTGCTGCTGGTGATCGTCACCGACATCGGGCGCCGCCAGGACTTCTCGTCGTGGCTCGAGACCCTCACCCCGGGCACGTTCGCGCTCTACGCCGTGCTGGCGCTCGGTGCGCTGCTGCTCGTGGCCGGTCTCGCCGGCATCCTGCGGCGCGCTACGCGATCGCGGGCCTGACCGCCACTACGACGCCTCCTCCGCTCGCCACCTGTGGCCGCTCTCCGCGCCCCGGCTCGCCACTTATGGTCGGTCGATTCCCGCGGAGGCGGCCACAGGTGGCGAGCGGATGCGTGGGTGAGGGCGAGCGGATGCGTGGGTGAGGGCGAGCGGATGCGGGGTGAGGGCGCGGCGGCCGCGCTACTCCGGGATCTCGGCGTCGGCCGCCGTCAGCGTCTCACCGCGGAAGAAGGCCGGGCGCTTGCGCCACTGCCAGAGCATGACGACCACACCGCCCAGCAGCACCACCATGCCGAGCACGAAGACCAGGCCGAGGCCGCCGACCGACGAGCCGCTGCCGTAGTCGGGATCCATGCTGTCGATGAGCGTCGTGAAGAACAGCACGGCGAGGATGACACCGCCGATCAGCGGGAACAGCAGGGTGAAGAACACGTTCCGCACCGAGCGGAACCACTGGGCTCGGAAGTACCACACGCAGGCGAACGCCGTGATGCCGTAGTAGAAGCAGATCATCATGCCGAGAGCCGTGATCGTGTCCCACAGCACGTTCTCGCTGAGGAACCGCATGACCGTGTAGAACACGGATGCGACCACGGCGGAGACGATGGTGGCGTAGCCCGGCGTGAAGAACCGCGGGCTCACCTGCGCGAACTTCTCCGGAAGCGCCCCGTAGTGGCCCATGGCCAGCAGGGTGCGCGCCGGCGACACGAAGGTCGACTGCAGGCTCGATGCGGAACTGGTGAGCACCGCCAGGGAGACCAGCACCGCGAGCGGCCCGAGGATGGGACCGGCGAGGTGGAAGAAGACGTTGTCCTGGATGTCGGGGTTGCCCAGGCCGAACTCCCCGTCGCCGACTCCGGCGAAGGCGATGAGCGAGACGGCGATGAGGAGGTAGAGGATCACGATCGTGACGACGGTGATGGTGGCTGCCTGTCCCGGCGTCTTGGAGGAGCCCTTGGTCTCCTCGTTCATCGTGAGCGTGACGTCCCAGCCCCAGAAGATGAAGATCGAGAGCGAGAGTCCGGCCGCGAAGGCGCTGAAGGAGTCGACGGCGAACGGGTTGAACCACGACAACTCGATGGCCGTGGCGTCGAAGGCGTTGCCGTTCGCCACCTCGACCAGCGCCGCGACCGAGAACAGCACGAGCACCAGCACCTGGAAGCCCACCAGCCAGTACTGCAGCTTCTGCGTGGTCTGCATGTCGCGATAGGAGATGAAGGTCGCGCCCAGCATGAACAGCAGGCAGGTCACGACGTTGACGAACGGGTTCATCGCGATCTCGGCCAGGTCGGGATTGCCGGCGATCTGGGAGATGAGCAGGAACAGGAAGTCGACGGCGATGCCGGCGAGGTTCGACAGCACGAGGATCGTCGCAGCGATGAGGCCCCACCCCGCCATCCAGCCCACCCAGGGTCCGAAGGCCCGCGTCGCCCAGGTGAACGAGGTGCCGGAGTCCGGCATCCGTCGATTCAACTCGCGATAGCCGAAGGCCACGAGCAGCATCGGGATGAATCCGACGAGGATGATGGCGGGTACCTGAACCCCCACCTCGGAGACCGTCGGACCGAGCGCGGCGGTGAGAGTGTAGGCCGGGGCGATGCAGGAGATGCCGATGACGATGGCGCCGATGAGCCCCACCGACCCCGCACTCAGGCCCTTGCCCTTCTTCGCGGTGTCGCTGCCGGCCGCTGTGCCGGGGATGGCGGCGCTGGCTGCCGTGAGCGGTGCCTGCGGGTCTGAGGGGTGCGTCATTGCTGCCTCTTTCAGGCGGTGGTGCGGGGCACCACGATCATGGGAACAGGGAGTTCGCGCAGCATCTTGGCGGCTGTCGAACCGAGGAACAGGTGCCGTGGCGCGGCGAGGCGGCTCGAGCCGACGAGCACGATCTCGCCTGGCTGCCACTCGAGGGCGCGCACGGCATCCTCGATGCTGGAGCCCGTCGCCGTGGCGGCGGATGCCGCGATGCCCTCCGGCAGCGAACGGCGGGCCTCATCGAGCACCTCCTCGGCGTGTGCGCTTCCGGTGAGGGCGGCCAGGTGCTCGTCGAGGCCCGCAGGCAGGTCGATGGAGGCCAGCGAGAGCAGCCGCAACGGGGTCTCGGTCTGACGGGCCAGGCGAACGGATGCCTCGAGCAGCGCATCCGCCCCCGGACGCGTTCCGATCATCGTCGTCACACGTGTCACTCCGAGGTCGAGGGGAACCTCGCGCGACCCGGCCGGGGCCAGGGCAACGGGAACGTCGGAGGAGTGCAGCAGCTCATCGGCGACGGAGCCGATCCGCGACCTGCCGAAGAGACCGCCGCGAGCGGCACCGACCACGATCACGCCGGCGCCGAACTCGTGCGCCGCGCGGATGAGCCCCTCGGCGAAGGACTCGGCATAGCGGATGTGCAGCGCACGTTCGACATCGTCGCCCAGGGCGCGCGACGCCGTGGTCAGCCAGCTGCGGGACTGCTCCTTGAGGAATCTCTCGTAGCCGGCATCCGTCGGCACCGAGGCATTGTGCGCTTCGCTCGGAAGCACCATGACGACCTCGAGCAGCGCACCGCTGGCCCGGGCGAGCCGGCCGGCGAGAGCCAGGGCGTCGGCCCCGGAGTCGTCGGCCGTGTACCCGACGACGATGCGGGGCGTCGCGCTCATGCGCCCGCCCGCTCCACGATGGCGGCTGCCGTCTCGATGCCCATGCGGATGGCTCCGTCGACGTGCTGGTAGCCCTTGCCAGCCAGGTCGCTGCAGGAGAAGTGGATGGGACCGACGGGAGTGCGCAGGTCGGCGCCGTACCGGGCCAGGCCTCCCATGTCGAAGCTGGCGGCGTAGGCACCGCGGGTCCACTCCTCGCTGCCCCAGTCGCTGAGGTAGAACACCTCGGGTGTGAGCGCCTCGTCGCCGTAGTAGTGCGACAAGGACTCGAGGATGCGCAGCTTGCGCTCCTCTTCGCTCATGGCGAAGACGCCGTCGGCCGCCTCATCGGCCACGAAGCCGACGAGAGTGCCGCGGGGGTCGCCGTGGTAGCTGTTGTCGTAGGCCTCGTGCACGAGCTCGTAGGGGCTGAACGCCGTACCCGACAGCCCGTTGGTGCGCCAGAACGGCGTGGAGTACACGGCGTGCACCTTGATGACGAACCCCATGGACAGGTGCTGGTGCAGCTGCTGCTGGCGGCGCGGGAGAGGCGGCTCGTAGGAGATGCGGCTGATCAGGATGGGCGGCACAGCGAGTACGGCGAAGCGGGCGCTGACCTCGATGTTCTCGCTGATCGCGGTCACGCCGTCCGGCCCCCACCGCAGGGTGCGCACCGGGGCGTTCAGGTGCACGTCGTCACCGAGGCGCTCCGCGAGCAGAAGGGGCACCTGCTGCAGCCCTCCGACCACGCGCTTGTCGAGGATGAAGTCGGCATCGACGAGGTTGGAGAAGCTGCCGGCGGACGCCGCCATCAGCAGCGCCTGCAGGGCGGAGAACGCGTGTGCGGGCTTGGTGAGCATGGCGCCGGCGATGAACATGCCGATGTTCTCCCGCGCCTCCTCGTCCTCGGTCTGGGTCTCGAGCCAGCGGCTGAAGGAGATCTCGTCGAGGTCCTTGGCGAGCGGATGCGCCCACGGCTGGTCGGGGTCGATCTCGGCCACCAGGGCATCGAGCTTCTCGATGAGAGTGACGATCTCCTGCTCGGTCTGAGCCGCGACCGGGAAGATCTCGCCCTCGAAGGTGCGCTTCTCACCGCTCGGACCGATGTAGACGTTCAGGCCTTCGCGGTAGCGCTCGTAGGTCTCGAGCCCGAGGTCGTCCAGCGTCTCGATGAGGGCGTCCTGGTCTGGGGAGACCCACTGGCCGCCGATCTCGAGCGTCGCGCCGTCGATGTCGTCCGTCCAGAGGCGGCCGCCGACCCTGTCGCGGGCTTCGAGCACGGCGACGGTGAGGCCCGCCTTGCGCAGCTCGGAGGCCGCGGTGAGTCCGGATGCTCCGGCTCCGATCACGACGACGTCGCGTTCGATCTTCTGCATGGTGCGTGTGTTCCTTCTCTGCGTTGATCGAGTGATGCCCGGCGAGTCTTCCGCTGATCGAGTAGCGCCCGGCGGAGCCGGACGCGTACGAGATCACTGTGGTCTCGATACGGCTGCTCGCTCCGCTCACGGCCTACTCGACCAACGGAAAGGGACTACGAGACGGGAATGAGCGTGTACTTCGTCGAGAGGTACTCGTGGATGCCCTCGAGCCCGCCCTCACGGCCGATGCCCGATTGCTTGACGCCGCCGAACGGTGCGGCGGCATTGGAGACGACGCCGACGTTCAGACCCATCATGCCCGTCTCGAGGCGTTCGATCATGCGGTGTCCGCGTGCCAGGCTCTCGGTGAAGACGTACGACACGAGGCCGTACTCCGTTCCGTTCGCGAGGCGCACAGCCTCATCCTCGTCGCTGAACGACGTGATGCCCAGCACCGGACCGAAGATCTCCTCGCGGAGCATGCGGCTGTCGGCCGGAACGTCGGTGACGACGGTCGGTTCGAAGAAGCTGCCGACGCCGTCGACGGCACTGCCGCCGGTGAGCACGGAGGCACCGCGCGAGACGGCATCCGTCACCAGCTCCAACGAGGTCGAGACCGCTGCGTCGTTGATGAGCGGACCGATGGTGACGCCGTCCTCCGTGCCACGGCCCACCGCCATGGCCTTCACGCGCTCGGAGACCCTCGCCGCGAACTCGGCCGCGACGGCCTCGTGCACGATGAAGCGATTGGCAGCAGTGCAGGCCTGGCCGATGTTGCGGAACTTCGCGAGCATCGCTCCGTCGACGGCCTTGTCGAGGTCTGCGTCCTCGAACACGACGAACGGGGCGTTGCCGCCGAGTTCCATCGACGTGCGGAGGATGCCGGTGGCCGCCTGCTCGATGAGCTTTCGGCCGACTCCGGTCGAGCCCGTGAACGAGAGCTTGCGCAGCCGCGGATCGGCGATGATCGGAGCCGAGACCGCAGACGACGATGACGTGGTGATCACGTTGACGACCCCGGCCGGCAGGCCGGCCTCGACGAGAAGCGCCACGAACGCCAGCGTCGTGAGCGGGGTGAGTTCTGCCGGCTTCACGACGACAGTGCAGCCTGCCGCGAGCGCCGGCGCGATCTTGCGGGTCGCCATCGCCAGCGGGAAGTTCCACGGCGTGATGAGGAAGCACGGTCCGACAGGCTGCTGCGACACGAGCATGTGCCCGGTGCCCTCGGGGTTCAGCCCGTAGCGACCGCTGATGCGCACGGCCTCCTCGCTGAACCAGCGCAGGAACTCGCCGCCGTAGGCGACCTCGCCACGCGCCTCGGCGAGGGGCTTGCCCATCTCGAGCGTCATCAGGAGGGCGAAGTCCTCCTTGCGCTCCTGCAGCAGGTCGAAGGCCTTCCGCAGGATCTCTCCGCGCACCCGGGGCGCCGTCGCGGCCCACTCGGCCTGGGCGGCAACGGCCGCGTCGAGAGCCCGGGCGCCGTCCTCCACCGAGGCGTCGGAGATCGTCGCGATGACGGCGTTGGTTGCGGGGTCGCGCACGTCGAGGGTGGCGCCGCCGGCTGCATCCGTCCACTCTCCGCCGATGAAGAGCTGGGAGGGAACGGATGCGAGCAGCTCGGCCTCGCGCGACGCGGTCACTGTGGCGCTCATGCTGCGACCGCCCCTGTGTCGGCTGCGAGCGCTTCGGCGATGACGCCGAGCCCCTCGAGGAGCAGCTCGTCGCCGATCGTGAGTGGTGGGAGGAACCTGATCACGTTGCCGTAGGTGCCGCAGGTGAGCACGATGACGCCCGCCTTGTGGGCCGCCCCGGCGACGCGGCCGGTGAGCGCTGCATCCGGAGCCCCAGTCGTGGGGTCGACGAGCTCGATGGCGACCATCGCGCCCCGACCGCGTACGTCGCCGATGCGGGCGTCGGCTGCGGCGAGCTCGCCGAGCCGGCCGAGGAGCACGTCGCCAATGGCGGCGGCGCGCTCGATGAGGCCGTCGTTCTCATAGGCGTCGATGGTGGCGAGGGCGGCAGCGCAGGCGATGGGGCTGCCGGCGTACGTGCCGCCGAGGCCGCCGACCTGGGCCGCGTCCATCATCTCGGCGCGACCGGTGACAGCCGAGAGCGGGAGGCCGCCTGCGATGCCCTTCGCTGTCACGATGATGTCGGGAACGATGCCCTCGGCGTTGCTGGCGAACCATTGCCCGGTGCGGCCGAAGCCCGTCTGCACCTCGTCGGCGATGAACACGACGCCGTTGGCGCGGGTCCAGGCCAGAAGCGTGGGGAGGAAGCCGTCTGCCGGCACGATGAATCCGCCCTCGCCCTGGATGGGCTCGATGATGAGCGCCGCGAGGTTCTCGGTGCCGATCTGCTTCTCGATCTGCAGAATGGCGCGCTCGGCCGCCTCCACGCCGTCGAGACCGCCGTCACGGAAGGGGTAGGAGAGCGGGGCGCGGTAGATCTCCGGGGCGAAGGGACCGAAGCCGTTCTTGTACGGCTGGTTCTTGGCCGTGAGGCCCATCGTCAGGTTGGTGCGCCCGTGGTAGGCGTGGTCGAAGGCCACGACGGCCTGCTTGCGCGTGTAGTGGCGCGCGATCTTCACGGCGTTCTCGACGGCCTCGGCGCCGGAGTTGAACAGCGCGCTGCGCTTGGGGAAGTCGCCGGGCGTGAGGCGGTTGAGCGCCTCGGCCACCTCGACGTAGGAGTCGTAGGGGGCAACGGTGAAGCAGGTGTGGGTGAAGCGCTCGAGCTGCTCGGCGACGGCGGCGACGACGCGTGGGTTGGAGTTGCCGACGCCGGTGACGGCGATGCCGCTGCCGAGGTCGATGAGGGAGTTGCCGTCGACGTCGACCACGACTCCCCCGCCGGCCGCAGCGGTGAACACCGGAATGGTGGCGCCGACGCCGGCCGCGACGGCCTCGGTCTTGCGGCTCATCAGCTCGATCGACTTGGGGCCCGGGATGGAGGTGACGAGACGACGCTCCTGGGGCAGGCTCGGGCCGCCGGTGAGGGCAGACGGTGGCGCGGATTCGACGAGGGTCATGTGCGGTCTCCAGATGGTGCGAGGGTGACGTGCGATGTGGCGATGGTAGACCCGCAGCGGTCGCGAGCCGATGGCCGCGGCGTACACTGGAGGTTCCTGAAGTGTCCGCGACGTCCTATGCCGGAGGCAGCGTGCTCCCCACCCTCGCAACGCTGCTGCACCTTCCCGACCTCGCCCTCAGTCTGGTGAGCGGCATCGACGACCTCCCGATCGGCGCACTCGAGCGCGGGGTGCAGTGGACCCACAGCACAGACCTCGTCGACCCCACCCCGTTCCTCGTCGACGATCAGGTGCTCCTGACGACGGGCACGCAGTTCGGAGATTCCCCGACGGATGCCGATGCCTACGTCGCTCGGCTCGTCGATCGCGGAGTGGTCGGACTCGGCTTCGGCACCGAGGTGGTGCGCGCTGGAACCCCTGCCTCCCTGGTCGACGCCTGCCGCCGCTACGGGCTGCCCCTGTTCGAGGTGCCCTACCGCGTGCCCTTCATCGCGATCGCACGCGCCACGGCCGACCTCATCGCCGAGGACGCCTACGCCAGGCACTCCTGGGCCCTCGATGCCCAGCGCGCCATCTCGTTGGCGGCACTGCGTCCTGACGGACTCCGCGCCGCTCTCGCTGAACTCGCCCGCAGCCTCGGGCACGGCGTCGCCCTCTTCGACGCCGCCGGGGCGGTCGATCGGGTCTTCCCCGCCGACGCCATAGACCCGAGCGCGCTCCGCGGCGTACGGCAGGACGCGACCCTCCTCCTCACGCGGGGAACCCGGGCGAGCGCGACGTCGGTGGCCGGCGATGACACCATCACCCTCCACACCCTCGGGCGCCGCGGGCGACTCCGCGGAGTGCTCGCCGTGGGCGGTGGAAACACTCTCGACCAGTCGGCGAGAGAGGTGGTGGCCTCGGTCGTCGGGTTGGCGAGCCTCGCCCTCGAGCAGAACCACGAGCTCGACGCCTCCAGGTCTCGACTGCGCACGGGACTGCTGCGCCTGCTGCTCGCCGGGGAGGTCGAGTTGGCGACCACGACGGGCACGGAACTCTGGGGCGGGATGCCGTCGGGCGACGTGCGGATCGCCGCCATCGCCGTCGACACCGATCGGCGGGGTGCGCTCGAGGAGGTGCTCGAGAGCGAGACCGGCCGGAACGCGGCGGAGTTGTTCTTCGGCGCCGTCGACGGCGAACTGCTGGCGGTTGCCGGCGCGGGGGCCCTCCCCCTGCTGCGCCGGCTCGCGACGACATTCGACGCCCGCATCGGACTGTCGGGGACCGGCGGTCTGAGCGAGTCGCCCCGACTGGTGGCGCAGGCGCAACGCGCCCTGGCGGCCGCATCCGGTGCCGAAGCCCCGACCGGATCGGTCGTCGACTTCGAGGCCATCGCCGCCAGTGGGGTGCTCGCATCGCTCGGGGCGACGGATGCCGCCGAGATCGCTCGCGCCGCGCTCGCGCCCCTGACCTCGCACGATGCCGAGAACGGCACGGCGCTCGTGGCGACCCTGCGCGCCTGGCTCGAGAACGACGCTCAGTTCGACGCTGCGGCTCAGGCGCTCGGTGTGCACAGGCACACCGTGCGGAACCGCGTCGGAGCCGCCGAGCGCGTGCTCGGTCGCGACCTCTCCTCGTTCCCGGCACGGGCCGAGCTGTGGGCGGCGCTGGTGGCGTCGCGAGCGAGCTAGATCTCCAGCCCCACGATCACCGGCTCCGGCTGCAGGATGATGCCGAACTCGGCCTGCACGCGCTGCTGCACGTAGCGGGCCAGCTGGGCGACCTCCTCGCCCGTCGCCTTCCCGCGGTTCGTGATGGCGAGGGTGTGCTTGCTCGAGATGGCGGCCTGCGTCCCGGGCAGCCCGAAGCCACGACGGATTCCGGAGTGCTCGATGAGCCAGGCAGCCGACAGCTTCACGAAGCGCGGCGTCGGATCGGCAGAGGGAGTCGGGGCCGCGAGCGCCTGCTGCGCAGCCTCCCACGGGTCGAGGGACGCCCGCTCAAGCGGCTCGACGACATCGGGCTCGTCGGCCGCCATCGGCCAGCGCGGCGCATCGGACGGAAGGGTGCGCGCGAAGCTCTCGCGCACGATCGGGTTGGTGAAGAACGATCCGGCGCTCCAGGTGTCGTTGTCCTCGGCGTTCAACACCATGCCCTTTGACGCCCGCAGCGCGAGCACCGCGGCACGCACCTGCGAGATCGCGACCCTGTCTCCGGGCTGGACACCGAGGGTGCTCGCCAGCTGCGCGTAGGCGATGGGCCGGCCGAGCTCCTCACCGAGCACGTCGCGCTCGTGCGCGGTGTCGTGAAGCTCGAGCTCGATGGACACGACGACACCCTGGCGGCCCTGCTTGATGACGGAGGTGCGGTATCCGAGACCGAGGTCGGCCGCCTCGATGCGCTCGACCTCGCCGCTGTCGTAGTCGAGGAACTCGATGGCGGTCAGCGCGCTGGCCACCTCCTGGCCGTAGGCACCGATGTTCTGGATCGGAGCAGCGCCGGCGAGACCGGGAATGCCGCTGAGCGCCTCGATGCCAGCCCAACCGTGTCGAACCGTGTAGGCAACCAGGTCATCCCACGGTTCGCCCGCCTGCACGCGCAGTCGCACGAGACCGGGGCCGGAGGACTCAGGCAGCAGCTCGATGCCCCTGGTGGCGATGCGGATCACCGTGCCGTCGAACGGCTCGTCGCTGGCGACGGTGTTCGAGCCGCCGCCGAGGAGGAGCCAGTCGCCACCCTCGGCCCAGACGGCGAGCGCCGCGTCGACGAGGTCGCGCTGGGTCGTCGCCGTGAGCATCCGTTCCGGCGAGCCACCGACGCGCATGGTGGTGAGGTCGCGGAGTGCGACGATCGAGGTCTCCGCCATGGGCTAGAGCTGCACCCGCACCTGGGCCTTGCCCAGTACGGTCGCGTCGTCGAAGCTGACGGTGAGGTCGATGCGCGCGACGGATGCCTCGGCATCGACCGCGCCGACCTTGGCGATGACGCTCACGACGGCGCCCTGCTGCGGGTCGACGAGCACGGGTCGAGTGAAGCGCACCTGGTAGTCGACGACGCGGGCGGGGTCGCCGACCCAGTCGACGACGGGCTGCACGGCGAGACCCATGGTGAGCATGCCGTGGGCGAGGACGCCGGGCAGGCCGACCGATGCCGCGACGTCATCGCGGTAGTGGATCGGGTTGAAGTCGCCGGATGCACCGGCGTAGCGCACGAGCGAGTCGCGCGTGAGGGTGACGGAGCGTTCGGCGACGATGTCGCCCACGGCCAGATCGGTCAACTGGGGCATCACTCGTCTCCTCGCACGACCAGGGTGGAGATGGCGGTGACGACGTGCTCGCCTGCTGCATCCGTGATGGTGGATTCTGCGGTGACCATCGAGTGACCGCCGAGGGTCTTGACGCCGGTGACGGCGAGCTGGGCCGTGAGTTCGTCGCCCGCGACGATGGCGCGCGACGCGGTGAAGCGCTGGTCGCCGTGCACGACACGGGTGAAGTCGATGCCCGAGTCCTCCTCAGCCAGCAATTGGGCCAGCGTGATCTCCTGGACCACGATCGCGAACGTCGGCGGAGCGACGACATCGGCATGCCCGGCGGCGCGGGCGGCATCGACGTCGAGGTTGATGGGGTTGGTGGCGAAGACGGCACGCGAGAACTCGCGCACCTTCTCACGACCGACGAGATAGGGGGGCGCAGGCGGGAACGTGCGTCCCAGCAGCTCGGGGTTCACAGGCACTGGGCCAGTCTACCGACGCACCTCCCCGCTCGCTGAGGGCCGAGCGCAGCGAGCGCCCGAAGCGCGCGGCGACAGGTCTAGGCTCGACGGGTGCCCGGCCGAGCCGGCACAGGATCTGGGGAGAGTACGTGTTCAGCAGCTACGTGGCCATCGGGGACAGCTTCACCGAGGGCGTCGGCGACGAGCAGCCCGACGGCACGGTGCGCGGCTGGGCAGATTTCGTGGCGGTCGGGCTCGCCCAGCACGCCGCGGCATCACCGGGCGGTGGAATCGTCACCTACGCGAACCTCGCCATCCGCGGCCGCAAGCTCGTGCCGATCATCGACGAGCAGCTGCAGCCGGCCATCGACCTGCGCCCCGAGGTGATCAGCTTCAACGGCGGAGGCAACGACATCCTCCGGCCGCGCATGGACGTTGAGCTCATCGCCGGCCGCTTCCGCGGCGCCATCGAGCGCATCCGTGCAGAGGGCATCCACGCGCTCATGCTCTCGGGGGCCAACCCGCTCGACCACCTGCCGCTCGGATCGGCTTTCGACCGCCGCGGCCGAGACCTGACGACGGCACTGCGCGACCTGGCCGAGCTGCCCGGCGTGACCTTCGTCGACAACTTCTCCGACGTCGGACTGCGCGACATCCGCTACTGGTCGGCCGATCGGCTGCACCTGAACGCCCTGGGCCATGCCCGCGTCGCCAGCAACGTCCTCACCGAGCTCGGCGTTCCGGTGCCTGCCGACTGGGGTGTCGAGGAGGTGGCGGCGGCTCCCGCCGGACCGAAGTCGCGCAACACCGCCGCGTACTACCGGGAGTTCGTGCTGCCGTGGATCGGCCGTCGCCTCACCGGTCGCTCGTCCGGCGACGGGCGCGCGGCGAAGCGCGCTGTGCTGGAGCCCGTGCGGCTGTAGGGCGCGGACCCGCCCGCTCCGCTCCGCTGATCGAGTAGCGACCGAGCCCCCCAGCTTCCGCTGATCGAGTAGCGCCCGAGCGGAGCGAGGCCGCGTATCGAGATCACGCCGACGGCAGGTACCCACTCGATCTGGCTCGACCGCGCGCAGACGGGGAGAAGTGGTCTCGATACGGCTGCTCGCTGCGCTCCCGCCTACTCGACCAGCGGCGCTGGGTGGCCGTCGGCGAGCGGGCGGGGTCTGGCTCGGCTAGTCCTTTTCGAGCGCTACCGCAGCCGCATCCGTCGCCGCAGCCGACACCATGCGGATGAGCACGATCAGCCAGGTGAAGATGAGCGCGAAGGCGATGATCTCGACGGCCGTCAGGTTGTAGTACCCGATGGCGAAGAAGACCGCCGACACGGCGATGACCGCGATGAAGATGAAGCCCACCACGAAGAAGGCCCGCGGCAGACCAGGCACGACCCAGGGCATCCTGAACACGAGCACGCAGAACACCACGGCCATGCCGGTCGCCACAGTGTTGTGGATCCAGAAGTGGTCGTCGACATGGAAGATGCCGACGCACGCGAGGAAGATGCCGATCAGCACCAGCGACCACTTCACGTATCGGGCGCGATGCAGTGCCACCGCATCCGTCGTCGAGGCATCGGTGCGAGTGAGCGGGCCGGACTCGAGTTCGGCGGTCATGTAGTTCGCCATGGTCGTCAGCACGATGCCCGCTATCAGCAGGGTGAAGTTGAAGACGTGGCTGGAGAGGTCGTCGTTCATGCCGAGGGCGCTGATGTTCATCGTCCACCAGAGCGGATCGGCCGCCGTCAGCATGCTGGTGAGCAGGCCGAGCACGAGGAAGACGGCCATGGTGCCGGCGACGCGCGACGTCGTCATGTGCACCGCTGAGAGGTAGACGAAGTAGCTGCTCGTCGCGCACGCGGCGCCGAGCAGCAGGGCTGCTGGGATGGGGAAGACGACGGCGCCGAGGAAGGCATCCTGGAGCAGCTTGAACAGCACTCCGTAGGCGAGATAGCAGAGCACGGCATGGGCGAAGGCGAGGCCGCCGATGTCGAGGAACTGGCGACCGAGCCGTACGTCGCGCAGCCAGGCTCGCGACGGTTCGGCGTAGGAGAGCACGTATCCGGACACGAACACGAGCAGCGCGATGACGGCGCTCACGATCGCCGTGACGTTGCCGAGCGAGTCCGCGCCGGCCAGCGGGATGTCGTGGGTGCCGAAGAGGATGAGCCCGATGACCCCGGCGGAGACGAAGCCGCCGATCGCGAACAACAGGGCACGCGACTCGACATCCGCGGCGGTGGTGGCTCCGGTCGGGCCGGACGACGACGCGTCAGGCGCTTCGGGGACCGCGGATGCCGTGGTGGCGGATGCCGCGGTGGCGGATGCCGCCGGCCCGGCGGGCGGCGACTCGGCTGGGGTGTGCTGGCTCACGGCCCCGAGCCTAGTGAGATGGGCTCAC
Organism: Leifsonia sp. Root1293; assembly: GCF_001425325.1. NCBI lineage: Bacteria > Bacillati > Actinomycetota > Actinomycetes > Micrococcales > Microbacteriaceae > Leifsonia > Leifsonia sp. Root1293. Next base: position 613,288 of record NZ_LMEH01000002.1, on the reverse strand, counting down.
CCGCAACCCGCGACGCGCGCGCTCTCGTTCCTTCGTTGCGCTGTCGAAAGAACGGCAGCGCTCGCGAGAAACGACAGCGTCGGCCGCGCGTAGAGCAGTCGCCACGCTCGGCGCACACCGACGGGGCGATCAGCCGACGGCGTCGAACTCCACCAGCACGGTGTTCTCGGGGGCGATCAACGGCATCGGCAGCCCGACCTCGCCCAGGAGTGCTCCCGGGAGGACCACCTCGCCGGCCGCCCACCATGCCGGGGCGGCATCCTGCACCGCGAAGACGTCGGTGCCGAGCACGAGGGGACGCACGCGATAGCTCCGGGCAGCGTCGAGGCCGGGGAAGCGCTGCGGAGCGGGAATCGCCGCCGCCGGTGCCGTCAGGGCTGCGTAGCTGAACAGCGCCCGCGACCCGTCGGCGCCCACGACTCCGGAGCACACGATCGCGGAGTCGCTGGCATCGGCACGCACGACGCGGCCACTGTGCAGCAGGCCGCGCTCGCGCTTGTAGACGGCGATCCACTCGGCGACGCTCGCGCGCTCGGCCGGCGTCGCCTCGGCGATGTTCCATTCGATGCCTGCGTGCCCGAACAGCGCCGTCGCCAGCCGGAACGACAATGCGGCCGTGCGACCGGTGGTGTGCGCTCGCGCGATGCCGAGGTGTCCACCCAGATACTCCGGCGGCACCACGAGCGAGGTGTACCGCTGGATCGACTGCCGTTCCAGCGGATCGTTGGTGTCGCTCACCCACACGCGATCGGTGCGCTCCAGGATGCCGAGGTCGATGCGCCCGCCACCCGAGGCGCACGACTCGATCTCGACGTTCGGGTGCGCCGAGCGCACGGCGTCGATCAGGCGGTAGAGCGCAGCGGTCTGCCGGTGGGCCGACCCGCCGAGGAGATCCCGATTGTGGTCCCACTTGAGGTAGGCGATCGGGTATTCGGCGAGCAGGGCGTCGAGCCGCCCGAAGACGTAGGAGAAGGCGTCGGGGTTGTCGAGGTCGAGCACGTTCTGCCAGCGCCAGGTGATCGCATCCGCCGCCCCGATGATCCAGTCGGGGTGCGCTCGGGCGACATCGGAGTCGCGGTTGACCATCTCGGGTTCGACCCAGAGGCCGAAATCCATGCCCGATGCGGCGACGCGTTGGATGAGCGGATGCAGGCCATCGGGCCACGCCGCCGGGTCGACGAACCAGTCCCCGAGCGCCCGGCGGTCGTCGGAGCGGCCGGTGAACCATCCGTCGTCGAGGACGAAGCGTTCGACGCCCACCTCGGCTGCTGCGTCGACCAGGGGCGTCAGCCGCTCGAGGGAATGATCGAAGTAGACGGCTTCCCAGGTGTTGAGGATGACGGGGCGCTTCGAGCGGATGGTCGACCACGATCGCACCCACGGATGCAGCCGGTCCGAGATGCCGTCGAGGCCGGAGTCGGAGTACACGAACACGGACCACGGGCTCAGATAGGAGGCGCCGGCCGCCAGGCTGAGCTCCCCCGGCGCGAGCAGTTCGCCGGCGCCGATCGTCGCCGGGCCCAGGGGCGAGCGCTCCGCCCAGACCACGCCGTCGCCGCTCCACGCCAGGTGGGTCGCCCAGACCTCGCCATCGCGGAATCCGAAGCCCGGCGTTCCCGCGGCCAGCAGGTAGGCGTTGTCGTGACCGGGACGCCCGTGCCGAGACTCGCGCGACCACACGCCATGACCGAGGATGCGACGCTGCGGGCGGCGCTCATGGGTCCACAACCCCGAGAAGTCGAGCACCTCGGCGGCGCGGTCGGGAACGGGCACGATGACGGATGCTGCGGCCAGTCCGAGCGCCGAGTCTGCCGTGTTCGTCACAGTGTGCCGAACCCGCAGCACGCCCTGGGCGCTGAGTTCGAGCTCGATTCCGACGTCGACGCCGCCCGCGGCATCCGTCAGCGTGATGACGAGACGGGAGGCGGCTCCGCTGGCCGATGCCTCGACTCCCCTGAGCCTCAGGGCCAGGTCGAGAGACCCGTCCCGGAAGACGGCGAGCGCCGGGCGCCCGCTCCAGCCGTCTCGCAATGACGGCAGAAGGCTCAACCGCAGAGGCACGTCGATGGACGACGGCGAGACGGCGGGCACCGACGCCTCGGCGAGTGCGATGAGTTCGCTCTGCGAGAGGGCGCCGAGATCACGCCCCCAGTGGATGATGCCGGGCACGCCCGTGCCGCGGGTGTCGAGAAGGAGACTGACGCCCGCGGCACGGAGGTGATGCATCAAATGACTATCCCTTGACCGGAATCGACTGGGCCTTCAGCGCCTCGATGGTCGTCTTCTGACCATTGGTGAGCGCATCGAACAGGGTACCGTCGCCGGTCACCGCTGCCTTGAAGCCGTCCGAGACGTCGGCGTAGGTCTGCGTCATGGTGGGGCCCCACACGAAGTCGGGGTTCACCTCGGTCGCAGCCTCGGCGAAGACGTCGTAGATCTTCTGGCCGCCGTAGAACTCGACACCCTCCTGCAGCGACGGCAGCTTGAGGCCCTCGGTCGTCGCGGGGTAGATGTTCGCCGACTTGTTGAGCAGCGTAAGCGACTCGTCGGAGGTGTTCAGCCAGAGTGCGAACTTCGCCGCCTCGTAGAGGTGCTCGGTTCCCTTGAAGACCGCGACGGATGATCCGCCCCAGTTTCCGGCCTTCTTCTCGCCGGCGTTCCACTGCGGGGCGGGAGCGACGGACCACTTGCCTGCGGTGTCGGGAGCGCCGCTCGCGATGGAGTTGGCACCCCAGACGGCCGAGTTCCAGCTCCAGACGTTGCCCGAGTTGTAGGCGTTGTTCCACTCGTCGGTCCAGGCCGGAACCGTGGAGACCAAGTCCTCGTCGATGAGCTCCTGCCAGTAGTCGGCGATCTGCTTGGAGGCGTCGCTGGTGAGGTCGACGGTCCACTCGTCACCGTTGTTCTGGAACCACTGGCCATCGGCCTGCCAGACGAAACCGGCGAACTGGTTGATGTCGCTCTGCGAGAAGTTGGTGATGTACCCGCCGGCGGCGCGCACCTTCTTGGCGGCATCCTTGTACTCGGCCCACGTGGTCGGCACGGGGATGTTGTTCGCCTCGAACAGGTCGGACCTGTAGAACAGGGCCATGGGGCCCGAGTCCTGGGGAACGCCGTAGACGCTCTTCTCGGTGCCGAGGCCGACCTGGCCCCAGGTCCACGGCACGAAGGAGTCCTTCGCGGCGGCGACCTCGGAGCAGACGCCGATGTCCTCGAGGCCGTCCTGCACCCGGAAGTTCGGCAGGGCGTCGTACTCGATCTGGCCGAGGTCGGGCGCGTTGCCCGCCTTCAGCTGGTTGAAGAAGTTCTGGTACGTGCCGGAGTTGCCGTTCGGCCCGGTCTGCACCTTCACCTGGATGTCGGGGTTCTCGGAGTTCCACAGGGCCACGGCATCCTCGATGCCGGGAATCCACGAGGTGAACTCGAGATCGACCTTGCCCGTCGACGGCTTGCAGGCATCGGCGTCGGCCGCAGTGCCGTCGCCTCCGCCCGTTGCCGAGCAACCGGCCAGTGCGAGCGTTGCGAGCAGGACTACGCCGACCGCTCTCTTCATGTGCTGCATGCTGATCCTCTTGTCTACTGATGGGTGATTACTTGGTGGGGCATCCGCTCGGCCGGGAGATGACTCGGCCGCACGGTGGGTCCTACTTCAGGGATCCGGTTCCGAGGCCGGAACGCCAGAAACGCTGGAGCAGGAGGAATGTGACGATCAGGGGGATGATCGAGAGCAGGGCGCCGATGAGCACGTACGGGCGCAGTTCCGGCACCTGGTTGAGCTGGGTGTTCCAGGCGTAGAGGCCGAAGGTCACCGGGAACAGCTCCTCGCTGCGCAGCATGATCAGCGGCAGGAAGAAGTTGTTCCAGATGGCCACGAACTGGAACAGGAAAACCGTCACCAGTGCCGGTGCCATGAGCCGGATCGACACCGTGAAGAAGGTGCGGATCTCACCGGCGCCGTCGATGCGGCTGGCCTCGATGAGCTCGTCGGGCACGGACTGCGCGGCGAAGATGCGGGTGAGGTAGACGCCGAACGGGCTCACGATGCTGGGCAGGAACACTGCCCAGAAGGTGTTGGTCAGCTGCGCCTGGCTGAACAGCAGGAACAGGGGCAGCGCGAGCGCCGTCGCCGGGACCAGCACTCCGCCGAGCACCACGTTGAAGATGACCTCGCGCCCGGGGAAGCGGTACTTGGCCAGCGCGTAGCCGCACATGCCGGCGATGATCGTCGCCACCAGGCCGCCGAGGCCCGCGTACAGAACGCTGTTGCCCATCCACTTGAGGAAGATGCCGTCACGGTACGCGAACAGATCGCCGATGTTCTGGAACAGGTTGAAGTCGGCGAACCAGAGCCCGTTCGTCGTGAGCAGCTGGCCCTGGCTCTTGCTCGACGCGACGAACAGCCACCAGATCGGGATGAGGAAGTAGAGCGTGAAGATGCCCATGATGAGCATCGCGCCCGACCGGGAGAGCAGGCTCTCCTTGAGGGATCCGGCCGAGGCAGACGGTGCCGAGGCCTTGGAGGGCTTCAGCGATCGCGGCTGCTTGGGTGCCGTGTTCTGGTCCAGCGTCGTGGAACTCATTCGGCTTCCTTCCGCTGGGTGAACTTGAGGAACGTGAACGACAGGATGAACGTGGCCAGCGCCAGCACCACCGAGAAGGCGGCGGCGAGCGAGGCGTTGGGCACGGATGCCGTGGCGTAGACGGTCATGTTGGGGGTGAACGTGTTCGTGACGGCCGAGCTGAACGAGCGGAACACCTGGGGCTCGGCGAGCAGCTGCAGGGTGCCGATGATCGAGAAGATCGCGGTCAGCACGATTGCCGGTCGCACCAACGGGATCTTGATCGACCAGGCGATGCGGGCCTGCCCGGCGCCGTCGAGCCTGGCCGCCTCGTAGATCTCGGTCGGGATCGCCAGCAGGGACGAGTAGATGATGAGCATGTTGTAGCCCACGAAGACCCAGGTCACCACGTTGGCGATCGACCAGAGCACCAGGTCGGCGCCGAGGAAGTCGATGTTCTGGGTCACGGCGGTGAACGGCGACAGGTTGGGTGAGAACAGGAAGCCCCACATGATGGCCGCGATGACGCCGGGAACGGCGTACGGCACGAAGAAGGCGAGCCTGAAGAACTTCTTGCCGCGCACCAGGGGCGAGTCGAGCAGCAGAGCGAACAGCAGTGCCAGTCCGAGCATCACCGGCACCTGCACGATTCCGAAGAGCAGCACGCGGCCCACCGAGCGCCAGAACGGTCCGTTCTGGAACACCAGCACGTACTGCTGGAACCAGCCGAAGACCTCCTGCGCCTCACCGAAGGTGCCGTCGCGCTGCACGACCAGCATCGACTGGTAGATCGCGTAGCCGATGGGGATCAGGTAGAACAGCGCGAACAGCACGCCGAACGGGAGGATGAAGAAGGCGATGGCGCGTTTGTGCTGCACCACACGCCGTCGGCGGGGAACCGCCGCCACGGTCGACCTCGTTGTCATGCTGTGCCCTCCTGGGTGGTGTTGCTCTCGCGCACGATGCGCACGGTTCCGCCGGGCACCCGCAGGATTCCGGAGACGGATGCGCCTGTCACGATCTCCTCACCGGTCGCCTGGAGCTCCAGGTCGTCCGAGGTGTGGTTGATGACGAAGAGGTGGGATCCCGCATCGCCGACGCGGCGGACGATGTCGACGTTCTCGCCGCCGGGGTGGCGCGCGACTCCAGCAGCAGCGGCGACCTCGGCGAGAAGGCCGCGGTAGGCGCCGGCCTCGAGCATGGTGGCCACGTACCAGGCGGTGCCTGACCCGTGGGCGTTGCGGGTGACGGCGGGGATGCCCGCTGCCGGTCCGTCGGCGAAGGAGTCGAGCACCTCGGCCGACGTCGCCTGCAGTCGCTCGGTCCAGAGTCGAGCACTCGCCCCGGAGGCGAGGCCGACGGACTGACCGGGCAGCAGTGGCGCGAACTCCTCGACGCGGATTCCCAGCAGATCGCGGAACGCGCCGGGGTAGCCGCCGAGGCGCACCCTGTCGTCCTCGTCGACGATGCCGCTGTAGAAGGTGATGAGCACGTGGCCGCCGCCGGCGACGTAGGCGTCGACGCCGGCCGCATCGGCATCCGTCACCAGATGCAGACCCGGAAGCACGACGAGCCTGTAGCCGTCGAGGTCGGCGCCCGGGGGCACGATGTCGACGGTGATGCCGAGGTCGTGCAGCGCGTTGTAGGCGGCGTGCACCTGGTCGAGGTAGGCGACGGAGTGGCTCGGGCGGTTCTCGCCGTCCCCGGCCCACCATGCATCCCAGCTGAACACCAGGGCCGCCTCGGCGATGACTCGGCTGCCGGCGACCTCGCCCAGGCGATCGATCACCCCGCCGAGTTCGACGACCTCGCGCCACACGGCGGAATCGGTGCCGGCGTGGGGAACGAGTGCCGAGTGGAACTTCTCCGACCCCTGCGCCGATGCGCGCCACTGGAAGAAGCAGATGCCGTCGGCACCACGGGCCACGTGGGCGAGCGCGTTGCGAGTGAGCTCGCCCGGCGCCTTGGCGATGTTGTGGGGCTGCCAGTTGACCGCGCTGGTCGCCGTCTCCATCAGCAGCCACGGCGCTCCCCCGGCGAGCCCGCGGGTGAAGTCGGCGGCGAACGCGAGTTCAGCCGTCGGCTCCTCCAGGCGGTGGTCGAGGTAGTGGTCGTTCGCGACGATGTCGACCTCCGGAGCCCAGCTCCAGTAGTCGAGGTTGCGGATGTGGCTGGTGACCATGAAGTTCGTCGTGATGGCGACGTCGCTGAACCGCCTGATGACGGCGGCTTCGGAGCGGTAGTAGTCGAGCAGCTCGTCGGAGCTGAAGCGGTGGAAGTCGAGCATCTGGCCGGGGTTGCGGCTCGAGATGGTCTGGAGCGGGGGCAGGATCTCGGCGAAGTCGCTGTAGCGCTGGCTCCAGAAGCTCGTGCCCCACGCGCGGTTGAGTTCGTCGATCGAGCCGTAGCGGTTCTCGAGCCAGCCGCGGAACGCCGTGGTGCTCTCGGCGCAGTAGCAGAGAGCGTTGTGGCAGCCCAGCTCGTTCGACACGTGCCACAGCTCCACAGCGGGGTGCGCGCCATAGCGCTGCGCGACCTGCTCGACGAGGGCCAGCGCGTAGCGACGGAACACCGGCGAGCTCGGGCACCAGGCCTGGCGTCCACCGGGGTAGCGGGTGGTGCCGTCATCCGCCACGGGCAGGATCTCGGGGTGCAGCGTCGTGAGCCACGGAGGCGGCGACGACGTCGCCGTGCCGAGGTTGATCCGGATGCCGCCGGCATGCAGCAGGTCGATCACGGTGTCGAGCGCACTGAAATCGAATACGCCCAGGCCCGGGTTGATCTGCGACCAGCCGAAGATGTTGATGGCCACGAGGTCGACACCGGCGATGCGCATCAGCTCGACGTCTTCGGTCCAGATGGCCGGGTCCCACTGCTCGGGGTTGTAGTCGCATCCGAATGCGATCCCGTCGTGAGCGAAGTCCCGGGCGGAGGCCCGTGGCTTCTCGTGCGCTGCTCGCGACATGACTCCCTTTCAGCGACGCTGCTTCTGTGAACGTGCACAGATCGGCGACGAAGACATCGCCCGAAACTTTCTGTGAACGTGCACAGACTATCCACACGCTTTCGCGGATGTCAACACGAGAGGCACGCGGGCACCGGGTCCGCCACCCAATACAGTGGGTCTCGTGTCGAATCCGCCCCTCCGTCGCAAGCGCGCAACAGTGCACGACGTCGCCGTCGAGGCCGGGGTGTCCCGCGGCACTGTGAGCCGGGTCGTCAATGGTGAGCGCTACGTCTCAGAGGAGGCGCGGCTGGCCATCGAGGCGGCCATCGTCAAGGTCGGCTACGTGCCGAACAACGCCGCTCGCAACCTCGTCATGCAGCGCACGCAGGCGATCGGCTTCATCGTGCACGAACCGCACTCGCTGTTCCTCGAGGACCCGAACATCGGCGAGATCCTGCTGGGGGCCAACACCGCCCTCTCCGATGCCGACTATCAGATGGCCTGCCTCATCGTGGACTCCGAGCGCGACACCGACAGGGTCGCGCGCTATCTGAGCGGCGGCTTCGTCGACGGCGTCATCATCGTCTCCGCCCGCCAGAACGACCCGATCACCCGGGTGGTCGAGCGCCTCGAGATCCCGGCGGCCTTCGTGGGGCATCCGCCCGATCTCGCCCGTGCTCCCTTCGTGGGCATCGACAACCGAGGCTCGGCCAGGACCATCACCGAGCGCCTGCTCGCCACCGGCCGCAAGCGCGTCGGCATGATCGCGGCAGCTCTCGACCGCGATTCGGGCGCCGACCGTCTCGCCGGCTTCTCGGATGCCCTCGGGTCGCGCTTCGATCCGGAACTCGTCGAGAGCGTCCCCCTGTACTCCTACGCCGCCGGCCGCGCCGGCATGCACGCCCTGCTCGAGCGCGCACCCGACATCGACGGGATCTTCGCCGCATCGGATGCCGTCGCCGCAGGAGTGCTCGACGCCCTACGCGAGGCCGGACGCAGAGTGCCTGTCGACGTCGGCGTCGTCGGCTTCGACGACAGCGCCTGGGCCGTGCGCGCCCAGCCGGCGCTCTCCACGGTGCACCAGCCGGCCGAGGGCCTGGGACGCGCCGTCGCCGAGAGCGTGCTCTCCCAGTTGCGCGGCGAGGACCAGCCCAGCGGGGGCATCCTGCTCGAGACGCCGATCGTCTGGCGCGACTCGGCGTAGGGCGCTCGCCCGCTGCGCCACTGTTCCACGCGCGCGCTGTCGAAACAGCGACCGCGCAGCACGGGGAAACGGCAGCGCGGCGCAGCAGGCGGCGAGCGGCGAGCGGCGAGCGGCGAGCGGCGAGCCGCTAGCCGCTAGCGATCAGCCGAGCACGCGCCCGATGAAGCCGTTCGTGCGCTCGACCAGTCCGGAGATGCGTGCCTCGGGGTGACCGTCCGGCACCACCTCGTGCGGAGTCAGCGGTGCCCCCAACCGAACGTTCTCGGTGCACGAGAGATCGGCGCAGATGTATGTGCCGACGGAGTCACCGCGCTCCCCCGCCTCGCCGGCCTTCCTCGCGGTGAACATCGACACCTGATCAGCCGGCTGCAGGGTGTGGCACAGGTTGCAGTACGCGGGTCGATGGTGCGACATGCTCGATTCGGATGCCCGCAGCACGACGCCCACGGGCTCGCCATCCTGCTCCACCACGATGTAGCCGCGTCGCGGGGCCTTCGGATCACGCCAGCCGAGGAAGTCGATGTGATCCCACTCGATGAGGAGGTAGTCGATGGGGAGACTCAGCGTCTCGACCTCGTCGACAGATCCGTTCACCAGTGAAGCGCGGATCTCGTCGTCCGTCAGCGGGCGCATGGGCCTCCCCCGAGAGTGTTCGTTCGTCAGCATCCAGTCTAGGCAGGAGGCATGCCGACGAGACCCAGCGGGCACTGTCGCCGACGAGCCGCCGGGCGTAGGCTCGCGGCATGGTCAACGATGACCCGGTCGTGACGAATCCCGACCACTACAGCGTCCTGTTCGAGAACGACTTCGTGCGCGTTCTCGAGTACCGCGACGATCCCGGTGATGCCTCGAAGCCGCACGAGCATCCGAATAGCGTCATGATCACTCTCACCGCCTTCCGTCGCCTGCTGCAGTCAGGGGATGCCGAGCGTGAGGTGGCGCTGCCCGCCGGCGTCGCGACCTGGCTCCCGGCCCAGCGGCACTCGGGCACGAACATCGGAGAGACCCAGACGCACACGATCTTCGTCGAACTCAAGGGCGAGTCGGCCGGAGAGCCGGGCGTGGCGGTGCTCGGTCCCCACTGACGCCGGCACCGGCGTCGCGGCGGCCGCACCTGACGAATCGCTGCTCATCCTCCCCGAAACACAACCGTGCCAGAACGACGGACTTACGCTTGACGCGTGTCGACAGCCGCTGATTCCATGACGGATGCCCGCGAGCCCGGTTCCGGCGGCCGCGCGGCGGGTGCGACGGCATCCGCGCCGCCCGACGGCGGCACGTTCTGGCTCTCCGCCCTCGTCGGCGTGATCGCGGCCGGCGTCACCCTGGGGGTCGCCGAACTCGTCGCCGTCTTCGTGGGGGCAGCGAGCAGCCCGATCTTCGCCGTGGGCGCCTGGGTGATCGACCTCGTGCCCGGGTGGTTCAAGACGCTCGTCATCGACCTGTTCGGCACAGCGGACAAGGCGGTGCTGCTGCTGAGTCTCGCCCTGCTCATCCTCGTGCTCGCGGCCCTCGCGGGAGTGCTCGAGTACCGCCGACCCCCGTGGGGCATGGTGGTGCTCATCGTCGTGGCGGGTGTCGCCGCCCTCGCCGTGGTGACGCGGCCGGAGGCCAGCGGCATCCTGGCCCTGTCGACCGTGGTCGGCATGGTCGCCGGCGTCGTGGTGCTGCGCGCCCTCACCCGGCGCCTGCACCGCTGGCGCGATCGCACCCGACCGATCTCGGCAGCGGTCCCCGGCACGGCGGCACTCGACCGGCGATCCTTCGTCGTCTACGCCTCGGTCGCCGCCGTGGGTGCAGCGATCGTCGGCTTCGGTGCCCGAATGGCCAATGCCGGATCGACCGCGGTCTCCACCGTGCGCACGGCTCTGAAGCTCCCAGCACCGGCGACGCCCGCCGAGGCGATCCCGGCCGGGGCAGAACTCGACCTCCCGAACCTGAGCACCTACGTCACACCGAACGCGGAGTTCTACCGCATCGACACGGCTCTGCAGGTTCCGTCGGTAGACCCGTCGACGTGGAAGCTGCGCATAGTCGGCATGGTCGAGAACGAGACCGAGATCACCTGGGACCAGCTCCTCGCCCTGCCGCTCACCGAGCATCTGGCCACACTGAGTTGCGTCTCGAACGAGGTCGGTGGCGGCCTCATCGGCAATGCCCTCTGGTTGGGATACCCCATCCGTGAACTGCTCGCCCTGGCCAAGCCGACGGCCGGTGCCGACATGGTGCTCTCGCGGAGCGCCGACGGCTGGACCGCGGGCACTCCCCTCGACGTGCTGCAGGATGCGGGTACCGAGGCCCTGCTCGCCGTGGGCATGAACGGCGAGCCACTGCCCATCGAGCACGGCTTCCCCGTGCGCATGGTCGTGCCCGGCCTCTACGGCTACGTCTCGGCCACCAAGTGGGTCACGGAGCTGAAGGTCACGACCTTCGCCGACGACTTCGGCTACTGGAGCGACAAGGGCTGGTCCGAGAAGGGCCCGATCAAGACGGAGTCGCGCATCGACACTCCCCGCGGCGGCACCGTGCCCGCCGGCACCGTCGCCGTGGCCGGCGTCGCCTGGTCGCCGCACACCGGCATCGACGCCGTCGAGGTGCGCATCGACGATGGACCGTGGCAGAAGGCCAGACTTGCCGACACGGCGTCGGCCGACACCTGGCGACAGTGGGTCTTCGAGTGGGACGCACCAGCCGGCTCCCACACCATCGAGGTGCGAGCCACGGATGCCTCCGGCTACATGCAGACGTCGAAGCAGGCGCCGCCGGCCCCCGACGGCGCGACCGGCTGGCATCGGGTCGACGTCACCGTCTCCTAGCGGCGACGGCTCGCCCGGTCCCGACGACGCGCGCGGCTGAATCGGAGCCCGGGACGTGCGCTACAGCATCCGTTCGCCCCTGTCCATCGGTGGGCAGGATGCAGCCTCCGGCGTAGCGTTGCCGACGACCGACCCATCCGGCGAAGCAGGAGGAACGATGTCGACCGATCAGTACCACGAGCCGCCCGGCGAACTCCCCCAGGCCACCAGGACCTTCGCCCGCATGTGCGCGAGCCTGTCGGAGGAAGCCGAGGCGATCGGCTGGTACGAGCAGCGCATAGCCGTCGAGCAGGACGACAGCGCGCGAGCCATCATGCTCGACTCGCTCGCCGAGGAGTACAAGCACTTCAGCATGGAACTCGAGTTCCTCATGCGCCAGAAGCCGCTGTGGCGGGAGACCGCGCGGGGCGTCCTGTTCCAGGACGGCGACATCGTGGAGAACGGCGAGGCCGCCGAGTCCGCCGCCGGCGGCTAGGCTCACCGTCACTCAGGGCCCGACAGCCCTGTCAGTCGGCGCCGACGAGGGGCGACAGGAACTCGAGCTGCGATCCGTCCTCGACGATGAGCGGCGCCAGTGCGGCGTTGAACACCGCGCCGTAGTCGGCTGCGATGTGCGCCTCGAACGCCGCACGATCCTCGTACACCTCGTAGACGGTGAACCGGTCGGGATCGCCGGCCCCGCGCGATGGATCGAACACCAGGTTTCCCGGCTCCGCGCGCACTCGTGCCGTGAGACCGAGGAGGAGCTGCTCGACGGATGCAGCCTGCCCGGGCCGGGCGGTGAAGGTGGCGAGGAGCGCCACCCTGCCCGCCTGGGCAGGCCCGGCCGCCACGACGGGCGCGGCCACCACACCGCGCCCGTCGGACTCTGAGGCGCTCACGCCGTGCGTGCGCCGGTCATGATGGCAACGGCATCCGTCATCGAATGCGACTGCGGCGTGATGGTCGCCGCACGCTTGCCCAGTCGCTGGATGTGGATGCGGTCGGCCACGTCGAAGACCTGCGGCATGTTGTGGCTGATGAGGATGACCGGGATGCCCTTGTCGCGCAGGTTCTTGACCAGCTGGAGCACCTGGCCGGACTCGCGCACGCCGAGTGCCGCCGTGGGTTCGTCGAGTACGACGACCTTGGATCCGAAGGCCGCGGCTCGGGCCACGGCGACGGCCTGGCGCTGCCCACCGGAGAGGTTCTCGACCGGAACGGTCACGTCCTGCAGGGTGCTGATGCCGAGTTCGGTCAACTCGTCGCGGGCCATCTTGCGCATGCCCTTGGCGTCGACCACCCGGAACAGCGAGCCGAGGATGCCCTTCTTGCGCACCTCGCGCCCGAGGAACAGGTTGGAGGCGACGTCGAGGGCCGGCGACACGGCGAGGTTCTGGTACACGGTCTCGATACCGGCGGCCCTGGCGTCCTGCGGGCGCTTGAACGAGACCGGGTTGCCGTCGAGGAACAACTCGCCCTCGTCGGGGATCTCGGCACCGGTCAGGCACTTGACCAGGGTCGACTTGCCGGCTCCGTTGTCGCCGATGATGGCGAGCACCTCTCCGGGGTAGAGCTGCAGGCTCACTCCGTCGAGGCCGACGACCCTGCCGAAGGTCTTCACGAGGCGCTTGGCCTCGAGGATGGGCTTGCGCGTCTCCGCCGGCGCCGGAGCTGCCGCGGTGTCTTCTGCGATGGTCATTTGCGTACCTTTCGGATCCACTGGTCGACGGCGACGGCCACGATGATGAGCACGCCGACCGCGAAGGTCTGCCAGAGCACGTCGAGTCCGGCGAGCGAGAGCCCGTTGCGGAAGACGCCGACGATCAGCGCACCGAGGAGGGTGCCCCAGACCGTGCCGCGCCCACCGAAGAGGCTGGTTCCGCCGATCACGACGGCTGTGATGGAGTCGAGGTTGAGATCGACGCCCGCGTTGGGGGATGCGGCATTGGTGCGCCCGATCTGGATCCAGGCACCGATCGCCAGGATCGCTCCGGCCGCGAGATACACGCTCATGAGCACCCTGTTGACGCTGATGCCGGCCAGTCGGGCCGACTCCTTGTCGTCACCGACGGCGTACACGTGGCGGCCCCAGGCCGTCTTGCCGAGGATGAAGGCGATGGCGATGTAGAGCACCAGCATCATGACCACGCCCACGGTGAAGTTGACGCCGCCGATGTTGAACGTCTCACCGGTCCAGGTGAGCAGGGCGGGCATGTCGTTGCCGCGCACGGTCGCACCGCTCGAGTACAGCAGGGTGAGGGCGACGAACACGTTGAGCGTTCCCAGCGTCACGATGAACGGCGGCAGCTTGAACCTCGTCACGAGCCAGCCGTTGAAGGCGCCGGCGGCGAGGCCGACGATCAGGCCGAGCAGCAGCCCCACGACGGCCGGAACGCCGGCCTGCACCGTCGACTGCGCGATGACCATGGAGGACAGCACCATGACGGCGCCGATCGAGAGGTCGATGCCGGCCGTGAGGATGATGAGGGTCTGCGCGATGGCGAGGGTTCCGACCACGGCCACCTGCTGCGTGATGAGCGACAGGTTGGCCGGATTGAGGAAGCGGTCGTTGAGGAAGCCGAACACGATCACGGAGAGCACCAGCACGATCGCCGGGCTCAGGGCCGGGTAGCGGTGCAGGGCCCCGCGGATGCGGGTGAGCGGCGTCGTCCTGTCGAGGAACTCCTCGGCCAGGTCGAGGGCTCCCGTCGAGGGCGCCGGCTCGGTCTTGGGGTGACTCACGGTGAACTCCATTGATCGGTGGTGCGAGGTGCCGGACCGGCCGCTGGGCGTGAGGCGCTCAGCGGCCGTCCGGCGGCGGTCCAGAAGGGGACGGGACCGCAGTGCTGGATCAGCCCCAGCAGATGTCCGCCGCTGCGGCGGTGTCGATCGACTCGACGCCGTCCTGCGCGTCATCGGTGACGAGGGCGACTCCGGTGTTGTAGAAGTCGAGGCCCTCGGTGACCTCGGGCTTCTTGTCCGTCTTGACGAGGTCGTAGATGGCCTGAACACCGAGATCCGCCATCTTCACGGGGTACTGCTGGCTGGTGGCGCCGAGGGTGCCGTCGGCGACCTGCTGCACGCCGGCGCATCCGCCGTCGACCGAGACCATGATCAAGCCCTTCTCGGTGCCCGCTGCCTTGAAGGCCTCATAGGCTCCGGATGCCGCGGGCTCGTTGATCGTGTAGACCACGTTGATGTCGGGGTTCTTGCTGAGCAGCGTCTCGGCGGCGGTGCGCCCGCCGTCCTCAGCACCCTGCGATGCCTCGTTGCCGACGATCTCGTAGTCGCCGCCGCTGTACGTGCCGGACTTGGCCTCGTCGCCGTTCTTCTCCTTGTCGGCGGTGTCGATGCCCATGCCGTCGAGGAAGCCCTGGTCGCGGTTGTAGTCGACCGAGACCACCTTGTCGTCGAACAGGTCGATGAGGGCGATGGTCGCCTTCTCGCCGCCGAGCTTGGCCGCGGTCCACTTGCCGATGTCCTGACCGGCGAGGTAGTTGTCGGTCGCGAAGGTGATGTCGACGGACTCGGGGTCGGACGGCGGGGTGTCGAGGGCGATCACGTAGAGCCCGGCATCGCGCGCCTTCACCAGGGCGTCCTCGACGCCCGGCCCGTTGGGGGTGATGAGGATTCCGGCGTCGCCCTTGGAGATCGCGTTCTCGATGGCCTGGATCTGGGTGTCCTCGTCGCCGTCCTCCTTGCCTGCGGCGAGAGTGAGGTTCACGCCGAGCTTGTCGGCTGCCGCCTTGGCGCCGTCCTCCATGGCGACGAAGAAGGGATTGGACGTCGTCTTCACGATGAGCGAGACGCCGATCTCATCGCCCGAGGCGGCCGATGACCCTCCCCCGGAACCGGAGGAGCAGGCGGTGAATGAGAGGGCAGCCAGGGCTGCGATCGAGCCCGCTGCGACGAGGCGTCGAGCGAGCGGACGGGGAGCTGTGCGATTCATCGGTGAATCTCCTTGAGTGGGGAACGCTGTCCGTTGACAACGATGTCAATGACTGTTGTAGCCCGAATTTGCGTTATAGTCAACTCGTTCCCCACATTGGAGTCAGAATCGTGACATCGTTGTCAAGCGCTAGCGCCGAGACCGGCGCCACGACGGCACGCCCGACCATGAAGCAGGTCGCTGCGCTGGCCGGTGTCGGCATCAAGACCGTGTCTCGGGTGATCAACGGGGAGCCCAACGTCTCGGCCGCGACGATCGCGCGGGTCACGGATGCTGCCCGCGCCCTCGACTACCAACCCGACCTGCATGCCGGCAACCTCCGCCGCGCCGACGGCAGAAGCCGCACTCTCGGACTCCTCGTGGGAAGCGTGAGCAACCCCTTCTCGGGCGCCGTGCACCGCGCCGTCGAGGAGGCAGCCATCGAGCGCGGCGTCGCGGTCTTCGCGTCCAGCCTCGACGACGATCCGACCCGCGAGGAGCAGAGCGTGTCGGCATTCCTCCGGCGTCGGGTCGACGGGCTCATCCTCACCACAATCTCCCCCAGTCAGGGCTACCTCTCCGCCGAGATCCGACGGGGAACACCCGTCGTCTTCGTCGACCGCGAACCGTCGGGCGTCACCGCAGACACCGTCGTGAGCGACAACGCCGCCGGCGCCGCCCTCGCCGTGAGGCACATGCTCAGCCACGGTCACCGGCGGATCGCCTACCTCGGCGACCGCGGCGACATCCAGACCGCGCGGGAACGTCGCCGCGGATTCCTCGAGGAACTGGGCCGTGCCGGTGTTCCGACCTCCGGCGTGCCCGTGATCGAGAACCTCCACGACGAAGCCACCACCTTCGACGCCCTGCTCGGGCTGCTGTCGTCCGACGATCCGCCCACCGCCGTCTTCAGCGCCCAGAACCTCGTCACCATCGGTGCCATCAGGGCTCTCCGCGCGCGCGACCTGCACCACACCGTCGCCCTCGTCGGCTTCGACGACGTGCCGCTCGCCGACCTTCTCGAACCCGGCGTCACCGTGGTGGCGCAGAATCCCCAACGCATCGGTCAGCTCGCGGCCGAACGGGTCTTCGCACGGCTCGACGGCGACGACGCCCCCGGCACCAGGCACATCGTGCCCACCCGACTCATCGTGCGTGGAAGTGGAGAGATAAATGCCATCGACTGATGCGACATCCGTGCCCGAATCGGTCGGAGAGGCCGAACCCCGTGTCGTCGTCATCGGCGACGCCCTCATCGACGAGATGCGCGACGCCTCGGGTTCGCGCGACTTCGTGGGCGGGGCGGCTCTCAATGTCGCCGTAGGCCTCTCCGTGCTCGGTGTCCCGACGACGCTGCTGGCGATGGTCGGCGACGACGACTCGGGCACCGTCATCCGTGATCACCTCGCCGCGTACGGCGTCGACCTCATCACCAGCGACGCCCCCCTCGGCTCCGCTCGCGCGGTCTCGGATCGCACCGACGGCGAACCGCGCTATGCGTTCAACGACGCCGCCAGGTTCCGCCGTTTCCCTCTCGACGGCGAGGCGCGCAGGGCGATCGAGGCCGCGCCGCTGGTGGTCGTCAGCTGCTTCCCCTTCGACGACACGGCTCAGACGGATGCTCTCCTCGAGGCCGTCTCCACCGGCGAGCGCCGCCTCATCGTCGACCCGAACCCGCGCTCGGGCATGCTCAGCGACCGCGATGCGTTCCTGGCGAACTTCGTGCGCGTCGCCGCCGACAGCCTGCTGTCGAAGGTGGGCGATGAGGACGCCGCACTGCTGCTGGGCGACTCCGTCGACGAGTTCGCCAGCCGCCTGCTCGACGCCGGAGCCGAATCCGTCCTGGCCACGGCGGGATCGCAGGGCGCTGCGGTTCGCCTGCCCGACGGCCGCTCGGTGAGAGCGGGCATCGCGCACCTGCCCGGACCCGTCATCGACACCATGGGAGCGGGGGACGCCACATTGTCCGCGACGGTGCGCGACATCGCCCAGTCCGGCCTGCCCGAGTCCGACGAGGAGTGGGGCGCCCTGCTCGCCGACGCCATGCTCATCGCCGCGGCGACCTGCCGCGCGGAGGGCGCACTGCTGCGGGTTCCCGGCGCCTGACGTCTGTTCCCGCAGGCTCTTCTCAGGCTAGATTCGCACCACGGAGCCGAGTGCGACCGGCGGCCGGGATGCATGCGAGCGCGCCGACGGAGGGAGTCGTGATGTCAGACAGGACCGTCACCGTCGAGGAGTACATCGCCCGGTATCCCGACGACATCCAGGAGATCCTCCGCCGCGTGAGGCAGGTCATCCTCGACGCCGTGCCGAGCGATGAGGAGAAGGTGCGCTACGACATCCCGGCCGTCATGCTCGGAGGCCGGTACGCACTCCACTACGCAGCCTGGAAGAGGCACCTCGGAATCTACCCCGTGGCCGCGGCCGAGCCCGAGCTGGAGGAGGCCATCGCGCCGTACCGCTCGGGCAAGGATTCGCTCACCTTCCCGTACTCGAAGCCGATCCCCTATGAGCTCATCGGGCGGGTCGCCGCGTTCGTCGCCGAACGCAGCGCACGCTGACCGGCGGAGGGGTCCCGCGCTGACGAGCGGACTCGCCATATACCTTGGCCGACGCATCCGTCGGCGACAACCCCTGTTGCCTTGCATGCCGCGGAGAGAATAATGGGGGCTTCCCGCTGATTGGAGTGCAATGGCTGCACAGGATGCAACACCCAAACCCGCGCTGGTCGCGATCCTTGCGATCGTCATCCTGGCCGTCGTCGCCGTCTCCGGCGTCTACCTGCTGATGGGGCCTCTCCCCGACGGCTTCGAGAGGCCGGCCCTCACCGACGTGCTGGCGATCACAGCGTCGGTCATCGCACCGATCGTCTCGATCGCCGCCGCCTACTACGGCATCACCATCGCCCTGAAGGCCACCACCGAGAGCGCCGAGCTGACGCGGCGTGCCACGGAGACGTCGCTGCAGGCAGCCGAGAACTTCACCACGGCGATCACCAACATCACCATCGACCTGCACAACCAGAACGTGCAGCTCATCGAGACCCTGCAGCGCGGGGGCACGTTCGCCGACGTGTCGTCGACCACGGATGTCGCCCCATCCGCCGCACGCTCCGTGCCCACGGCCACCGGCGCGATCCACGTCGTGCCGACGACCGGACCGAACTCCACCGTCGACACCCCGCAGCCGACCCCGGCGGGGCAGCACGCCAACGCCGACGACATCGGCCTCGGTCAGGATCGGCCGCAGACCGCGTCGTAGACACCGGGCGTTCCACCGCGCGCTGGCGTACGCTCGTGGGAGGAGGAACCATGCCGGACACGCTGCTGAAGGCGCTCGTGCTGATGCGCGCATCGACGCTGCTCGGCGCCGCGTTCCTCGTGCTCGCCCTCGCGCAGCCCAGCACGCCGACCACCCTCGTCGCCGGAGCCGCCATCCTGGCGACTGCGGGACTGCTCGCGACGGTGTCCCTCGCCCTGCAGGCACCGGCATCCGAGCTCACGGTGGGCTCCCGCTCGCACCAGCACCGCGAGGTGCTCTCGAGCATGCCAGCCCCACGGCATCCGAACACGGCGGGCCGCCCCCGCACCCGCGCGCCGTCTCTCCCCGAGACGGCCGCGTAGTCCTTCGTAGAACGAGGGTCTCGCGACCACCCATCGCGACCACTCTCACCCCTTCGACAAAGGACTCCTTTCGTGAACCTCTATGCCTTCGGGCCCATCGCGGCCATCCTCGACTCCGCCTACCGTCTCCTCCTCGGTTTCGCCTCGTTCATCGAACCGTTCGCCGGCGAGCTGAGTGCCGCGCTGGCCATCGTCACTCTCACCCTGGTCATCCGGTCGCTCCTCATTCCCGTCGGACGGTCCCAGGTGCGCGCCGAGTTCACCCGCCGTCGGCTCGCCCCGCAGCTGAGCGAACTGCAACGCCGCTACAAGGCCAGGCCCGAGGTGCTGCAGCGCAAGATGATGGAGCTCTACGCCACCGAGAAGACCTCGCCGTTCGCCGGCATCCTGCCCGCACTGGCGCAGGCGCCGGTTCTCTCCCTGCTCTACGGGCTCTTCGTGCTCGCCGTCATCAACGGCCACACCAATGCACTGCTCGGCATGCACCTGTTCGGGGTGCCGCTCGGCACATCGCTCGTCGCCTTCCTCGGGGCCGGGATGCCGCCTCTCGGCCTGATCGTGTTCGCGGCGCTACTGCTCGCGATCGCCGCGACCGCCTGGACGGCTCGGCGACATGCTCTGAAGATCGCGGCCGAGAACCCGCCGATCCCGCCGATCGCATCGCCCGCACCGGGAGCAGCCGCACCGGGGAGGACCGGAGGCGCCGGTGCGGCATCCGCGGCCCCTGTGCCGACTCCGCCGGCATGGCTGCCATCGGCCCTCAGTTGGCTACCGTTTCTCACTGTCGTCTTCGCGGTCTTCGTGCCGCTGGCGGCCACGCTGTACCTCGCGGTGACGACGGCGTGGACCCTGGTCGAGCGCGCGTGGCTGCGGAGGGCACTCGCGCCGCGCTGAGCCAGCTGCACCGCTCGCGGAGACAGGCCGGACGACCGAGAACAGGCCCGATCGGCCTGTTCTCGGTCGCAAGGCGTGATCTGGCCTGTTCTCGCGGAGCTGGTCCAGCCGTGCGGTCGCGCTACCGCGCCGACCAGCCGCCGTCCATCGTGTAGCTGGCGCCGGTGACCATCGCCGAGTGCGGCGAGGCGAGCCAGGCCACCAGCTCGGCCACCTCCTCGGGCTCGACGAGGCGCTTGATGGCGCTCTCGGCCAGCATGACGCTGGCGAGCACCTCGTCCTCGGGGATTCCATGAGCCTCGGCCTGGTCGGAGATCTGCTTCTCGACCAGCGGGGTGCGCACGTACCCGGGGTTCACGCAGTTGCTCGTCACACCGTGCGGCCCGCCCTCGAGGGCGGCCACCTTCGACAATCCCTCGAGTCCGTGCTTGGCGGCGACGTACGCCCCCTTGAACGGCGATGCCCGCAGTCCGTGCACGGACGACACGTTGATGATGCGCCCGAAGCCCTGCTCGTACATGTGCGGAAGCGCGGCACGCACCAGCAGGAAGGGAGCCTCGAGCATCAGCGCCAGGATGCGCCGGAACGCGGCGGGCTCGAACTCCTCCAGCGAGCTCACCCTCTGGATGCCGGCGTTGTTCACCAGGATGTCCACGTCGAGCTCGAGCGTCTCGAGCGCCGACACGTCGAGCAGATCGACGGTCCAGCTGGAGCCGCCCACCTCCTCGGCGAGCGCCGCGGCGCCACGCTCGTCCACATCCGCCACCACGACATGGGCTCCGGATGCCGCCAGCGCACGCACGCACGCCGCCCCGATGCCGCTCGCCCCGCCCGTGACGAGCGCGCGACGCCCCTCGAGCCCGGGCACCGCCGGCGCACCCGACTCAGGCATGCTTCACTCTGGCCGCGGGCGCAGCTCCGAACTTCTCCTCGTCGACGGCGTCGACCTCGCGCAGCGACTCGCCACGGGTCTCCTTGAGGGTGACGACCGTGACAGCGGTGATGGCGCAGGCGATGACGAGGTAGATGGCAACGGGCACCCACGAGTCGTAGGCCTGCAGCAGCGCCACGGCGATGATCGGCGCCAGCGAGCCGGCGATGATCGAGGTCACCTGGTATCCGAGCGAGACGCCGGAGTAGCGCATCCGGGTCGGGAACATCTCGCTCATCACCGCGGGCTGCCCGGCGTACATGAACGCGTGGAAGACCAGACCGATCGTGATGGCCAACACGATGAGCGCCGGGCTCGCCGTGTCGAACAGCGGGAAGGCGAAGAACGCCCAGCTCGCCCCGAGGACCGCACCGATGAAGTAGATGGGCTTGCGTCCGAACCTGTCGGAGAGGCGACCCACCTGCGGGATGGCGGCGAAGTGCACCACATGCGCGATGAGCAGGGCCAACAGGAGTTCACTGGTGTTGTATTCCACGACCGTCGAGAGGTACACGATCGAGAAGCTGACGATGATGTAGTACAGGATGTTCTCCGCGAACCGGAGTCCCATCGCCTGCAGGATCTTGACCGGGTAGCGCTTGATGACAGCACCCACGCCGTAGCTGGCCGCCTTCTGCTTCTCCTGCTCGGCCTTGGCCTCGAGGAAGATCGGGGCATCGGTCACGTGCGTGCGGATGTAGTAGCCGATGATCACGATCACGGCGGAGAGCCAGAATGCGACGCGCCATCCCCAGCTGAGGAACTGGTCGCTCGGCAGGATCCACGACATGGTCAGCAGAACGAGGGTGGCCAGCAGGTTGCCGACGGGAACGGCGGCCTGGGGCCAGCTCGACCAGAAGCCGCGCGACTTGTCGGGGCTGTGCTCGGCCACGAGCAGCACGGCGCCGCCCCATTCCCCGCCCACAGCGAAGCCCTGGATGAAGCGCAACGCCACCAGCAGTGCCGGCGCCCAGTAGCCGATGGTGTTGAACCCGGGCAGGCAGCCCATGAGGAAGGTGGCGACGCCGACGAGGATGATCGTCGCCTGCAGGGTGTGCTTGCGACCGAACTTGTCGCCGATCTGGCCGAAGACGATGCCGCCGAGGGGGCGGGCGACGAAGCCGACGGCGTAGGTGAGGAAGGCGGCGATGATGCCGTCGAGCTGGGTGCCCGCTGCCGGGAAGAAGAAAGTGCCGAACACCAGGGATGCGGCCGTCGCATAGAGGAAGAACTCGTACCACTCGACGACGGTTCCGACCATGGACGCGGAGACGATCCGCTTGAGTCCTGCG
Organism: Leifsonia sp. Root1293; assembly: GCF_001425325.1. NCBI lineage: Bacteria > Bacillati > Actinomycetota > Actinomycetes > Micrococcales > Microbacteriaceae > Leifsonia > Leifsonia sp. Root1293. The sequence continues at coordinate 591,112 of NZ_LMEH01000002.1, read as the reverse complement.
AGCGAGGTGCCCTCGCCGGTTCCGGATGCCGGAGCCTGAGCCCCGGTCTGCTGGTGTTGAACGCTCATGGCGTCTCCTTCGGTGTCGTCATTGACCCTGATGGCGAACGGCGTGCCGACGCGCGACGCTCGCTGGTGAACGTGGTTTCGTCGAGTGTGCATGACGACGGATGCTGCATCAATGACCAATCGCGCGACCTCGATGTGCATAATTGCAGATATGGCAGCGCAGCCCACATCGAAGCCCGGCTCATCTGAGTCGCAGGCCGACGACCTCCTCATCCTTCTCGCCGTAGCCCGCTCCGGCCGCTTCACGACGGCGGCCGACAGTCTGGGCGTCAACCACACGACGGTGTCGCGCCGCATCGCCGCCCTCGAGCAATCGCTCGGCGGACGGCTGCTGGCCAAGGCCGTCGGCGGTTGGGAACTCACCGAACTCGGTCGACGGGCTGCACGGGCGGCCGAGGGCATCGAGGTCGCCATCGCCGGGCTCTCCGCTGACGACGATTCAGCGGAGCACGAACTCTCCGGCGTCGTGCGCATGTCGGCGACCGATGGCTTCAGCGCCTACATCGCCTCCCCCGCCGTCGCCGCGCTGCAGCGGCGGCATCCGCGGCTCTCCGTGGAGATAGAGACCGTCACCCGCCGCGTCCGGCAGTACCGCTCTGGGCTCGACATCGAGGTCGTCGTCGGCGAGCCCCAGGTGCACCGGGCGTCGGCCTTCCTGCTCGGCGAGTACATGCTCGGCATGTACGCATCGCGGGCCTACCTCGACGAGCACGGGGTTCCGGCATCGATCGAGGAGCTCACACGGCATCCGCTGGTCTACTTCGTCGACTCGATGCTGCTGGTCGACGACCTCGACGCCCCGCGCAGGCTGGTGCCGACCATGCGCGACTCGATCAGCTCGACGAACGTGTTCGTGCACGTCGAGGCGACGCGGGCGAGCGCCGGCATCGGGTTCCTGCCGTGCTTCATGGCCGATCGGCACGACGACCTGGTGCGCCTGCTGCCGGAGCGCTTCGCCGAGAGGCTGCCCTACTGGATGGTGCTGCGACCCGACTCCCTGCGGCTGCCCGCCGTGGCCGCGGTGGCGGACGCGCTGCGAGCACAGACCGCCGGCTTCGAGCGCGAGTTGTTGGGCCGGCGGCCATCCGCGGTGGAGTGATGCCCGACGGCAGCGACGACGCGGCGCTGGTCCATCACCGGAAGCGTGCGCCGCTTCGACGCCGCAGCACCAGGCCGGCTCCCCCGAGCAGGATCAGCGCGAAGGCCAGCGCGAGAGCCGACGCGGCGTTCACACCGGTGCTCACGAGTCCTGCGCTGTCGACACCGGACGGGCCGGCGGCCGGACCGGCCGGACCGGTCCCCGGATCGCCGGGAGGGGGTGTTCCCGGCGACGTCGTCGGCGGATCCGTCGGCGGTGGATCCGTCGAGGGCGGGTCGGTCGGAGGCGGTGGCTCGGCGACCGCGAGCAGAGTCACCAGCGCGGTGGCCTCGTTGTCTGGCGTGCTCGGGTCGAGCGCACCCGACCCGATGAAGCCGGTGTTGGAGAAGGTCGTCGTGGCGAGGTCCGCGGTGTCGACGGTGAGGATGACGGTCGACGTGCCACCGAGCGGAAGAGCTCCGACGGGGCAGGTCACGACGATGTTCCCCTCCAGCTCGACAGTCGTGCAGACGGATGTCGACCCCTCGACCACCGCGGAGATCAGGGTGGTTCCTGCCGGGAGCGTGTCCGTGAAGACAGTCGCGGGCGCGGTGGCCGGCCCGAGGTTGACCGCTCTGAGGCGGAATGTCACCGGCTCGCCGATCGTCGGGCGCGGAGTGACGACGGTCTTGGTGATGGCGGTGTCGGCGACCACCTGGAGGTCGACGATCGCCGAGGAGACATTGTTCCCGGCATCGGCATCCGTCGTGTCCGACGTCGCCGTTGCGGTGTTCTCGATCGCACCGGGGAGCGAGCCGTCGGGGAAGAGCACCGTGATGGCGACGCCCTGAACCCCGCCGGCCGCGAGCCCCGCAGCGGTGCAGGTGACCACGACGGGGGCCGGCGACGTGACGCACTCCATGGCGGACGGCGTCACGTCGACCAGCTCGGCACCGTCGGGCAGTGCATCCACGATCGAGGTATTGCGTGCATTCGATGGCCCGTCGTTGTCGAGCGTCAGGGAGTAGGTCACCGGAGCTCCGGCCGGAGGCGTCGCGCTGTCGACGGTCTTGTGCAGCCGCAGGTCTGCGTTGTGCACCACAGGAGTCGTGATCGTCGTGTTCTCGTCGCCTGGAGTCGGGTCGAACGTGTCGGAGGCGACGGATGCCGTGTTCGAGAGCTCTGCGACCGTGGTCGCCGGATCGAGGCGTCCGGCGACCCGCACCGTCAGCGTCTCGCCGGCCGGGATGGTGTCCAGAGTGCAGGTCACGTCTCCATCGGCCTGGCTGCACGAGGGATCACTCGCCTCGGGAATGAAGGCGATGGCGCCGTCGAGCACGTCGGTGAGAACTACGCCGGTGGCGTTCGAGGGACCCGCGTTGGTGATCGTCACGGTGTATGCGGCGCTGCCGCCCGCCACGAGCGGGTCGGTGTCTGCCGCCTTCGTGATCGAGAGGTCGGCCCGAGCCTCGACGGTCGAGGTGACGAGCACCTCATTGTTGCTGTCGTCCGGGTCCGGCGTCGAACTCTCCACGTCGGCATTGTTGCCGACGGACCCGCTCAGCTGCGAGTCGACCGTTCCGCTGACCGTCACGGTCACCGGCGGCGAGGGCTCCGCCGCCACCTGACCGGGGACCACGCCCAGGTCGCAGGTCACCTGGGTCGCTGACACAGAGCAGCTGCCCTGGCTCGGAGACGCGCTCGTGGCTGTGAGCCCGGGCGGGAGGTCATCCGTCACCACGACGTCGGAGGCGTCGGACGCGGCCGTCGCCGACCGGACGTTGCTCACCTCGAGTTGGTAGCTGAAGGTTCCACCGGCGACGAGAGGGTCGCTCAGCAGCGTCTTGACGACGGCCAGATCGGCGACGGGATCGGTGATGGTCTCGGTGAAGGTCGCGACATTGTTCGAGGCGTCGGACTCCGGCGTGGATGTCGACGCCCGCACGGTGTTCAGGTAGGTGCCCGGCTGGGCTGAGGAGGGAGCGATGATGCCGATGTAGACCTGCGTGCTCGCGCCGGGCGCGAGATTCAGCCCGTCGATCGTGCAGGAGAGGTCTCCGCTGGTGATCTCGCACGTGCCGCCCTGCAGCACGACAGCACCGGCGCTCAGTTCGAAGGTGTCGGTGAAGGAGACCGCGCGGGCGGTCGATGGCCCGCTGTTGGCCAGGGTGATGATGAAGACGTCCTGTCCGCCCGGGGCCGTCGATCCGAAGAAGGCCTCCTTGGTGACCGACAGGTCGACGATGGCCGTGGTCTCCGTCACAGCGGTGCCACTGTTGTTCGCCTGGCTCGGGTCCGGGGTCGACGAGCCCACGGTCGCGGTGTTGCTGAGAAGGGTGCGGATGTTCACGTTTCCGCCGACCTGCACTGTGACGGTCAGGTCGGGGTCCTCGCCGGGATCGAGGGTGCCGAGGTCGCAGGTCACGACGCCGCCTGCTGCCGTGCACGGGGAGGTCGCCGACACGAACGTCACGTCGGCGGGCAGAGGGTCGCTCACGATCGTGTCGGCCGCACTCGATGGCCCGGCGTTCCGCGGGCTGATCGTGTATGAGAACTGCGATCCGGATGCGGCCGTCGCCGGCGCCTGCTTCGAGATGCTGAGGTCTGCGCTGACCTTTGTCGTGGCCGTCCAGGAGGCCGTGTTGTTCGTGTCGTCGGGATCACTGGTGTCGCTCGTGGCGCTGACGGTCTCGACGGCATCCGGAGCACCCGTGTAGTCGGTGGGGATGTTCATGACGACGTCGAGCGTGGCGGCCGCACCGTTCGCGATGTCGCCGATGTCGCAGACGAGGGCGGAGGCGTCGGGGACGGCGCAGCTCCCCTGGCTGGGTGCGGCTGAAGCGAAGTCGAATTCGGGCGGCAGCAGGTCGTCCAGCACGACGCCGCGTGAGGTCGATGGGCCGGTGTTCGCCACGGTGATCGTGTACGTGATCGGGCTCCCCGCGACGGCGGGGTTCGGCGTCGCCGTCTTGGTGACGACGATGTCGGCGACACCCGTCACATCCGTTGAAGCACTCGCGGAGTTGTTCGAGGTGTCGGTGTCGGACGTGGATGATGTGACGGTTGCGGTGTTGGTGGCCGTTCCGATCGGGGCGCCACCGTCGGCGACCGCCTGGATCGTGATCACCGCTGTTGCGCCGGGCGAGCCCGAGATCCCAGCAGACAGGACCGGGATGCTGCACTCGACGGATGCGGCGAGGGCGCAGGTGCCGCGGGTCGAGGCGACCGAGGTCGCGATGACTCCGGTCGGCAGCAGGTCGGACACCTGCACGTCAGCGGCATCCGACGGGCCGTCGTTGCTCACGGTGATGGCATAGGTCAGAGTGCGACCGGCCACGACCGACGCAGGGCCGGTCTTCACGATCGAGACGTCGGCCTGCGGTTGCCCGGCGGTCACGGTTGCGGTGGCCTGGTTGTTGTCCACGTCAGGATCGGGGGTGACCGAACTGACCGTCGCCTGGTTCGTGACGGTTGTGCCGGCGGCCGATCCCGGCGTCAGCAGTGCGTCGAGGGCCACGGTGACCGACGCACCGGGTGCGAGTTCGGGGATGCTGCACTGCACGGCGGGCAGGGGCTGGGAGCAGGTCGCACCCTCGCCTCCGGCATCGAGCAGCGCGAGAGCGGTGGTGTCGTCGACGGCGTCGTTCACTGTCACGTTGCGCGCCGTGGAGGGGCCCGTGTTGGTCACGGTGACCGTGAAAGCCGTGGTGCCACCCGGGACGACCGTCGTCGGAGCTGCCGTCTTGGTGATGATGAGGTCGGCGGCCTGGGCGAGCTGGGCGGTGGCGCCAGCGGTGTTGTCGCTCAGATCGGGATCGGAGGTGGCCGACGAGACCGAGGCGATGTCGGTGACCGAGGTCTCGGTCGACCCGGGGTCACTGGTCCCGGTGACGACGACGGTGGCAGTGGCGCCTGATGCCAGCGTGCCGAGGGTGCAGGTGACAGCATCCGCGTCGGAGTCGCATGTCCCTTGGGTCGACGTCGCATCGGTGACGGAGATCCCGGTCGGGATGGGGTCGGTGACGACCACATCGTCGGCGGGGCTCGGTCCATCGTTGGCCACGGTCATGGTGAATGCGACAGGACCTCCCGCCTCAGCAGGATCGGGCGATACCGTCTTTGTGAGGGCGAGATTCGCCACCTCGTCGACCGGGGTCGACACCGGACGGAGGCGGTACGTGAAGCGACTTCCCACTGTCTGGGCGACGTAGTCGAGCTGGGCTTCATTGGTGACGGTGGTTCCGGCGGCGGCATCCGTGACGGCAGCGGAGAATCGCACCGTCGTCGCTGCCCCGGGTGCGAGGATGCCGCCGGCCGACCCATCAGCACCGGCACCGACCCGGAACCGCACGCTGCGCGTGGCCTCGTCGTACTCGGCCTGATCGTCGCCCGCGTCATCGGTCTGCGCACCTGCACCGGCACCCGCGACGACCTCGAGCGACCCGGGCACGTAGCTCGTGCCTGCGGGAAGCGGGTCAGAGGCGACGGATTCGGCTGCGGGGTCGCCACCGACATTGCTGAAGTTCAGCGTGTATTGCAGCGTGTCCCCCGGGCGCGCCGGCGAATTGCCGTCGAGGTTGACGACCGACTTCGTCGACGGGGTGAAGTCGGGGGCGAACAGGGTGATGGCGGTGGTGAGCACGCCGGGGAAGTATCGGTCTCCACTGCTGGTGAAGCGGAAGTCGGCTGAGGTCGCACCGTTCGGGATGACGCCTGATGCGCCGAGCTGCTTCACGTCGAAGCCGAGCATGTTGCGATCGGACGTCGAGCGGGTCGCGACCGAGACGCCACTGCGATCATTCGAGCCGTTGAAGAAGTTGGTGCCGGGAGACACCGTGGTGCCCAGCTGGGTCGAGTTGAGGGAAGCGCTGTCGCCTGAAGCCGAGAAGTCGCCCTCGTAGGCGACCATCCCGAGCTGGGCGTCGACTGGCCCGGTTCGAGGAGCCAGGAAGCCGCTCACCGTGACAGTCTGCGGCTCACCCTGCCCGACATCGGCGAATCCGTCGAAGACGGTGAGGTTGCGCAACGGCAGGTCGGGCGAACGGAACACCACGGCGAGCGACCACCCGGCATAGCGGTCCTCGCCGGTGCCACCGCGCACGTTGGCGCCCCAGTAGTCGCCGGCGCCGGCGGATCGCACGAGAGCCGTCACGTCGGCGAACTCCTGGTAGGCGCGGTCGGCCGAGGTGGTCGGTCCGAAGGTCGCCTGCGACGTCACGGCCTCATACCCGGACGCGCCCGGAACCTTGAAGGCCATGGTGCGCCGGTCCCCGGTCGCCGCCGTACCGCCCGGCCCCGCCGACAACCGAGCCCCCCAGTACAGGCCGGCCCAGAGCACGTCGCCATCAGCGGGCACTTCGAGGGCGGCGCTCGAGGAGTTGATCGTCGAGGGATCGGAATCGACGTCGAGGTTGACCATGGAGAAGGAGTTGTTGTTGAAGCGCGCCGTCCCGGCGCGGGCGCCGATGCAATTGGCTGCCGCCGCCTGGCAGGTCTGCAACTGGTTGCCGACGATGGCGATCGCGCCATTGTCGTTCGTCTGGAAACGGACGCCGAACGGGGCGACGGTCGCGCCGATCGCAGACGTGGTGAGACCGACGAGCGCGAGGGCCGATACCGCGACGAGGAGGGCCGCGACCCACGATCAGACTCGTCGCTTCACGTGCACTCCCCGTTCGCTCGTCCCCCAAACGTACGGCGCAGAACCGGATAAGTGAATAGTTCTCAGTCACGGATGCCGAACGGAAGCCCCCTCCCGCCCGCTGAGGCCCGGACGGCGTCCGCGGCCGAAGCGCACGGGGAGCCCCCGCTCGCTGAGGCCCGGACGGCGTCCGCGGCCGAAGCGCACCCTACCGAGCCGTCCTCGGCGGACCAGCGATCACCCGAGCCCGGGCATAGGACGCCACCTCCTCGGACGGCACCTGCCAGTTCGAGTCCAGCCACCAGGTGACACCGGCATCAGCCCACGGCTGCACGAGTGCGGCGTCGGCAGCGGCATTCGTTCCCGTCGTGGTGCCCTCCTGGATCACATCGAACGGCTGGTCCGCCAGGCCGAGCCTCGCTCGTTCGTCCTGGAGCCACGCGATGGCCTCCGCGGCGATCTCGGGCGTGTAGTGCTCCTGCTGAGCTTCGGGGCCGGCGACACCCGTCGCACCCGGCGGCGCGTAGTTGGGGATCCAGCCGTCGTAGCGCGCGACACGCCGCATCGACCGCAGGCGCGGCCAGACGCCGACGACCCAGGTGGGAATGCGCGGGTGCTGCACGATGGGCGGCGGCAGCATCTCCTCGGTGCGTTCCGCACGGAAGTGCGCACCGCTGTGCTCGAACGGCTCGGCCTGCCACAGCTTCTGCATCAGTTCGAGGCTCTCGTCGAGCTGTTCTGCGCGCACCCGTCGCCCGGGATCGCTCTCGAAGATCCAGAATCGCGCTTCGACGTCTTCGGGAACCCCCAGACCGGCCGACAGGATGACCCTGCCACCCGAGAGCCTGTCGACGGTCATGGTCTGACCGGCGAGCTCCCACGGCCGCCGCCGCGGGACGGGGGTGAGCATGGTGCCCAGACGGATGCGCTCCGTCGCCACGGCAGCAGCTGCGAGGGTCGACCAGGGGTCGGTCGCCCAGATGCCCTCCCAGACGAAGAAGCCGTCCCAGCCGCTCTGCTCGGCCAGCCCAGCCAGCTCGACGGCGAGCGACGGATCACTGCCGGTGAAGATGAACCCGTACTTCATGCGACCGACGCTACTGCCCACCTCCGACAGGTCAACCCCCTGCTGCGACGGCGCTGGGCCTCGTAGCGTCGGATGGGATGACCCGAGGAAACCCAGAATGAAAGGCACCCCATGCCCGCCGAGATGACCGTACTCGCTCTGAACTGCACCCTGAAGCCGTCGCCGGCGCCGTCCAGCACCGACCTCATCGTGCGCCAGGTGCTCGACCTCTTCGCCGCCGATGGCATCGCAGGCGAGGTGGTGCGCGTCGTCGACCACGACGTGCGCCCCGGCGTCGAGGCCGACATGGGCGATGGAGACGATTGGCCCGCTATCCGCGAGAAGGTCCTCGCCGCCGACATCCTGCTGCTCGCGACTCCCACGTGGGTGGGGCACATGTCGAGCGTGGCCCAGCGCGTCTTCGAGCGCCTCGACGCCGAGATCTCCGAGACCGATTCCGAGGGCAGGGCCATCCTCGCCGGCAAGGTCGCCGCCGTCGCCGTCGTCGGCAATGAGGATGGCGCCCACGCCATCATCGCCGACGCCTATCAGGGCCTGATCGACGTCGGTTTCAGCATCGCGTCACAGGCGGCGACGTACTGGAACGGCGAGGCGATGAACACCGTCGACTACGCCGACCTGGCCTCCACTCCGGATGCCGTCGCCACCGCGAACGCACTCCTGGTGCGCAACACGGCTCACCTCGCCCGAACGCTGAAGGCGACCCCGTTCCCGGCGCCGGCGTGACACCGGCGGTCGGCAGCGCCGGAAACGGCGCCGGCGAAGACCATCAGGTCAGCCGTCTGTCCCCCGGCCCCACCAACCGCAGCCAGCGGTAGCCGTAGGCGTCGAGGTGCACCTCGGCGCGTCCACGCTCGTCGACCGGGATGCGGGTGACGGCGAAGAGATCGGACAGCTCCCAGCCCTCGCCATCGACCTGGAGCGCGAGCGGCACGACCACGGGAGTGTTGGCGAAGTTGTGCAGGGCGATGAGGCGGCCGACGTCCGCGGTGACCTGGTGGGCGAGCACCGACTTTTCCGGCTGCTCGAGGATCTCGAGGGCGCCCCATCCGATCTCCGCCGACGCCCGGTAGCGGGTGGTCAGCCGGCGGATGAACAGCAGCATCGACTCCTCGTCGTGCATCTGGGCCTCGACGTTGACGTGCTCCGGCGCGTAGCCGTCACTGGGCGGCCGGGCCACGAGGCGTGAGGGGATGGCACGCGAGAAGCCGCCGTTGCGTTCGCTCGTCCACTGCATCGGCGAGCGCACCGTCAGCCGGCCGCCCAGCTCCTTGTTCTCTCCCATCCCGATCTCCTCGCCGTAGAACAGCACCGGCGTTCCCGGCAGGGAGAACAGGAGGCTGTAGACCAGCTTCATCCTGCGTGGGTCGCCGCCGAGCATGGGTGGCAGGCGCCGTGCGATGCCCCGCCCGTAGACCCGCATCCAGTCTTCCGGGGCGAACGCGTCGAAGACCTCCTGGCGTTCGGGATCACTGAGCTTGTCGAGGGTGAGCTCGTCGTGATTGCGCACGAAGTTCGCCCACTGCATCTCGGGCTCGAGCGCCGGTCGACGCGCCAGCGTCTCGGCGAGCGGCGTCGCGTCGGAACGCGCGAGCGCGAGGTACATGCGCTGCATCGCCTCGAAGTCGAACTGCATCGTGAGCTCTGCGGAGCGGCTCCCGCCGAAGTACTCGATCTGCTGCTCGTACGGCAGGTTCACCTCGCCCAGCAGGATCGCCTCGGACGACCGACGCTCGAGGAACCGGCGGATGTCGCGCAGGAACTCGTGAGGGTCGCCGATCTCTGTACCGGCAGGCGGCTCGATGAGAAACGGCACGGCGTCGACCCTGAAGCCGGAGACGCCCAGCGCGAGCCAGAACCCGACGGTCTTCGCGATCTCGTCCCGCACCTTCGGGTTGGCGATGTTGAGGTCGGGCTGCTGCTTGTAGAAGGTGTGCAGGTAGTACTGGCCGGCCTTCTCATCCCAGTCCCACACGCCATCCTCCTCGCCCGGGAAGACTGTCTCCGGCTGCGTCGCCGGCGGCTCGTCGCGCCAGACGTAGTAGTCGCGATACGGCGATGTCGGGCTGCTCCGAGCCGACTTGAACCACGGATGCCGGTTCGAGGTGTGGTTCATGACGAGATCGATGATGACCCTGATGCCCCTGTCGGTGGCGGTGCGGATCAGCTCGGCGACATCGCCCAGGCTGCCGAAGCGCGGGTCGACGCCGTAGAAGTCGGTGATGTCATAGCCGTCGTCCCTGTCGGGCGTCGGCTGGAACGGCATCAGCCACAGGCAGGTGACCCCGAGCTCGGCGAGGTAGTCGATGCGGTGCACGAGGCCCTCGAAGTCGCCGCAGCCGTCATCGTTCCAGTCCATGTAGGTCTCGATGTCGAGGCAGTAGACGACGGCGGTCTTCCACCACAGGTCGCTGGTGTCGGTGATCTTCACGCGTGCACCCCCGCCAGCTGCGGGAGCACCTCGGCGCCGAAGACGTCGATGAAGCGATCCTGATCGCGTCCGACGTGGTGCAGGTAGAGCCTGTCGAACCCGATCGACGCGAGCGATTCGAGGTGGGCGAGGTGCGCCGCAACGTCAGCCGACACGAACACCGGGCCCCGGATCGCGTCCGGGGCGGCATCCGCCGTCTCGGCGACGAAGTCGGACGGATCGTCAAGGTCCCAGGACCGCAACGGCGGCACCAGGCCGTTGCGCCACTGCTCGTTCGCGACGGCGAGAGCCTCGTCCTCGGTGGCGGCGTAGCTCAGGTGCACCTGCAGGCAGACCGGACCGGAGCCCCCGCTGTCGCGATAGGCGTCTACGACGGAGCGCAGCTGCTCTGGGGGCTGCGCCACGGTGATGAGCCCATCGGCCCACGTGGCGGCCGATGCGGCCTTCTCCACGCTGACGGCGGCGGCGAAGATCGCCGGCGGCTCCTCGGGGAGACTCCAGACACGCGCCCGGTCGACGGTGACGAGCCCGTCGACCGACACCTCATCTCCGGCGAGCAGCCGCCGGATCACGTCGACGCACTCCACGAGCCGCGCATCGCGCACGGGCTTCTCCGGCCAGGCGTCGCCGGTGATGTGCTCGTTCATCGCCTCCCCGCTGCCGAGGGCCGCCCAGAACCGCCCCGGATACATCGCGGCGAGAGTCGCCATGGCCTGGGCGATGATCGCAGGGTGGTAGCGCTGACCGGGCGCCGTCACGACGCCGAACTCGAGCCGCGTCGACTCGAGCGCCGCGGCGAGCCAGCTCCAGGCGAAGCCGGAGTGGCCCTGTTCCGGCAGCCAGGGCGCGAAGTGGTCCGAGCACATGGCCGCCTGGAATCCGGCCTGCTCGGCCCGCTGCACGGCGGTGAGCAGTGCGCCGGGGTGGATCTGTTCGTGTGACGCATGAAATCCGACGAGCGGCATGGTGTCCTCTCCGAACGGCGCTCTGCCGCATCTGCCTCCACCATCGCGGAGTGCATCCGGAGCCCACAACCCCTTGCCGTGTGCCGGTGGATGCGCTGCGGAGGCGCTCAGACCACCCTCGGTGCAGCGGTCACTCGGCCGGTCTCGCCTCGTGGTGTCTGCGACCCTGGCTGCGCCGCTCCTCCTTCATCTCAGCCTCGAAGAGATGCCTGCGGCCGGCGACGAGGTCGTCTCGCGCCCGCCGTTCAAGCTCGACGAACGCGGCGTGGTAGCCGTCGTCGTACTCCTCGACGATCTGGAAGGTCCACCGCCCCTCGATGACGTTGCGGCCGACGAGCTCCGACTCGATCCTGTCGGCCAGGTCGCTGTGGCCGGCATCGCGCAACTGCTCGACGGCCTCACCCAGAGCGAGGTCGGCCTGGCCGGTGAGCCTGTGGAAGGCGTACAGATGGCCGCGCGCGTCTTCGGCGACCTCCAGCGCCTCGGACAGCTTGCCGAGCGCCGAGATGGTCTCGTCGGAGACTCCCTCGGGTCGGAGGTGGGCACGATCCGGTCCGTCGCCGGCGGTGGAGTGGCTGCTGGCAGTCATGAGGAGACTCTGCGCCGACCCGAGCGGAGAGTCAACGGGTTGCGACCGCCGTGTAGCGCCCTGTCAAGCACTGTCGCCACTGGTCGGCGCCCCGTACTGTCGAAGTCAGGTCGCGCAGCGCGATCCAGCCGTGACGTGCGTCGTCATCGGCGCCGGAAGGAGTGCAATCGTGTCTCGCAACGTCAAGCGGATGTCGTGCCCGCCGGCTGCCGTGTTCGAGGTGCTCGCCGACGGATGGCTCTACCCGGTCTGGGTGGTCGGGGCATCCAGGATGCGCGCGGTCGACAAGGCGTGGCCTTCACCCCGGAGCACGCTCCAGCATTCCGTCGGCGTGTGGCCGGCGCTGATCGATGACGAGACCGTGAGCGAGGAGTGGGCGCCACCCCACCGCGCGGTCATGCGCGCGAAGGGCTGGCCGATCGGCGAGGCCCGCGTCACCATCGACGTCAAGCCGTGGGGAGACGGATGCCTGGTGCGCATCCAGGAGCACCCCGTCGCCGGGCCGGGCGACTGGGTTCCCCGCATCCTGACCGAGCCGATGCTCTACCTCCGGAACCGCGAGACGCTGCGCCGACTCGCCTACATCGCCGAGGGCCGGCAGCCGTCGACGTTCCATGGGGCCCACGCGGAGACGGTTCCCCCGCAATGAGCGCAACGACCGAGTTCGACGCCGTGGTCGTCGGAGCCGGCCCCAATGGGATGGCCGCGGCCGTCACCCTGGCCCGCGCCGGCCTGCGTGTCGTCGTCTACGAGCGCAACTCGACGCCGGGGGGCGGCGCACGGTCCGCCGAGTTGACGCTGCCTGGCTTCCTGCACGACGTCTGCTCCGCGGTGCATCCGCTCGCCCTCGCATCGCCGTTCTTCCGCGAGTTCCAGCTCCATCGGCGCATCGACCTGCGGTTGCCCGGGGCGTCGTTCGCGCATCCGCTCGACGACGGTCGCGCCGGGGTCGCCTACGTGGACCTGGAGAGGACGGCCGCTGAACTCGGCCGAGACGGTCGCGCCTACGCCGCACTCATGGGGCCGCTCGTGGAGAGGGCGGACTGGGTCGCGAGCCTCACCGGCGACACCCTGCTCCGCGTTCCCGAACACCCGGTGCTCGCAGCCCGCCTGGGACTCCGAGTGCTCGAGCAGGGCACTCCGCTGTGGAACCTGCGCTTCACCGACGACGTCGCCCCGGCGATGCTCAGTGGCGTCGCCGCGCACGCCATCAGGTCGATGCCGAGTCCGACGACCGCCGGAGCTGGACTCTCCCTCGCCGCACACGCCCATGCCCGCGGCTGGCCGATCCCCATCGGTGGCACGCAGGCGATCATCGACGCCATGGTCGACGACCTCATCGCCCATGGCGGTTCCCTGGTGACGGATGCGGAGGTCACCGACCTGCGCGCCCTCCCGTCGAGCCGCGCGGTCATCCTGGACACCACACCCCGGACCCTTCTCGAGCTCGCCGGAGACAGGCTGCCCGGCGCCTACGCCCGACAGCTGGAGTCATTCGAGTACGGCAACGCCGCGGCGAAGGTCGACTTCGCACTCGATGCGCCCATCCCGTGGGCGAACCCGGCCGTGGGCGACGCCGGTACCGTGCACCTCGGCGGCAGCCGCGCCCAGATCGCCGCGGCCGAGCGCACTGTCGCCTCGGGGCGGCACAGCGACGCTCCCTACGTCCTGATCTCGCAGCCGAGCGTCGTCGACGGGTCGCGGGCACCGGACGGCAAGCACACGGCCTGGGCGTACACGCACGTTCCAGCAGGATCCGACATCGACCAGACCGATGCGGTCACGGCCCAGATCGAGCGTTTCGCACCCGGATTCCGCGACACCATCCTGGCGTCGTCGAGTCGAACGGCGATGGACCTGGAGGAGTACAACCCGAACTACATCGGCGGCGACATCGCCTCCGGGGCTGCCAACATCCTGCAGTTGCTGAAGCGGCCGGTGTTCGCTCCAGACCCGTGGCACACCCCTCTCGACGGCGTCTACCTGTGCTCGGCATCGACATCTCCGGGGCCGGGCGTGCACGGTTTGAATGGCTGGCACGCCGCGCGTTCGGCGCTGCGCCGCACGTTCGGGATCGAAGCCCAGCCCGATCTGTCGATCGGTGCCTAGAAACTGTCTGCACAGATTTTGTCAAGCCGTCGTGCCGGCGCCGAAAGCCGACGTATCCTTAGGGCAGAGACCAGCCATGCTGGCATCTGTCGCGACGCGATCCGGGTCGAGCACAATGACGTGCGGGCTTGATGCTCCCGTCCGACGCCGTGGCCCCTCAGCGCATCGCGCCGAGGGGCTGCGCTGTCTCCAGCCCGAGCAGCTCGATCAGCCTGCCGCCCCGGCTCCGTACTCCTCGTCTGTCACGTGGTCGCCCCACGTGGCGTCGTCGTCCTCCCACATCGCCAGGTGGCTCATGAAGGAGTCGCCAGACGCCCCGTGCCAGTGCCACTCGCCGGGCGGCGTGTAGACGGTGTCACCGGGGTGCATCGTGACGACCTCGCCGCCGCGCGACTGGATGAAGCCGACGCCGTCGGTGACATGCACCGTCTGCCCGAGCGAGTGTTTGTGCCACGCCGTGCGGGCACCCGGCGCGAACCGCACCAGGTTGACGCGCAGACGCGAGGGCGCCTCGCCGCGAGCGATCACGTCGAAGTAGACGTCGCCGGTGAACATCTCGGCTGGTCCCTTCGTCGTCGGGGTCTTGGGGAGGAGGTGCATGGTGTTTCCCTTCATTCGTCGCTGGTCTCAGCCGCCGCTGATCGAGTAGTGCCGGACGAAGTCCGACACCCACCGCTGATCGAGTAGTGCCGGACGAAGTCCGACACGTATCGAGATCACCCCGCCGTCTCGACGCATCCGTGCTCCACTCGTCTGCTACTCGACCAGGGAGTCGTCCTGCGTCATCGCCCAGCTGCCGAGGAGCTTCAGCGCGTCAGCCGTGGGCGAACCGGCCGGCGCCGTGTAGACGAGCAGCGTGAGGTCGGCATCGCTCGAGAGCTCCATCGCCTCGAAGTTCAGCTCCAGGGCTCCCACCACCGGATGGTGCAGCCTCTTGAACCCCGTGCGATGGAAGCGCACATTGTGCTTCGCCCAGCGCTGCCTGAACACCTCGCTTCGCGTGGAGAGCTCGCCGATGAGGTCGGAGAGCGCCCTGTCATGCGGATGCTGCCCGGCTTCGAGGCGCAACATCGCGGCGATGTCGTCGGCGGCGCGCTCCCAGTCGGTGAAGAACTCCTGCGACGCCGGGTCGAGGTACACGAAGCGGGCCGAGTTCGGCGGCTGCCGCGCATCCGTCAGCATCGGTGAGTACAGCGCTCGTGCCATCCGATTCGAGGCGAGCATGTCGTGACGGGCGTTGCGCACCCAGGCCGGTGCCTCGGTGATGGCGTCGAGCAGCTGCTGCACGGGCTCGCGCACACCTCTCGCCGTCGGTCGACGACGCGGTGACGACGACAGCGTCGGCACGGAGGCCCTGGCAAGGTCGAAGAGGTGGGCGTGCTCGGCGTCGTCCAGCTGCAGTGCTCGACCCACGGCCTCGAGCACGCTGTCCGAGACGCCGCCGAGATTGCCGCGCTCCATGCGCACGTAGTAGTCGACGCTCACACCGGCCAGCATCGCGACCTCTTCACGACGGAGTCCGGTCACGCGTCGGTTGCCGCCGTAGGCGGGGAGCCCAGCCTGCTCGGGGGTGATCCGCGCCCGGCGGGTGCTCAGGAACTCGCGGATCTGCGCTGTCTGATCCATGGATTCGACAGTACGCCCGGCCTCGGCGGGAAGGGAGGCACTGGTGTTACCCGGAACAGCAGGGACTCCCGCGAGCGAGCGCCGACGAGTTCACTGGTATCGCAGCATCCATCACCACCCACCCACTCGCACAGCAGACCGAGACTCCACGAAAGGACCAGCCATGACCTCATGGACGAATGACGATCTCGCTCGCATCGGAGGCGCTGACGAGCTCGAGCTCGCCTCGCTGCGGGCCGACGGCACTCTCCGGCCCTACGTCACCATCTGGGTGGTGCGCGTCGGAGACGAGCTCGTGGTGCGCTCGGCACACGGCAGCACGAACCCCTGGTTCCGCCGGGCCAACGCGAGCGGCATCGGCCGCATCCGCGCCGCTGGACTGGAACGCGACGTCACCTTCTCGACACCGACCGGAGCCGCTCCGGCGGAGGTCGACGCGGCATACCACTCGAAGTACGACCGCTACGGACCGCGCATCGTGGGAGCGGTCGTCGGCGCAGATGCCGCGGACGTGGCGTTGAGCCTGCAGCCCCGTACGACCTGACGCCTGCGGCTCCGTCCGCGGTTCTCGTTGTGACCGGCGCCGTTGCGCCATACAGTGACGAGAGTCGACCCACCCGGCTCGCGCAGAGGCAAGGAGCAGGAGCACATGACGGTTGCCGACGCAGGCAGAACGGATGCCGCCACCTCGGCCGTGTCGCTCGATGGCAGGCGGTTCCAGTTCCGGGGCACCGTCGACCAGCCGTTCGAGCCCGGCGACTTCGTGTCGGTCTTGGATCCCTCCGGCCGTCAGCACGTCGGCCAGGTCGACGAGGTCACCTTCACCATGGAGGGGTCGCTGCGCGGAACCGGACGCATCTTCGGTGTGACCGATGACGCAGGAGCCTTCGACGCCCGCAGGTCAGCTCCGTTCTCCTCGGGGATCCTCCAGCGTGCGGACGCCGACACGATCGACCTGGTGTTCGAAGCGGCCGACCTCGGCATCGGCGGCATCACCGGCACGGATGCCGTGTCGGCTCGTCTCCTCTCGAAGCGATTCAACCGCCACACGTTCTGGTGCGGCCAGAGCGGGTCCGGCAAGACCTATGCCCTCGGTGTCCTTCTCGAGCAGTTGCTCCTGCACACGGCATTGCCGATGGTGGTGTTCGACCCCAACGCCGACTTCGTGCGCATCCACGAGCCGAATCCGAACAACCCGACGATGGATCCCGCCGCCAGCGAGGTCCTCGCGAGCCGCGACATCCGTGTGCTCCGACCGAGGGTGGAAGGCAGCGACGGGCTGCGCGTGCGCTTCACCGCCATGTCGATGCCGAGCCGCGCGGCCGTGCTGCGGCTCGATCCGCTCACCCACCGCCAGGAGTACAACGAGCTGCTCCACCTCGAGGAACGCCTGGGGAGCATCGAGGCGTCGCAGATCGTCCCGACCCTGGCGGGCCGGAACGTCGAAGCGGCCACCGCGCTGCAGGCGCGCATCGAGAACCTCCGCACGGTGGACTGGAGCATCTGGGCTGGCGAACACGAGGCCGCCACCGAGATCCTCGACCGGCGACCGGATGCGACAGTTCTCGACATCGGCGGCTTCACCTACCCGGAGGAGCACCTCGTCGTCGCACTGGCCGTCCTCGACGATCTCTGGGCGAAGCGGGAGTCGCGCAGGCCTCTCCTCATCGTCATCGACGAGGCGCACAACCTGTGCTCACCGGAGGGCACGTCGCCCCTGCAGACCGCGGTGCGGGAACGCATCATCCAGATCGCAGCCGAGGGTCGCAAGTTCGGCCTCTGGCTGCTGCTCTCGACACAGCGGCCGTCGAAGATCCACCCGGGCATCATCTCGCAGTGCGACAACCTGGTGCTCATGAAGATGAATTCGCCGCTCGATCTCGCCGAGCTGGGTGAGATCTTCGGCTACGCCCCTCCGGGAATGCTCGCGCGCGCGCCGCAGTTCCGCCAGGGCGAGGGCCTGTTCGCCGGAGGATTCGTACCGGCACCTGTGATCGTCTCCGTGAACCCGCGCTTCACCCGTGAGGGCGGAATCGATGTGGACGTGCCGTCCCGGAGCACGGAGGTCGCCGACGCATGAGCCGCGACGTCGTCGGCCCGTTCGTGCAGCGCACCGGGTTCGTCACCGAGGAATCCGTCTACGGGATCGTGCTCGTCAGCGGCATGATCACCGCCAGTGGGGGCCATGGAGAGGATCCGTGGCAGGTATTCACCGCTGTCTTCGTCACGGTGATCGTCTTCTGGGCCGCCCACGTCTACGCAGGCACCATCGCCGGTCCGCGGCGCGCCCCGCAGGAGACTCGCGGCTCCTTGGCGGTCGACTTCCGCCGATCGCTGCGCCGGTCCCTCGGGTTCCTGACTGCCGCGCTCATCCCATCGGCGATCCTGCTGCTCGGCGCACTGCGGGTGGTCGACGACGAGCTGGCCATCTGGGCCGCTCTCTGGGTCGGCGTGCTCATCCTCGCCGTGCTCGGCTACGTCGCCTTCACTCGCTACGGGCACGGCCGGCCCATGCGCATCCTCGGTGCGTTCATCACGGCGCTCTTCGGTGTCGCGATGATCGTGCTCAAGGCTCTCATCCACTGAGCCGCCTGAACGCACACCATGGGGGTACGGGCAACCCCTCCCAGTGTTCGGGGCCACGCGCCTACGCTTGAGACGTCGCCGTGATGTCGCGAGCAGCCCCGGCGCAGTCCGGCGCTGATCGGCCACGGCAGGCCACTCCCCCTCGAGAACCCCCAGGAGATCCATGCTCACCGTCGACGCCTATGCAGCGCCATCAGCCACCGACCCCCTCGTCAAGACCACCATCGAACGTCGCGCCGTCGGCGCGAACGACGTGCTCATCGAGATCGCGTACTCGGGCATCTGCCACTCCGACATCCACACCGTGCGCGGCGAGTGGGGACCGATCAGCTACCCGCAGGTCGTCGGCCACGAGATCGTCGGCACGGTCACCGAGGTCGGCTCCGCCGTCACCAAGCACAGCGTCGGGGACAGGGTCGGCGTCGGGTGCATGGTGAACTCCTGCCGCGAGTGCGAGAACTGCCTCGCCGGCGAAGAGCAGTACTGCCTCGCCGGCAACGTCGGAACCTACGCCGTCGTCGACCGCGACGGCACCATCACGCAGGGCGGCTACTCGACGCACGTCGTCGTCGTCGAGGACTTCGTGCTGAAGGTTCCCGAGTCCATCCCCTTCAAGAAGGCGGCTCCGTTGCTCTGCGCCGGAATCACCACCTACTCGCCGCTCGCCCACTGGAACGCCGGTCCGGGCAAGCGCGTCGCCGTCGTCGGCATGGGCGGGCTCGGCCACATGGCCGTGAAGATCGCGCACGCGATGGGCGCAGAGGTCACCGTGCTGTCGCAGACCCTGAGCAAGAAGGAGGATGGCCTGCGTCTCGGCGCCGACCACTACTTCGCCACCAGCGACGAGGCCACCTTCAGCGAGCTGAAGAACCACTTCGATCTCATCATCAACACCGTGAGCGCCTCGATCGACATCAACGCCTACCTGTCGCTTCTGCGCTTGGACGGCACCCTCGTGAGCGTGGGAGCACCGGCCGAGCCGCTGCCCGTCGGCGTCTTCACGCTGTTCGGCAACCGCCGCAGCTTCGCAGGTTCCAGCATCGGCGGCATCCGCGAGACCCAGGAGATGCTCGACTTCTGCGCCGAGCACGGCATCGCCCCCGAGACCGAGCTCATCTCGGCCGATCGCATCAACGAGGCCTACGAGCGCGTGCTCTCCTCCGATGTGAGGTACCGCTTCGTCATCGACGCCTCGACCATCTGACAGCTGATGCGGCGCGACGATGCTGCGCGACCCGTCCGCGGGCCGCGCAGCACCGTTCTCGTTCTGAGCTAGCTTCCCGGAACGAGCACGCGGTCGATCGTGTGGATGACGCCGTTCGACGCCTTGATGTTGATCGCCCTGAGGACCAGCTTCGGGTCCTTGAGGGTCGGGGACTCATCGCGCAGGGTGATGAGCCGCGGCTTCACGATTCCGCCATTGGCCATCGTGAGCTTGCCCGCGAAGATCACCTTGACCGGGCTCAGTGCTTTGCCCGCCACCACGTGGTACAGCAGGATGTTCTTGATCTCGTCGATGGTGAACGCACCCGTGATGGTCGTGAGCGCAGCGGCCTCGCTCGCCGGGGCGGTGCCGGTGAGGTCCTTCACGAGGCGGGCGAAGGCCCGGTCGTTGGGAGCGAACACCGTGAACTTCGTGCTGGTGTCGGCGAGCACGGGCACGAGCCCGGTCGCTGTGAGCGCCTGGATCAGGATGTCGTAGTCGGCGGGGTTGGAGTCGGGCGTTCCACCACCCGACGCGGCGACGGCCACGTCGACGATCGATCCGGACGGCGACGTCGTGGCAGTGCCGGCGTTGGCTGGAGCCACGGCCGTGAGCACCAGTGCTCCGGCGGTGACGAATGCGGCGGTGACCGCGATCAGCTTCTTCATGGGGGCATTCCTCTTCTCTGATGGCACTGACGTGCCGGTGTGTGGATGCCTCCGGAGACGACTATGCCCGTGTTCGGGGGGTACTGGCAAGGGTTCGGAAAAAAGTCGATCCGGTGCATCCGAAGTGCCCGTTGTGCCGGAAGTAGTGGGTGAAGAGCACCGCGCGAACCGATCGCGCATCGGGAAGGACCCCATGCTCCACGACTCGGCAGGGCTGTCGACGGATGCCTCCAGGGCAGCCCTGCCGGACCCATCACACGACGCGCTCGTGACTATGCTGGGGCACAGCAACGCCCCTGGAAACCGGCCACGGTCGGCTCGAGGAGCGACGCGGCGCGTCGAGCCGACGCGATCCCACCACGGAGGACGACTCGCCACTGTGCTCGACATCGATGACGACGCGGCCATCGCGCTGGCGTTCCGCGCCGGCGACGATCGTGCCATCGCCGCTGCCTATGCGCGCTGGTCGTCGCTCGTCTACACGCTCGCGGTGCGGTCACTCGGCATCGCGGCCGACGCCGAGGACGTGACACAGCAGGTGTTCGTCTCCGCCTGGCAGGGACGAGACAACTTCGACCCGGACCGCGGCCCCCTCCCCGCGTGGATCGTCGGGATCACGCGCCACCGCATCGCCGATGCGCTCGCCGCACGATCCAGGGCACTGCGCATCGTCGAGTCCAGCGAATCCATGGCCCACGTTCAGGAACAATCCGTCGAGGTGGACGTCGCCGAACGCCTCATGATCGCCGATGAGCTCGCACGACTCGATCCCGTGCCGCGAGAGGTCATGGCACTGGCCTTCTACGGAGACATGACCCACACCGAGATCGCCGACAGAACCGGGCTGCCGCTCGGAACGGTCAAGAGCCACATCCGCCGAAGTCTCGGGCGTCTGCGCACACGAATGGAGGTGGATGACAATGCATCTCGATGACGACACCCTGGCACTCATCGCCCTCGGTGATGCCGATCCCGACGGAGCACAGCGCTCCCACCTGGACTCCTGCGAGCGCTGCTCCAGCGAGCTCGATGGACTCCGTCGCACCGTGAGCATCGGCCGCTCGTCGCGGGACGTCGAACTCCTGACTCCGCCGCAGCGGGTCTGGGACGCCATCAGCGCAGAGCTCGGGCTCGGGCACGCCGATGCGAGGGCGGAAGCAGACACGGTCGAGACTCCGGATGCCGCTCCCCCCGCACCCGCATCCATCACCGAGCGGCGCACCCGGCCGACCGGCTTCGCGCGCTGGTGGCCCGTCGCCGCAGCCGCACTCGTGGTGGGCGTGCTGGCCGGCGTCGCCGGGGCGATCCTCTGGCCGATGCCGTCAGCCGACGTCATCGCTCAGGCGGAGCTCGATCCGTTCCCGTCGTGGAACGCCTCGGGCACCGCGCGGCTCGAGCAGAGCGGCTCCGCCGACTCCCGCGATCTGGTCATCGACCTCGATGCGCCATCGGGCACCGACCTGCGCGAGGTCTGGCTCATCGACCCGGCGACCAACGGGCTCGTCAGCCTCGGCCAGCTCTCGGGCGCGAGCGGCCGCTTCGTGGTTCCGGCGGGAATCGACCTCGCCCAGTTCTCCGTGGTCGACATCTCCGACGAGCCCGCCGACGGCAACCCGGCGCACTCGGGAGACTCCATCGTGCGTGGCCAGCTGCGCCAGCTCTGAGCCGCCGACCGGATGGGATCGTCGCCGCTGTGGAGAATCAGACGCGACGCCGCGTGTCCACCCCCGCAGCAGCTCCTGACCGGGCGGGTACCGTTGGGCCATGAGCCACAACGAGCCTGACTCCGTGCCCGACCCGGTTCCGCCGGCCCCCACGACGACTCCGGCACCGGGGCCAGACCTCGTGGCACCGGATGCCGCCCCGGCCGCCGCCTCGCCGTCCCGTCGCCGCCCCCACCGGCCCCTGCGATCGCTTCTCACCGACGGGCTCGGAGAGGTCGGCATCAGGAGCGCCCAGATCCTCCTCGGCCTCACCCTCGCGGCCGTCGTCGTCTGGGGCCTGGTGCAGCTGAAGCTGGTCGTCATCCCGGTGCTCATCGCCCTGATCCTCGCGGCCGCGCTGTCCCCGGTCATCGGCTGGATGCGTCGTCGCGGCCTGCCGGCGATCGTCGCCACCTGGATCACCCTCATCGGCGGCATCGTGATCTTCGGCGGCATCATCACCCTCATCGTGTTCGCGGTGCGCGGCCAGTGGGAGGAGCTGTCGAAGTCGGCCACCGACGGCATCGACGCCGTCGGCGACTTCCTGCAGAGCGGCTCACTGCCCATCGACCAGGACCAGCTCGACAGCCTCAAGGGAACGGTCACCGACTTCTTCACCAGCAGCCAGTTCGGCAGCGGCGCCATCGCGGGCGTCTCGGTCGCCGCGGAAGTCGTCACCGGCGCCCTCCTCGCCGTCGTCGTTCTGTTCTTCTTCCTCAAGGACGGCGACCGCATCTGGGCGTTCTTCCTGCGTCCGTTCAGCGGCCGC
The DNA here is from genome assembly GCF_001425325.1 of Leifsonia sp. Root1293. NCBI lineage: Bacteria > Bacillati > Actinomycetota > Actinomycetes > Micrococcales > Microbacteriaceae > Leifsonia > Leifsonia sp. Root1293. Next base: position 568,588 of record NZ_LMEH01000002.1, on the reverse strand, counting down.
AGCCTCGAGCGCGGCCAGCGCATCGGCGCCACTTCTGTCAGGACTCTCGGCGGCTACGTGCGCGGCACGGCGATCATCGCGTTCGTCGACGCGGCCGGTGTCGGCATCGGCCTGGCGATCCTCCAGGTTCCCCTGGCGCTCCCGCTCGCCGTGATCGTGTTCATCGGTGCCTTCATACCGATCGTCGGTGCCACCGTCGCCGGCATCCTGGCAGCGCTCGTCGCCCTCGTCGCGAACGGACCCGTCGTCGCGCTGATCGTCGTGGGCATCGTCATCGCGGTCAACCAGATCGAGGGCAACTTCCTGCAGCCCGTCGTGCAGGCGCGGTCGCTCAAGCTGCATCCGCTGGTCATCCTCGTCGCCCTGACAGCTGGAACCATCCTCGGCGGCATCGTCGGCGCCGTGCTGTCGGTGCCGATCGCCGCGGTCGCCTGGGCCATCGTCAAGGCCTGGAACCCCGACGACGAGCCGGCTCCCCCGTTCGCCGAGCCATCACCGGCGGAGAAGACCGAGGCAGCCTGACCGTGACCGAGACCAACGAGGTCGGGGACTTCATCGCAGCTGTGCCGTCGGCCCGGCGACGAGCCGACGCCGAGACCCTCCTCGGTCTCTACTCGAGGGTCACCGGGGAACCGGCCCGTCTCTCCGGCACGATCATCGGTTTCGGCAGCCACCACTACCGATACGAGAGCGGCCGCGAGGGCGACGTCGCGGCCGCCGGCTTCTCACCGCGCAAGGCCGCCACGTCGATCTACCTGATGGACGGCATCTCGCGCTACCCCGACCAGCTCGCGCGCCTCGGTCCTCACACGACGGGCGTCGGATGCCTCTACATCCGCGACCTCTCGGCCATCGACCTCGGCGTGCTCGAGCAGATCATCGCCGAGTCGTACACGACGCTCACCAGCGACACCTACACGCTTCGTGCGCGCGCCGGAGAGCCGGGCTGAACGATCACCCGCTACGACGATCGGTGCTCCGCGGTCACGCCGTGAGGAAGGGAAGGAGCACCGAGACCACGAATGCCACGATCCCCACTGCGAGGAAGATCAGCGACAACAGCCACAACACGTGCGACGCCTCACTGTGCCGGTCGAAGCGCAGGCGTCCATGCTGGTCGGCGAATCCCTTCACGGCGTCGAGGTCGGGGATGCCGGCGGCCTCGGACGGCGCCAGTGCGCGCTCGTGCACCTGATCGACGGCGAACCAGCGCGCAGAGAGCGGACCGCCGCCTCCGATGGGCCCCACGATCTCGACGTCGACCCGCCGCCAGCTCCACAGGCCGGAACGCCAGATCCAGACGCCGAGGAACAACGGGATGCCGATACCCAGGCCGATCCACGAGAGCACCTCGACGGTGATCGCCAGTACATCGGAAACACTCACCGGCAGAGCCTAACGGCTGATCATGCTCCGACCCCGAAGACGCACTCCGGCATCCGGCAGAGAACGCGCTCGTCGAACGAGCCTCTTGTTGTAGCGGGAGCGGGACTTGAACCCGCGACACCACGATTATGAGCCGTGTGCTCTAACCACCTGAGCTACCCCGCCGCGGACCCCGACGCAGAACTTCACGTCGAGAGTCTGAGCCCCCTGTGGGAATCGGACCCACTACCTCTTCCTTACCAAGGAAGTGCTCTACCAATGAGCTAAGGGGGCCAAAGTGTGGGGCGCTCGAGAGCGCGCCACGTTTTTGGCACCAGTAGAGAATAGCATCCGCGGAGAGCGTCTCAGACCGCGGGCCACCCTCCGCGGTGCTACGCCGCCGTCACCGCCGACACTCCGGGCAGCACCCAGGCGGAGAACGACGGTCCGCTCCCCTGCAGGCGGATGCCGTCGACGGATGCCGCCAGATGGCCGGCGCCGAACGCCGACGTCGCGGCGTCCGCCCCGGCCAGAGCGGTCGGCGCGAGGGCCACGTCGTAGTCGGCGCGTGCGGCGACGCAGAGCACGGCCTCGGACGCCGACTCCCGCACGTAGACGAGAACGTCGTCGCCCACGTGCAGCCAGCGCATGCTGCCGGTCGAGAGCGCGAGGTGCGCGCGCCGCAGCCCGATCAGCGCCCCGTAGAGATCGATGCGTTCAGCCACCTCGACCTCGCCCGTCGTGCTCCACGGCATCGGCGTGCGAGACGCCTCGCCGTCTTCGCCCGTGAGGCCGAACTCGTCGCCGGCGAAGACGACCGGGATGCCCGGCAGCGTGACGGAGAGCCCCAGAGCCACCGGAGTGACGCCGGGCCGGGCCCAGGTGGCGAAACGCGGGGTGTCGTGGGTGTCGAGGGCGTTCATCGCGCCGAGCCTGGTGCGCCAGGGGAATCCGGCCGCGAACCTGGTGTGCGCCTCGACGAACTCCTGCCCGGTGAAGTCGGGCACCATCCCGAGCGCGAAGCCCAGGCCGCCGAACGCCGTGCTGCCGGGTACGAGCAGCCATGACCACAACGGCCGCGTGAAGTTCGCATAGGTCATGGCGCCGTGCCACGCGTCGCCCTGGAAGTCTCCCGCGGCGTCGTTGGTCGACTCCCCCAGAAGGATGGTGTCGGGGTTCACCTCGGTCATGGTGCGACGGATGATGCGACGCACCTCGGCGTTGTGGTCCTCGTCGAGGTAGCGGCCGGTCATGTTCGCCACGTCGATGCGCCAGCCGTCGAGGTTGAACGGCGGCCGCAGCCAGCGTGCCACGACGGACTCATCGCCCTCGATGAATCTGCGGCGCAGCGCCTCGGAGTTCCAGTTGAACTTGGGCAGGCTCGGCACGCCGAGCCACGAGACGTACTTCCGCCGGGGCAGGGCGGACGGGGCGGCATCCGTCACCGCGTAGCTGGCATCGACCGCGTCGGCTGCCGACGCCGACTCGTCGGGGGCGAGCTCGGCCTGCACGGCGTCGAGCCAGTAGTAGAACGCCGCCTCATCGGAATCCGCGTCTGCCAGGGCCGAGGTGAACCACTCGTGGCCGTCGCCGGAGTGGTTGGACGTGAGATCGCCGATCACACGGATGCCGCGTGCATGCGCAGCCTCGACGAGGCGCACCAGGGCCTCATCGCCACCCAACAGCTCGTCGACCTCCGCGAAGCTCCAGGCGTCGTAGCGGTGGTTGGAGCGTCCGGGGAAGACCGGGGTCAGGTAGAGCAGGTTGACGCCCAAGTTCACGAGGTGGTCGAGCTTCTCGCGCACGCCGTCGAGGTCGCCGCCGTAGAACTGCTGCGACCGGGCCGGAGGCTGGACGTCGACGGGGTCGTCCCATCCCGCGGCGATCGCCCAGTCCGGAGTCTGCCGCGAGTCCGCGGCATCCGAGCGGGCGAAGCGGTCGGGGAACACCTGGTACATCACGCTTTCGGCCGCCCAGTCCGGAGCGTCGGCTCCCGCCGCGATGCGGAAGTCCTCGCTGTCGAGGGTCTCGACCCGCGACAGCCCCCGGGCGTTCAGCCAGTGCTGGCGGCCGTCGGCTGTCACGATCAGCCAGCGGTAGTGGTGGACGGGGTTCTCGACCTCGATGCTCGCCTGCCACCAGTCCCAGCCGTCGGTGCTCGCCACGAGGGCGGCCTCGGCAAAACGCGGCTCGCGGTTGGGGTTCGACCTCACGTGCACGCTGGTGACCGCGCCGAAGTCCTGGGGAACCCGCATCCGCATCACCAGGTCCTGGCCGAGCGACGGATGCTGCTCCTCTATATACAGCGGAGAACCGTCGTGGTGGGGCAGGGAGGCGAGGGGCACGGCGTCATCCATTCATCGACGGTATCGCCCGGATGTTACGGGCAGGTGTGCTGGGCAGGCGAGCTGGGGGCGCGAATGCAGGACCAGGCCCGACCTGGCCGCAGATCGCGTCCGTGTCGAGGCTGGTCCTGCATTCGCCGGGCTGGGCCTACTTGACGGCGCCGGCCGTCAGGCCGCCGACGATGTAGCGCTGCAACAGCAGGAACAGCACGACGACAGGCACGGCCGCCATGATCGCCCCGGCCGAGAAGGCGCTCCAGTCGGCGTAGCGAGGGTTCGAGACCAGCTTCACGAGCCCGACGGCGAGGGTCTGCTTCTCGGGGTCGATGAGCACGACGCTCGCGATGACGTAGTCGCCGAAGGTGGCGATGAACGACAGCAGCGCGACGACAGCCAGGATCGGCGCGACCAACCGCAGGATGATCGTGAAGAAGATGCGGGCGTGGCCCGCTCCGTCGAGCTTGGCGGCCTCATCGATGGACGCCGGGATGGTGTTGAAGAACCCGTACATGAGGAAGGTGTTCACACCCAGCGCTCCGCCGAGGTACACCATGATCAGGCCGACGTGGGTGTTCAGGCCGATGGCCGGGAAGAGGTCGCCGATGGCGTTCAGCAGCAGGAAGATCGCGACGACGGCGAGCATCTGCGGGAACATCTGCACGACGACGATGGTGACCAGTCCGAAGCGACGGCCCGTGAACCGCATCCGCGAGAACGAGTAGGCGGCGAGGGCTCCGAGGAACACCGTCGCGACCGCCGTGATGCTGGCGATGATGAGCGTGTTCCAGTACCACGGCAGGTAGGGCACCTGCGGATCGGTCAGGATGCGGCCGTAGCTCTCGAGCCCGAACTTCGAGAACAGCGCGTTCGAACCGGTGAGCGTTCCCTTCGGGTTGAGGGATGCCGACAGCACGAAGACGAGCGGGAAGAGGGCGAAGACGCTCACGACAACGCCGACGACGTGGCGCCAGCCGGTGGCGCCGAACCAGCGGCCGAAGTTGAACGGGCGGCGCCTGTCGGCCGGCCCGCGCAGGTGTGGAGGAGACGGGTTCCTGGCTGCGTCGTCGGCCTCGAGGATCAGGGCCTCGGTGAGGCCGACGTTCGTGCCGGGCACTGCCTTCTGAGCGTTCATCAGTTGAGATCCTCCAGCGCCTTGGTCTTGCGGAAACTGACGATGGCGATGACCGCCACGATGATGAAGATGATGATCGCGAAGGCGCTGGCCAGGCCGTAGTCGCGGGTCTGGCCGGTGAAGGCCACCTTGTAGACCATCGAGATGAGGATGTCCGAGAAGCCGACGGGGATGGGCGCGTTCGCGTCGCGCGGCCCACCGTTGGTGAGCAGGTAGATCAGGTTGAAGTTGTTGAAGTTGAACGCGAACGACGCGATGAGCAGCGGCGTCAGCGTCACCAGCAGCAGCGGCAGCTTGATGAGCCTGAAGATGGCCCACGGCCTGGCGCCGTCGACGGTCGCGGCCTCGGTGATGTCCTCCGGAATCGCCTGCAGTGCACCGGTGCACACGAGGAACATGTACGGGAAGCCGAGCCACAGGTTCACGATCAGGATCGAGACCTTCGCCAGGGTCGGATCGGTGAGCCACGGTATCTCGGCCCCGCCGAAGATCACCTGGTTGATGAACCCGAAGGTCTCGTTCATCATGCCCGCCCAGACGAGGGCCGTGAGGAAGGCCGGGAAGGCGTAGGGCAGGATCATGATGACCCTGTAGTACTTGCGTCCCTTCATCCGCGCATCGTTGAAGACGATGGCGAGGAAGAGCCCGAGGAAGAAGGTCGTGGCCACCGACAGGATCGCGAACACGAACGTCCAGATCGTGACGTAGATGAGCGGACCACGGATGCGTTCGTCGGTGAAGGCGCGCACGAAGTTCTCGAAGCCCACGTTCACCTGCCAACCGGGCAGCAGCTCGGTGCCGTCCTCGGCCGTGAAGGCTCCGGTTCCGGTGTTCGAATACACGATGCCGGTCTCGGTGTCCGTCATCGTGTCAGCGGCCTCGTCGTACTCGAGCGACGAGGTGTAGAGGTAGGCCGAACGGCCGTCCTGGGTGCGCAGCGCACCGTCGTTCGGGTCGTCGGAGAAGGGCACGGAGAGTTCGGTGATCTCGTCGGTGCGGGCGATCACCTCGGCGAAGTTCAGGCTGGTGGCGTTGGGGATCGCGACCGCGAGGCCGCCCTCGACGGTCGCATCCGTCACCTCGTGCAACGGGGTCTCGTTGTTTCCGACGCTCACCGTGCCGTCGGGGTCGGTGACCAGCAGGCCGAGGGTGCCCGCCTCGTCGATGACCGTCACGCTGTAGGTGGGCGAGTCCGGCACGCGCACCAGCGCCGAGCTCATGAGCGAATCGATCGCCTGCTCCTGCGTGCCGTTGTGGCCGGTTCCGTAGTTGGTGAAGGCCACGTAGCCGGTGTAGACCAGCGTGAAGATCTGGAACACGACGAGGAACAGCACGCCGGGAGCCAGGTACTTGGCCGGCAGCTTGCGCGGCGAGAAGTAGATCCAGTTGAACAGCGCCGTCACGACGACGACGATCGCCGCGACCAGCCACTGTTCGTGGCCGACGAGCACGAACAGGGCGTACAGCGCGACCGCGTCGACGACACCGAGCAGCACGATCTTCAGCAGAAGTGCCTTCGTGCCGACGGATGCCGCCTCGGCGACCCTGGCCGCCCGCTTCTGGTTCCTCGTCGGCGGCGGGGTGGTGCCGGAGTCGACGTCCTCGGTGATGGTGCTCATGTACGTCCTCGTTCTCGTCGCCCGGAGTGTGCGGTCCCAGCTCCCGCTGAGTCTGCCCCACCCCGACGAACACCGAAACCCGGTGCGGATGCTCTGGCATCCGCACCGGGTCGATGGGTGGTGTTACTTGATGGCGGCCTGCACGTCGCTGGCCAGCTTCTGCCAGGTCGTCACCGGGTCGGCGCCGTTGATGATGCCGGCTTCGGCGATGCCCCAGTACTGCCAGACCGAGCCCATGGCCGGGATGGCCGGCATCGGAACGGCGTCCTGGCCGACGGTCTCGAAGCCCTTGATGATCGGGTCCTTAGAGGCGGTCTCAGCCGCGGCGGTGAGGGCGGGAAGCACGTTTCCGGCCTTGAACAGCTCGAGCTGCACGGCCTCGGTGCCGATGTAGTTGACGAGGAAGTCGGTCGCGGCGACCTTGTTCTTCGACTCGGCGCTCATGAAGAAGCCCTTCACACCGGCGAACGGCTGTGCAGCCTGGTCGGTGGGGCTGGGGATCGGGTCGATGGCGACGTTGATGCCGGCATCCGTCGCCGCGCCCACGTTCCACGGGCCCGTCAGCCAGAAGGCAGCCGTGCCGTCGAGGAATGCCTGCTTGGCGATGTCACCGTCGATGTCGGTGTTGAAGGCGCCGGTGCCGTTCTTGCCCTGGCTGCCGAGCCACGTGGCGAACTGCTCGCCGCCCGCGTTGCCGAGCTGCAGGTCGGTGGGGTCGTAGCCCTCGGCTCCGGAGCCGAAGACGGGAGCACCGAATGCAGTCTGGAACGGGTAGAGGTGGTACGGGTCGCCCTCTGCACCCTGCTGCACGACGAACGGCTGGGTGAGGCCGGCGGCCTTGCCCTTAGCGATCATGTCGTCGAAGCTCGTGGCGGCGTCGGGGACGAGGTCGGCGTTGCGCAGCATCGCGATGTTCTCGACGGCGTAGGGCAGGAGGTAGGTCGTGCCCTCGTAGGTCGATGCGTCGATGGCGACGGGGAGGTAGTCCCCTGCTGCATCGCCGAGCTCGAGCGGAGCGACGACACCGTTGGTCGAGAGCTCACCGAGCCAGTCGTGCGCGCCCATGACGATGTCGGGGCCCTTGCCGGTCGGAACCTGCTGGATGAAGTCGTCCTTGATGGTCGCCGTGTCCTTGCCGACGAGCTTCACGTCGATGCCGGTCTTCTCGCTGTAGTCCGCGGCGGCACCCTTCAGCGCGTCCACGCGCTCGGAGTCCACCCACACGGTCAGGGAGCCGGTGCTTGCACTGGACTTCGTGTCGTCGGAACCGCCGGTGCTGGCCGAGCAACCCGACAGAACCACGGCGGCCGTGAGCGCTACGGCTCCGAGCCCCACAAGACCCTTCTTCTTCACCATCATTGGTGTCGCCTCTCGTTTGAACGCTGATGTGGAGAGAGTTCCTTCACCCGCGGGAGGCGCGAAAGGTCGTTCTCTCGACTTGCCTGCAGAAATGCAAGCGATTACATGTATACCCGCTCGGGGCGCGTACGCCAAACTGCACAAGCAGAACCGATATGGGGTTGTTACCTCTGATACCTGCCCGAAACATGCAATCGCTTGCATTCCGTGGATTTCGCGTATGGTGTCGCCATGAACACTGAGAGCACCGTGCCCTCCGACGCGAGCCGCGCGGCCGCAGCCGGCGAGGCATCCGACGCCGAATCCACCGCCGCGAACGTGGCCTCGGAATGGTGGAGAACCGCCGTCATCTACCAGATCTACCCGCGTTCCTTCGCCGATGCGAACGGTGACGGCATGGGCGATCTGGCCGGCATCACGCACAGGCTTCCGGCGCTCGCCGACCTCGGTGTCGATGCGATCTGGCTCTCGCCGTTCTACACCTCGCCTCAGCGCGACGCCGGCTACGACGTCGCCGACTACTGCGACATCGACCCGCTGTTCGGAACCCTCGCCGACTTCGACGTGATGAAGGATGCTGCGCACGCCCTCGGCATCCGCGTCATCGTCGACCTCGTCCCCAACCACTCCTCGAGCGACCACGCCTGGTTCCAGGCTGCGCTCGCGGCGCCTGCCGGAAGCGTGGAGCGCGAGCACTACATGTTCCGCGAGGGCCGCGGCGAGAACGGGGAGCTGCCACCGAACAACTGGGAGTCTGTGTTCGGCGGCGCGGCCTGGACCCGCGTGACGGAGCCCGACGGAACGCCCGGCCAGTGGTACCTCCACCTCTTCGACTCCTCGCAGCCCGACCTCAACTGGGACGACCCCTGGGTGCGCGAGCAGTTCCGCGACGTGCTGCGCTTCTGGCTCGACCGCGGCGTCGACGGTTTCCGCGTCGATGTGGCGCACGGCATGGTCAAGAAGGCCGGCCTGCCCGACTACACGCCGGCCGAGGGCACGGGCAGCATGGGAGGCGGCACGGCCACGCTCGAACCGGCCATCAGCACCGAGTTGCCCGACCTGCCGCCGTACTGGGGACAGGACGGCGTGCACGACATCTACCGCGACTGGCGCAAGCTCCTCGACACCTACCCCGGCGAGCGCATCCTCGCAGCCGAGGCCTGGGTCGACCCGCTGGCGCGCATGGCCAACTGGGTGCGCCCTGACGAGATGCACCAGGCCTTCAACTTCGCCTACCTCGAGACGCCGTGGAACGCGGCAGCCCTGCGCTCGGTCATCGACGAGTCCCTCGAGGCCTTCGCCGCCGTGGGCGCGCCGTCGACGTGGGTGCTGTCAAACCACGACGTCGTGCGTCACGCCTCGCGCCTCGCGCTCACCGCCGAGAACCTGCAGGGCCACGGCATCGGCCCCAAGACCGTAGGCCTCCCCGACCCCGAGATCGGCCTGCGGCGGGCGCGCGCCGCGACGGCGCTCATGCTCGCGCTTCCCGGCTCGGCCTACCTGTACCAGGGCGAGGAGCTCGGCCTTCCCGAGGTCATCGACCTGCCCGACGACGCCCGCGAGGACCCGACCTGGTTCCGCACGAACGGCGAACGCTACGGGCGAGACGGATGCCGCGTGCCCATCCCATGGGAGACCGGCGGCCCGTCGTACGGCTTCGGCCCCTCCACGGCCTCGTGGCTGCCGCAGCCGGCCGTCTGGGCGCAGTTCGCCCGCGACCAGCAGGTGGGCGTCGAGGGATCGACGCTCGAGCTCTACAAGGCCGCCCTGCGTCTGCGCCGGGCGCACGGCCTGGCCTCGGGCACGCTCGTGTGGGGTGGTGCGGGCGCAGCGGACGCCGACCGTGCTGACGTGCTGGTCGTGACCAACGGATCCGTCACCGTCGTCGCCAACACCGGCACGTCGCCGGTGGAGCTGCCCGAGGGCGAGGTGCTGCTGAGCAGCGCGCCGCTCACCGGCCGCACCCTCCCCGCCGACACGACGGTCTGGCTCGCCGCCTAGCGACAGCGCCGAGCGCCGCGCCCAGCAACCTCAGTCATCACGTTTGCAGGATCAGGAGCAGGATGAGGCCCTTGGGGACCTCATCGGGGCGCTGATCCTGTATACGTGAAGGGCACGGGCGCGCTCGGCCGACGTCCTCCCCACAGGTGCTCGTCGCGCCGGACCAGCTCCAGGATCGCTGCGGCGACGTCGTCCCAGCGGGCCATGACCATCCGGTAGCTGATCCTCACCACCAGGTAGCCCTGCATCACGAGCTCGAGATCGCGGCGCCGATCCTCTTCGAACGCCGCACCGGTGTGGAACGCGCGCCCGTCGAGCTCGAGCACCAACCGGTCGCCTACCAGGATGTCGACCCTGCCTGCCGGCGCGATCCACACTTGCGTGCGGAAACGGATGCGGCGGGCTCTCAGGAGCAGCCGAGCGAGAGTCTCCAACCCGGACTGCGCCTTGCCGTCGACCCTGTCGACGAACTTCCGTCTGTCCGCGGGGATCAGGGTTCGAAGTTCACTCAGCTCAGCGACAGAGAGCAAGCCTTGGTTGAGTGCCGAGTCCGTGGCAACGACTGCGGCCCTGGCGTCGCCGCAGGAGTACATCTCCACCAGCGCGTCGAGCACGCCATCCATCGCGTGCTCGGTGCCCGGGCGGCGACTGTAGTGCACGCACACACGGTCATGAGCGGCGTCGAGCGGCATCCCTCGATCGGCAGGCGAACGCAGTCTGCTCGCAGTGGTCGGCACTCGGACGTGGAGCCGGTCATCATCGAGCGTCCACATTCCCTGCAGACGCGCGGCCGACGAGCCGGTGAGCGTGCCTCCCACGCGCACCGCCCGCACCACGTCGGTGGCGGCGGACGGCGACGCAAACCATCGCCCGCGCACCTGGATGATCTGTCCCGATCTGACGGCGGCGCGCACAGAGGAGCGCCCGACGCCGCGCGAGTCGAGGGTGCGATAGCTCGCGACCCCGCCCGAACGATCGAGGACCTCGGCGATGGACATGACGACAGCTTCCGGTGAAGCTACATCCGACGTCCGGCTCCCGGTGGCATCTGTGGAGTGCGCATTCGCTGGGACGATGTGTGGAGGACGCCTGACGGGCGCGTTTACAGGATCACGCCGCCGTTGAGCCCAAGGGAACAGGCATCATCCTCGGCATCCTGTAAACGCGAGGCGAAGGCGGAGGACGGGCGCGTCAGTTGACGTGCGCGTAGAGCCACTCGAGCGGATCGGTCCAAGGGCCGGTCTTGCCGCCCAGACGGATCTCGAAATGGAGGTGCGGACCCGTCGACATGCCCGTGTCGCCGGTCTTGCCGATGACGTCGCCCACCTTCACGGTGTCGCCCTCCTTGAAGAGCATCGAGCCGTGGATCATGTGGGCGTAGACGCTGGTGACGACCTGGCCGTCGATGACGTGGTCGATCATCATGTGAACGCCGAGCGAGCCGTCGCCGTCCTCGACGTAGCTGACGACGCCGTCGGCGATGGCCTGGATGGGTGCGCCGAGGCCGGGGTTGAAGTCCTGGCCGTGGTGGTCGCTCGAGCAGCCGGCGCAATCGCGGGCTCCGAACTGGTCGCCGATGTGCACGCCGACGCGGAACGGCCACTGCACGGTTCCGTTGGGGTCGTTGGTGAACGACGCCTCGAGACGGATGCCGCTCTCGGCCGCGACCTGCGCCACCGTTGAGGTGTCGTATCCGTCACGCTGCACGGCGTAGACGGAGACGTCGTCGCCGACTGTCACCGTCTGCGCGACGCCGCTGTCGGTTCCCGTGGCCGCGGCCACGGCTGCGGCCTGCACGTCATCCGCCGAGAGCAGTGCGTTGGCGGGGGTCGTGGTTGCGACGGCGAGGAGGGCGACGACGACGATCGCGAGGCTGGCCATCCCCTTCGCAGCGAGGTGCCGTGAGACGCGACGGCTCACGGAGGGCTGGGCGACGGGAGGAGTCGGGGCCTTCGGCGCTGAGGCGGCTTCGGGCAATGAACGCACCGGAGCGGCTCGGCGACCCCGCGACGGGGCGGTGACCTCGTCGGCCAGCGTGCTGCGGGCCTCGCGGCGGGACGACGGCTGGGGCGGCGCCGGAGGAAGATCGGCTGCAGGCAGGTCGACTCGAAGGGCTGCACGATCGCGTGCGGGCACCGAGGTGGCCGGGACGAGGGCCGGGAGGACAGCGGTCGACGGAGACGCTGACGCATCGTCGAAGGGCGCATCGTCGGAGACCGGCACGACGGGACCGGCGGAGGACGCGTCCGGTGCAGCGATCGGTGCAGCCTCGGGAGCCGCATCCGGAGCGACGCCCTCGGGGTTCAGAAGCGAGAAGAAGGCGTCATCGGCAGCACGCGAGACGGTCGGGACGTCTGCGGGAACCGGCAGCTCAGCCGCGGCCGCCTCGGCAGCGGCGCTCGGACGCTCATCCTCGACGGGCTGCGACGTGCCTGTGGAGTCTGACGCGGACGATGCCGCAGCCAGCTCGAGTGCACGCTCGCGCTCACGGATCTCGCGCCGGGTCAGACCTGCATCCGGGGACCCTCCTACGCCAGACGAGGCTGGTGTCAGGGGGTCATGAAGCAAGATGAATACCTTCGGCACAGGATGGAACGGACGCGCCACCGGTCAGGGGATACCGGTAACGGATTGGTAAAGGCTAACGAAGCCTCCCTGAAAACTCTATGTATATGAGTGGAATCACCCCCACAAGAGTCACAATCGATCATAACCACGATCCCGCGGCACCCCGTGTGCCGACCCTGCATGTTGAAGGCGCGCCCGCCCGTACGGCTGGGGAGGAACAGTGCAGGTCAGGCCGTGTATCCGGCCTCGATGAGCAGGTCCTCGAATGCGTCGTAAAGTCGGGGAGCCGCGGCTATCGTCATGGCCGAACTCTCGGCGGCCCCACCGACTCCGCCCACTCTGGCACCCGCTTCGCGAGCGATCAGGCCGCCGGCAGCGTGGTCCCAGGGATTCAGTCCGCGCTCGAAATGAACGTCGAGTCGCCCCGCCGCGAGGTAGCTCAGATCGAGGGCGGCCGAGCCGATGCGCCGGATGTCTCGCACCCGCGGCAGGATCGTGCGCAGAATCTCGGCCTGAACGCCACGCGTCTCCGACGAGTAGGAGAAGCCGGTCGCGACCAGTGCGTACGGCAGCTCGACGTCCTGGTTGACGGCGAGGCGCGCGTCACCGAGGAAGGCACCTCCGCCGGCGCTCGCGCGATAGGTCTCGCCCGCCGCCGGGCCGACCACCACGCCGGCGAGCGCGTTCCACGTCGCCGGGTCGGGGTCGCCCTCCACGACGGCGACACTCACAGCCCAGGCCGGAAGCCCGTAGAGGAAGTTGACAGTGCCGTCGATGGGGTCGACGACCCAGGTGAGGCCGCTCGATCCGCCAGACGCATCCGATTCCTCGCCGAAGAAGCCGTCGTTCGGTCTGGCGTCGGCGATGAGCGAGCGGATGAGCGCCTCGGTCTCGCGATCGGCCTGGGTCACGATGTCGGTCGGTCCGGACTTGGTCGCGGCGACGTCGACACCCTCGCGGCGGCGCTGCAACGCGAGGGCTCCGGCCCGGGTCGCGATGTCGTGGGCGAGGTCGAGAAGGTCGGAATTCGCGGCTGCGGTCATGATTGCAACGCTACTCCGGGGATGCTCGCGGCATAGGGGATGGCGGAGCGCGGATGCACAGGGCACCATTCGCGCAGCCGAGCTAGCAGCCGAGCACCGAGCACCGCGCGTCTGCCGGGTGACGGATGCCGCCGCGGCGAGGCGGCGGCATCCGTCACGCGTGGGCGATCAGCCGATCGAGGCGCGCAGACCCTCGACGAGCGGGGTCGTCGGGCGACCGATGAGGCGCGCCAGGTCGCCGCTCGTCTCGGCGAGCAGGCCGTCGCGGATGTTGCCGTCGAGTGCCACCACGAATCCCGCGGTGCCCTCGTCGAGCCCGGCGGCGGACAGCGCCGCGAGGTGCTCCTCCGGGCTCAGCGCCTGGTAGGTCACGGGGGTGCCGAGCAGCTCGGATGCCGCATCCGCGAGCTCGCTGAAGTTCCAGGCGACGTCGCCGCTCAGCTCGTAGACGGCGCCATCGTGACCGTCCGTCGTGAGCACGGCGGCCGCGGCGTCGGCGTAGTCGGCGCGGCTCGCGCTGGACACGCGGCCGTCGCCCACCGAGGCTGCGATGACGCCGCTGGTGCCGGCATCCGTCACGGTTCCGACGTAGTTCTCGGTGTACCAGCCGTTGCGGAGGATCGTGGTGCTGAGACCGGATGCCTGCAGCAGCTCCTCGGTCGCCTTGTGCTCCGGCGCGAGGACGAGCGGGGAGGTGGTGGCCTTCGGGGCGCTCGTGTAGACGATGCGGCCGACTCCGGCGGCCACGGCGGCATCGATGGCGTTGCGGTGCTGATCGACGCGCTGGCCGACCTCGCTGCCCGAGACGAGGAGCACGGCGTCGGCCCCGTCGAAAGCCGCGGCGAGGGAGGCGGCATCCGTGTAGTCGATGCGCGCTGTGCGGACTCCGCGCTCGGCGAGGTCGGCGAGCTTCTCGACCGATCGACCCCCGGCGACGATGGTGGCGGGTGCGACGCCGCGTGCGAGGAGCGATTCGACGGCGAGGCGTCCGAGGTGGCCGGTGGCTCCGGTGACGACGATGGTCATGGTGGGGTCCTTTCCCGAGGGATGAAGCGGGTGATGCGAACTGCGTACGTCGGTGCCAACGGCGTCCGCGTCGCAATGCTTCCCACTCCGCAGTACCCACTTTTTGGTAAGGTACCCACATGACGGTAAGTGATCTGGCCCTCGACGCCCTGCCCGGATTCAACGGCGGACGATTCCCGGCGGCCTGCAACAGCCGCACGGTGCTCGACCATGTGACGAGCAAGTGGGGAGTCCTCGTGCTGCTCACCCTGTCGGCAGGCAGCCTGCGCTGGGGCGCACTGCGGCGCACCATCGAGGGCATCAGCGAGAAGATGCTGGCCCAGACCCTGCGCACCCTGGAGGCCGACGGCTTCGTGCTGCGCGAGGCGCAGGCGGTCATCCCGCCGCGAGTGGACTACAGCCTCACCGAACGCGGCCGCGACCTGGCCGAGCGACTCATCCCCTTGATGGGATGGATCGCCGACAACGCCGACGACATCGTGGGCGACGGGGCGGCGCGCCGCTGAAGCTGGCGCTGGGGCTGAGGCAGCCGCTGCGCCGGTTCTCATCGGCATCCATCACCAACAAAAAAAGGACCCTGCGGGCCCTTTTCGTGTTGGTGGCGCGTGAGGGATTCGTCCCCACCGCTCGGCCGTCACGTCGCTTCGCGCCGCGCCGGAACCGGCGGCGTGGGCCCACCCGGGGGTTCTCATCGGCATCCATCACCAACAAAAAAAGGACCCTGCGGGCCCTTTTCGTGTTGGTGGCGAGTGAGGGATTCGAACCCCCGAATGCTGAGCAGTCTGATTTACAGTCAGATCCCTTTGGCCGCTTGGGTAACTCGCCGAAGCGCACCCGACCACATGCAACCACATGACCGAAGACGCGTGATAAGGATACTCGGCAGATCGCCAGTCGTGAAATCGACGGATGCACCGGGCCGGAGTGCCCCCAGACCGGGCCACGGCGCGGTGCGGCGGCCCGCGCACGCCGGGCCTGCCGCGCGCCGATAGTATTCACGGGCAGACGAATCGAAGGGCACGTTCATGGCCGGCATCGAAGAGGTCGCCCGGCTGGCCGGGGTCTCGACAGCCACCGTCTCGCGCGCCCTCAGCGGCAACACCCACGTCTCCCCCGCCACCCGGCTGAAGGTGGAGGCCGCTGCGCTCGAGCTCGACTACGTGGTGTCCTCCAACGCCTCGAGCCTCGCCTCAGGTCGCACCCGCAACATCGGCGTCGTCGTGCCGTTCCTGAACCGCTGGTTCTTCTCCTCTGTGCTCGAGGGCGCCCAGCAGTCGCTGCTGCGCCACGGCTACGACCTCACGCTCTACAACCTGTCGGGAGACGGCGACGAGCGTCACAGCGTGTTCGAGCACTTCCTGCTGCGCCAGCGGGTCGATGCCGTGATCGCCATCTCGCTCGAACTGACCGAGAGCGAGGTCACGCGACTGCACGCCCTGCGGAAGCCCCTCGTGGGCGTCGGCGGCCCCATCCCGGGCGTGCGCACCCTCACCGTCGACGACACAGCAGTCGCACGCCTGGCGACCGAGCACCTCATCGGCCTCGGCCACACGCGCATCGCCCACATCGGCGGCACCCTCGAGTTCGACCTCGACTTCCACCTGCCCACGAACCGACGACTCGGCTACGAGCACGCGCTGACGGATGCCGGGGTCGAGATCGACCCGTCGCTGTTCGCTCCTGCCGACTTCACCATCAAGGGCGGCTACCACGCCGCCAAGCAGCTGCTCGGAGTTCCCCACCATCGGCCCACGGCCATCTTCGCCGCATCGGACGAGATGGCGATGGGCTCACTGCTCGCCGCCCGCGACCTCGGCCTCGTCGTTCCGCGCGACGTCTCCATCGTCGGAATCGACGACCACGACCTGTCGGACTTCTTCGGCCTGACCACCGTGGCGCAGTTCCCTCGCGGCCAGGGCGAGAAGGCGGCCGAGATGCTCATGGAGGAGCTGGCGCCGTCGCCGCTCGCCGAGCTGCCGGCGACGACGCCGCTGCCGTTCGAGTTGAAGGTGCGCTCGAGTACGGCTCGTCCGCCGGCGTGACGTTGATCGAGTAGCGCCGCCGCAGCCGACGCGTATCGAGATCGCAGTCGGCCTGATCTCGATACGTGGCCGACTTCGTCGGTCACTACTCGATCGGCGGGAGCAGGGATCGATAGGCTGGCACCATGGCTGATTCCACGTTTGACATCGTTTCCAAGGTCGACAAGATGGAGGCGGAGAACGCCGTCAACCAGGCGCGCAAAGAGGTCGAGCAGCGCTACGACTTCAAGCACGTCGGCGCCTCGGTCGAATGGAGCGGCGAGAAGATCCTGCTGAAGGCCGCCACCGACGAGCGCGTCAAGGCCGTGCTCGAGGTCGTCGAGTCGAAGTTCATCAAGCGCGGCATCACGCTGCGCTCGCTCGACACCGGTGAGCCGTATCCGTCGGGCAAGGAGTTCCGCATCGAGATCGAGCTCAAGAACGGCATCGACAGCGAGAACGCCAAGAAGGTCTCCAAGATCATCCGCGACGAGGCTCCCAAGAGCGTGAAGAGCCAGATCCAGGGTGACGAGCTGCGCGTCTCGTCGAAGAGCCGCGACGACCTCCAGGCCACGATGGCCCTGCTCAAGGGCAAGGACCTCGACGTCGCCCTGCAGTTCGTCAACTTCCGCTGACCCGATGACGGATGCGGCAGCCGGCCGAGACGCCGGCATGCCCGACGCCGCCCATTCCGACGCGCATCAGCCCGGCGCGCGCAGGACTGGACACCCGGGCGTCGACGTGCCCGACCGCCGTGGACGCATCGGGCTCGACAGGGTCGGCCTCGACCTCACCGGCAACCCGCGCGTGCGTGTGCGCGACGTGCGCCTGCTCACCTCCAACTGGTACGTCACCCGGGTCACAACCTTCGACTTCCAGCGCGGCGACGGCACCTGGACGACCCAGGAGCGCGAGACCTACGACCGCGGCGACGGCGCCTGCATCCTCCTCTACGACCCCGAGACGCGCAGCGTGCTGCTGACCAGCCAGTTCCGGTACCCGGCGTACGTCAACGGTCATCCGACCGGCGACCTCATCGAGGTCGTCGGCGGCCTGCTCGACGACGACGACGCCGAGACCGCGATCCGCCGCGAGGCCGAGGAGGAGAGCGGCGTGCGCGTGGGAGCCGTCGAGCACGTCTTCGACGTCTACATGAGCCCCGGCTCGGTCACCGAGAAGCTGCACTTCTATGCGGCTCCCTACGATGCGACCCGCACGGCCGGCGGCGGTCTCGCCGACGAGGGCGAGGACATCACCGTGCTCGAGGTGCCGTTCGACGAGGCGCTGGCACGCATCGGCGATGACATCATCGACGCCAAGACCATCATGCTGCTGCAGTGGGCGGCGCTCAGGGGCCCGTTCGCGCCGTCCGCCTGACCTGCAGCCCGGTCGGCGCCTTCCGCCATCCTCCCCCCTGCCACGCCATTCCGCGGCGGTCTGCGCCAACAGAACTGGCGCACATCACCGGGAAATGGCGCACCAGCATCCGGGCGGCGTGCCGGGGTGCCGAGGGCGCATCACTCCGGCGCGTAGCCGCTCAGCCAGCGGGTGATCGCGGCGGCCGCGGCCTCACGGGCCGGCGGCGCCGAGAGGAACACGTCGTGCAGGGCACCCGGGACGCGCGCCACGGTCACGGTGCCGCCCAACTTGAGCGAGCGGGAGGCGATGTCGTCCACCACCAGCACCGAGTCGCTGGCGCGCATGGCGGCGGACCAACGGGCGGCGATGGTGGAGCGATCCGACATCATCGAGAGCACGGGCGCCTGGATGTCGAGTCCGGCGGCGACGCGGGCCTGCCCCGAGAAGATGGCGCTCAGCCAGGCTGGGTGCACGGGGAAACCGCGGACCGGGCGCCAGACGTCGTCGTAGTCCCACTCCCCCTCGCCGGCCGCCTTCGAGACCGCACGCGTGTAGAAGCCCAGGTCGACGTTGGGCAGTTGAGCGAGAGGATGCAGCCGCGCCTCGGCGCGGGTGAGCGGCGTGATGGCCTGCCGTCCGAGCGCGCTCGCCTGGAACTCGAGCCAGGCACTGTTGAGCACCACTCCGCGGGTGCGATGCGGATGCCGCGCTGCCCAGAGGCTCAGCGTGAGACCTCCCGTCGAGTGGCCCATGAGCACGAGGGACCGCCCGCCGAGGTCGTCGGTGCGCGAGTGGCCCATCACGGCCAGCGCCGCCTCGATGTCCTCGTCATAGGTGCTCAGATCGGTGACGAATCCGGGCGTCTGGTGCGGTCGCAGGCTGCGGCCGTACTTGCGCAGGTCGAGGGCGAAGAAGCGTGCACCGTTCTCATGCCAGTAGTCGGCGAGGTGGGTCTGGAAGAAGTAGTCCGACCAGCCGTGCACGTAGAGCACGTCGATGCCGTGAGCCGGGCCACGACCGGGCAGCTCGAGAGGCAGTCCGCGGCGGCGGACAAGGGTGGCGACCACCTCTCCCTCGGAGTCGTCGGCGAGGGGCAGCGTGAGCTGCTCGAACCCGCGACCCAGCACATCCGGCTGCCATCCGTGCGATCTGACCACCCCCTCACTCTAGGAGGGCACCCACTCCGGAAGGGGGCAGAACCTCTCCTCAGCACAGGCACTCGATGGGTGCAGCCTCCCCGGGGTGCCGTGCCCGCGCCAGTAGAGTTCCCTCACGAGCGAAGGAGCACGCATGATCGACCGCGCCCGACTGGCGACCCTGACCGAACGCGAAGCGGCGGTCTTCGCCGAGCGCAACCCGAAGTCGGCCGCCGCCTACGCTGAAGCCGGGCATCTCTTCGGCCGTGTTCCGATGACGTGGATGAACAAGAAGGCCGGCGCCTTCCCCCTCTACGTCGAGAGCGCTCGCGGCAATCGGGTGATCGACCTCGACGGCAACGAGTACCTCGACTTCGCCCTCGGTGACACGGGAGCCATGGCTGGACACTCCCCTGCGCCCGTCGTCGACGCCATCGGCCGGCGCATCTACGAGCAGGGCGGCATGACCATGATGATGCCGACGACGGATGCCGAGTGGGTGGGCGCCGAGCTCTCCCGTCGCTTCGGCATGGACGCCTGGAGCTTCGCTCTCACGGCGACGGATGCCAACCGCTGGGCCATCCGCCTCGTGCGGGCCATCACGGGCCGCTCCAAGATCCTGTTCCACTCGTACTGCTACCACGGCAGTGTCGATGAGTCCCTGATCGTGGTCGGACCGGACGGCAAGGGCATGGACCGCCGGGGCAACGTCGGGGCTCCGGTGAAGGTCACGAAGACGAGCCGCGTCGCGGAGTTCAACGACATCGACGGCCTGGCCGAGCAGTTGGCCCACGGCGATGTGGCCGCAGTGCTCATCGAGCCGGCACTCACCAACATCGGCATCGTGCTGCCCGAGCCCGGCTACCACGAGGCCGTGCGCCGCCTGACACGGGAGCACGGCGCCCTGCTCATCATCGACGAGACCCACACCTTCTCGGCCGGACCGGGTGGCGCGACGCAGGCGTGGGCGCTCGAGCCCGACGTCGTGGTCATCGGCAAGGCCATCGGCGGCGGCATCCCCAGCGGCGCATACGGCCTCTCAGCGCACCTGGCCGAGCGCATCCTGAACCGCACCGACCTCGACATCGTCGACATGGGCGGCGTCGGCGGCACCCTGGCCGGATCCCCTCTCTCTGTGGCCGCCATGCGCGCCACTCTCGAGCAGGTGCTGACGGATGCCGCCTTCGAGGGCATGATCGCCACCGCGACGGCCTTCACCGACGGCGTGCGCGAGATCATCGCCGAGTTCGACCTGCCGTGGTCCATCAACCAGCTGGGGGCGCGGGCCGAGTACCGTTTCGCGACACCGTATCCGACGAATGGAACGGATGCCGCGGCCGCAGCCGATCCCGAACTCGAGGACTACCTGCACCTGGCACTGGCGAACCGCGGCATCCTGCTCACGCCGTTCCACAACATGGCGCTGATGTGCCCGACCACGACGCTCGACGACGTGGCGGCGCATCACGCGGCTCTGCGCGAGGTCGTGCGTCCGCTGATCGAGTAGCGAGCGACGCAGTCGCACGCGTATCGAGATCATTCGCCGTGCGCAGGGTCGGTTTCGATACGCGTCCTCGCTGCGCTCAGGCGCTACTCAACCAACGGCCGAGCGGCGACCACGGGCGAACGCGAACGGAAGCGGATCAGCCGCGCGAGATCTGCACCATCTCGTCACGCGGGACGACCTTGATGCGCACCCGACCCTCGGCCTCACCGAGTGCCTTCTCGTGCTCATCGAGATTGTGCCAGCCGTCGAGGTCGGTGTAGGCGATGCCGCGCTCGTCGAGCAATGCGACGATCGACTCCTCCGACGGCGACTCGGGGCTCCACCAGTTGCCCAGGTCGTTGATCAGGTGCTTGATCGTCTCCATCGCATCCGACTTGGTGTGGCCGATGAGTCCGACGGGCCCGCGCTTGATCCAGCCTGTGGCGTAGACACCGTACATCTGGCGTGATTGGCCGGTCTCGTGATCCTTCACGAGCACCTGTCCCTCGTGGTTGGGGATCACGCCGCGCTTCTTGTCGAACGGAACCCCGGGCAGCGGAGAGCCGAAGTAGCCGACAGCGCGGTAGAGGGCCTGGATGGGGAGCTCGCGGATCTCGCCGGTGCCGACCACGCCGCCCTCGCCATCCGGTGCCGTGCGCTCGAAGCGGATGGCGCCGACCCGGCCGGTACCGTCGTCGACGAGCTCGAGGGGCTTGGCGAAGAAGTGCAGGTGCAACCGGCGCGATGCCTGGCCGACCTCGCGCTGGCGCCACTGCTGCAGGGTCTTGTCGATCACGAAGACCTGCTTGTTGCCGCTGACGGCCGCTCGCGCCGCGTCGTCGTAGTCGAAGTCCTCGTCGTGCACGATCATGTCGACATCGCGCAGTTCGCCCAGTTCACGCAGTTCGAGAGGAGTGAACTTCACGGATGTCGGCCCACGACGGCCGAACACGTGCACGTCGGTGACCGGCGACGCCGCCAGGCCCGCCCGCACGTTCTCGGGGATCTCGGTGGGCATCAGGTCTTCGACGTGCTTCGCCAGCATGCGGGCGACGTCGAGGGCCACGTTCCCGTTGCCGATGACGGCCACCGACTGGGCGTCGAGAGGCCACTCCCGCGGATAGTCGGGGTGGCCGTCGAACCAGCTGACGAACTCGGCCGCGCCGTACGAGCCTTCGAGCTCGATCCCGGGGATCGCCAGACCGGCGTCGCGCACGGCGCCGGTGGCGAAGATGACGGCGTTGTAGTGCTTCTTGAGGTCGTCGAGGGTGATGTCCTCGCCGAACCTCACGTTTCCGAAGATGCGGATGTCGCCACGGTCGAGCACCTCGCGCAGGGCGTTGATGATGCCCTTGATCCGCGGGTGGTCGGGGGCGACGCCGTAGCGCACGAGCCCGTAGGGCGCGGGCAGGTGATCGAACAGGTCGATCGAGACGTCGAAGTTCCGTTCTGCTTTGAGCAGGATGTCGGCTGCGTAGATTCCGGCAGGGCCGGCGCCGACGATGGCGAGGCGGAGCTTGGTCATCGTGAGGTGACGTTCCTAACTGCTGCGTTCGACGATCGTGTCGGCGAAACGGATGAGCGCTTTCTTGACGGGGCCATTGGGCAGGGTGTCGAGACCGGCGACGGCCTCGCGCGCCCAGCGGTGGGCTTCGGCGAGGGTGGCCGCTGTCGCGGGGTGCTCGCGCAGCTCGGCGACGAGAGCATCGGCGGCAGTCTCGTCGACGTCGAGCAGGCCGATGACGCCGGCCTCGAGGCGGAGGAGGAGGTCGGCGGATGCGGCATCCGTCACCGCCGCCTCTCGCAGCCGGAGCAGCGGCAGCGTCACGACGCCGGCGCGCAGGTCGGTTCCGGGAACCTTGCCGGTCTCCTCGGGCTGGGGCGAGAGGTCGATGACGTCGTCGATCAGCTGGAAGGCGATGCCGATGCGTTCGCCGTACTCGATGATGGGCTGCTCGTACTCGGTCGCCGCGTTCGAGAAGATGACGCCGGACTGCGCAGCCAGCGCGATGAGCGAACCGGTCTTGTCGGCGAGCACCCGGATGTAGTGGGTGACCGGATCCTCGCCCTCGGCCGGGCCGACGGTCTCGTGCAGCTGGCCGAGCACCAGGCGTTCGAAGGTCGTGGCCTGCAGGCGGATGGCGCCTTCACCGAGGCCGGCCATGAGCTGGCTGGCGCGCGCGAACAACAGGTCCCCGGCGAGGATCGCCACGGAGTTGCCCCACACCGTCTGGGCGCTCGGCACTCCACGGCGCTTGTCGGAGTCGTCCATCACGTCGTCGTGGTACAGCGAGGCGAGGTGGGTGATCTCGATCGCGGTGGCGGCCGTGATCACGTCACGGGTGATGCCGTCGCCGAGATGAGCCGTGAGCAGGGTGAGCATGGGGCGTACACGCTTGCCACCGGCGTTCAGCAGGTAGCGCGTCGTGACGTCGGCGATCTCGTCCGCGAATGCGACCTGCTCGCGAAGCCGTTCCTCGATCTCGTCGAGTCCGGCCTCGAGGGACCGGAAGAAGTCGCGGTCTGCTGGGGTGGCGCGCAGTCTGTCGCTCAGGCCCAACTGTGAGGCAAGCGCACTGCCGCGGCGCACGCTACGGGAAATCACCCCCTCAGCCTACCGAGTGCGGCTGAGCGTTCGCGCCGTGCCGCCGCGGAGCTCGCCAGCACACCCGCTGGTCGAGCAGCGCCCGAGCACCCACCCGCACACCCGCTGGTTGAGTAGCGCCCGAGCGCAGCGAGGTCGCGTATCGAAACCAGCCTGGCGCGCACGACGGTGTGATCTCGATACGCGTGCTCCTGCGTCGCGCGCTACTCGATCAGCGGGGCTCCTGCTCCTCCGTCACTCGCTACTCGATCCGCGCGCTACTCGATCAGCGGCGCCGCGCGCCACTCGATCAGCGATCGAGGGGCTTCGTCCCGCGGTGGAGGGCGACCACCCCGGCCGTGAGATTGCGGTGGGCGACATCCGTGTAGCCGGCGGCGCGCAGCCAACTGCTGAGCGTCGGCTGGTCGGGCCAGTCGTTGATCGACTCGTTCAGGTAGTCGTAGGCCGAGTCGTTCGAACTGGACAGCTTCACCAGCGGCGGCATCACGTAGCGCTGGTAGACGCCGTAGCCGAGGCGTACGACGCCGAGCGGCGGGGTGGAGAACTCGCAGATCACGAGGCGCCCGCCCGGCTTGGTCACCCGGAAGAACTCGGCCAGCGCCTTCTGCGGCTCGACCACGTTGCGCAGGCCGAAGGAGATGGTGACGGCGTCGAACGAGGCGTCGTCGAACGGCAGCTGGGTCGCATCGGCCTCGACGAAGACGATGTTGGTCGCCCCGGCCTGCCTGCGGCGCCCGACCTCGATCATGCCCGGCGAGAAGTCGGCTGCGGTCACCCAGGCGCCGCTGGCGGCGAGTGATGCGCTCGAAGTGCCGGTTCCCGCTGCGACGTCGAGCACGGATTCGCCGCGCACAGGAGCGACGGCCCGAGTGGTGGCCCGGCGCCAGAGCGCCGCGTTGCCCATCGACAGCACGGTGTTGGTGCGGTCGTAGCTCGCTGCGACGTCATCGAACATGGCGGAGACCTGCTCGGGCTGCTTGCGGAGATCTGCGCGCGTCATGCTCCGAGTTTAGGCGGCGCACGATCCGTTCCGCCTCGCGCTGCGAACACCCTGAGAGCGGGAACAGGATGCGTCTGCATACGGTTGTCGCTGGTGACCCAACACGACGACGAAAGGCATTCTCATGAAGAAGGCGATCTGGAACGGCGCGGTTCTCGCGGAGTCCGACAAGACCATCGAAGTCGAGGGGAACCAGTACTTCCCGGCTGAAGCGCTCGACCCGCAGTACTTCAGCTCGAGCGAGCGCCACACGGTGTGCTCCTGGAAGGGAACGGCCAGCTACTTCCACGTGACCGTCGACGGCGCGCACAACGCCGATGCCGCCTGGACCTACCCGACGCCGCTCCCCGCAGCCGAGAACATCACCGACTACGTGGCCTTCTGGCGTGGTGTCGAGGTCGTCGACGCGTGACTTCGCAATCGCTCGCCGAGAGCCGAGCGAAGCGACCGCTCGAAGCGCGCGCAGCTGGCGCTTCGGCCGCGGACTTCGTCCGGGCCTCAGCGAGCGGTGAGCGACGCGTAGGCTGAGATGGTGACGGCGACGGAGTCCCGGGTGCGGGCATTGCGAATCGAGACGACGCCCGTCGACGGCATCCGCTCGCTTCTGTTCTTCACGGAGCAGCGCTCGCCCTTGCTCTGGATGCGCCGCGGCGAGGGCTTCGTCGGCGTCGGAGAGGCACTGCGGCTCGAATTCAGCGGGCCGACGCGATTCACCGACGCCGCTGCCGCGTGGGCCGAGGTCGCGGCGATCGCGCAGGTGCACGATGCCGTCGGCCTTCCGGGCACCGGGCTCGTCGCCTTCGGGACCTTCGGATTCGCCGACGACTCGCGTGCCACCAGCGTGCTCATCGTGCCCGAGATCATCGTCGGCCGTCGCGGCTCGCACTCCTGGGTCACCCGGGTCTCTCCCGCGGATGCCGCGGGCGATGACCTCGGCGGTCCTGCAGCCGAGGATCCGGTCGCGACCGCCTTCGGAGACGACTACAGGGTGACCTTCCGGCCCGGGGAGCTCCCGCCTGCCGCCTTCATGGAATCCGTCGCATCCGCCGTGCGGCATATCTCGGCATCCGACGCTCGCAAGGTCGTGCTCGCCCGCGATCTCGTCGGAACAGTGCCCGCCGGGAGTGATCTGCGCCGCGTGCTGGCCGAACTCGCGCTCGGTTACCCGGACTGCTGGACCTTCTCGGTCGACGGGATGCTGGGGTCGAGCCCCGAGACACTCGTGCGCTCGGAGGCCGGCACGGTCTCCGCCCGTGTGCTGGCCGGCACGGCCCCCCGCGGCCGCGACGCCGTGACGGACGAGAAGGTCGCCGCCGGACTCTCACGCTCCGCGAAAGACCTCGCGGAGCACGGCTTCGCGGTGCAGAGCGTGCTCGCCACCCTCGGCCCGCACACGACGCGCCTGCAGAGCTCGAAGCCGTTCACCCTCCAGCTTCCGAACCTGTGGCATCTGGCGACGGATGTCGAGGGCGTGCTGCACGACGGATCGACCTCACTCGACCTGGTCGCGGCGATGCACCCCACGGCTGCCGTCGCCGGTACGCCGACGGATGCCGCCCTCACGATCATCCGCGAGCTCGAACCGTTCGACCGCGGCCGCTACGCGGGACCCGTCGGCTGGATCGACGCCAACGGCGACGGCGAATGGGCCATTGCGCTTCGCTGTGCGCAGGTCGCCGAGGACGACAGCGTGCGCGCATATGCCGGCTGCGGCATAGTCGCAGACAGTGTGCCGGCCGACGAGCTGGCGGAGTCGCGCATCAAGTTCCGTCCGATCGTGGAAGTGTTCGCGTAGCGCACCCACCCCCGCCCGATGGTCGAGTGGGCCCGCGAGCGCACCGACCGCTGGTCGAGTAGCCCCCGAGCGCAGCGAGCGGGCGTATCGAGGCCACGCCGTCGGGTGGCGCGACTCGAGGGATCTCGATACGCGTCCGACTTCGTCGGGCGCTACTCGATCAGCGAGGGGTACGTCGGGCGCTACTCGATCACCGGTGGCACGTCGGGCAGCAGTCGATCGACCGGTCCTCGTCCTAGCTGGCCGCCAACCGCGCCTTCTCCACCTCGACGTCGTAGTCGGGCTTCGGCCACTGGGGGTCGATCAGCCGCAGGGCATCGATGAGCAGGTGCTGCACGGCCAGACGGGCGTACCACTTGCGGTTGGCCGGCACGACGAACCAGGGAGCATCCGTCGTCGACGTCTCGTCGAAGACGCGCTGGTAGGCGGCCTGGTAGTCGTTCCAGCGCAGGCGTTCTGTCACGTCACCCGGGTTGTACTTCCAATGCTTGTCCGGCCGTTCCAGACGGGCGGCGAGGCGCGCCTTCTGCTCGTCGGAACTGATGTGCAGCATCACCTTGACGATGACCGTGCCGTTGGCCACCAGTTCCTGCTCGAACGCCGCGATGTCGCGGAAGCGCTGCTCGATCACGTCGTCGGGTGCGAGCTTGCGCACGGAACCGATCAGCACGTCCTCGTAGTGCGAGCGATCGAAGACTCCGATCTGGCCGGCGACCGGCACCTGCCGGCGCACCCGCCAGAGGAAGTCATGAGCGAGTTCCTCCTCGGTCGGCGCCTTGAAGGCGTGCAGGTGCACTCCGCCGGGGTCGACGGAGCCGACGACGTGCTTCACGATGCCGCCCTTGCCCGCTGTGTCCATGGCCTGCAGCACGAGAAGCACCGAGCGGGTTCCGCCGACCGTGCTGTCGGCGAAGAACTTCTCCTGCAGGGTCGCGAGCACCTCTGCTCCCTCGTCGAGGGCGTCGACGGAGTCGCGTTTGCGCCCGCTGAAGCCGGGAGTGCCGTCGGTGTCGACGTCGGTGAGCACGAAGCCCGGTTCCACACGGAGAAGGGGCGCGGGGTCCTCGCGCCAGAAGGTCTCGAAATCGGCCATCGGATGCCTCCTCG
Source organism: Leifsonia sp. Root1293 (assembly GCF_001425325.1). Lineage (NCBI taxonomy): Bacteria > Bacillati > Actinomycetota > Actinomycetes > Micrococcales > Microbacteriaceae > Leifsonia > Leifsonia sp. Root1293. Next base: position 541,621 of record NZ_LMEH01000002.1, on the reverse strand, counting down.
CGTCGCGGATGCCCCCATCCTGCCCTACCCGCCGCTGGGCGAGTAGCCCGCGAGCGTACCTCGCTGGTCGAGTAGCCCGCGAGCGGAGCGAGCAGGCGTATCGAGACCACCTCACGGGGATCTCGATACGCGACCGACTTCGTCGGGCGCTACTCGATCAGCGGAGCGAGAACCCGCTGGTCGAGTAGCCCGCGAGCGCAGCGAGCAGGCGTATCGAGACCACCTCACCGGGATCTCGATACGCGACCGACTTCGTCGGGCGCTACTCGATCGGCGGAGATGAGGTCGGGCGCTACTCGATCAGCGGAGGGAGAACCCGTCGGTCGAGTAGCCCGCGAGCGTAGCGAACAGGCGTATCGAGACCACCTCACGAGATCTCGATACGCGACCGACTCCGCCGGGCGCTACTCGATCAGCGGAGATGAGGTCGGGCGCTCCTGCATCCGCGGAGGAGCGGGAGGAGAAGCCTCAGCGCTGCAGCGGGATCTCGAGGATCGTCGGACCGGTGACCGGTGCCGTCAGCGCGTCGGTCAGTCGCCCCTGGTTCTCGGCGCGCCTGTACTCCCAGCCGAACGCTCCGGCCAGTGCTTCGAGATCCGCGGACTGAGGGGTGTAGAGCACGCGATCGAAGGCGTCGCGAGGAGCACTGGCCGCCACCTCCAGCGTGTCGAAGATCGTGCCGCCGCCGTCGTTTCCCACGACGATCAACACCCTGGGGCGTGTCTCCCCGTCGCCGATCAGCAATGACCCGGCGTCATGCAGCAGCGTCAGATCGCCGAGCAGCACCCTGGTGATCCCGGGGGCTCCTGCGGCCTGGCTGGCAACCGCGATACCGAGGGCGGTGGCGACGGTGCCGTCGATTCCGGCGAGCCCGCGGTTGGAGTGCACGGTGATGCGCTTGCCCGGCACCACGCGGTCGGCATCGCGGATGAGACGGGACGCCCCGAACACCAGCCTGTCGTGAGGCCAGGTGGCGTTCCACAGTGCCTCGACGAGCATCCGCCTGTCGACGGGCTTCTTCACAGCGGCCAGCTCCACCTTGAGGAATTCACGGCGGGCGTCGGCCCCGGACCCCAAGGGCACGAGGGCGTCGGTGCTCGCGTCGAACGCCGCGTCGCGCAGCGCGCGGCTGGTCGCGACCCAGCGTCCGGTCCAGCGGCGCTCCTCGCTGGTCTGCTCGTGGGGCGCGACATCGACAGCGGGGGCGAAGACGGCGCGGTGGCCGGGGTCGTAGCCCTCGGCCGCGCTCGGGTTGACGACGATGGTCTCGACCCCGTCGCGCCGGAGCAGGGCAGGAACCTCGCGGCTGAGCGTCGGATGCCCGAACACGACGGCGCGTTCGATGCGTCCGCCGAAGTCCTCGTCGGAGAGCAGCTCCCGATACGACACCACGAGTTGCGGACCGAAGCGCGCCCCGCTCGAGACTTCGGCGAGCAGCGGCCAGGCGCCGGCTCTCGCCACGGCCTCGGCCTGCTCGCCCGATCCGTGTCCCGCAATCACGACGGTGCGTGGTCCGTGAGCGAGGACGACGGCATCGGATGCCGCATCCGGCGCGTGATCAGCCACAGTTGCGGTCGACGCGGCCGCAGTGGCGCCGGTCTCGTGGACGTCGCTCGACCGTGCAGCGGCGCTCGGTGCCCCGGATGACAGCGGCTCCCGGTACTGCAGGTTGAGGTGCACGGGACCGGGGTTGCCGGTATCCGTCGCCGCCCCGATCGCCCGAGCGGCGAGCGACGTCATGCCGGCGTCGTGGTCATCCGTCTCGATCGGTGCATCGACGTCGACGTCGAGCCGCACGGCGGAGCCGAAGATCCCGGGTTGCGCTGTCGTCTGGTTCGCACGGATGCCGCGGAGCTCGACCGGCCGGTCAGCGCTCAGCACGACGAGCGGGACGCGCGAGTGATGCGCCTCCAGGACGGCCGGGTGCAGGTTGGCGACGGCGGTACCCGAGGTGGTCACGACCAGCGCCGGCACGCCAGCCTCGATGCCGAGGCCCAGCGCGAGGAAGCCGGCGCCACGCTCGTCGAGGCGCACGTGGAGTCGCAGGACGCCGTCATCGGCGAGGGCGGCCGCCGCCAGGGCGAGCGCCTGCGAGCGCGATCCCGGGCAGACGACCACGTCGAGCACGCCGAGCCGCGCGAAGGATCGGAGCAGCGCGAACGCCGCGTCCGATGCTGGGCTCTCGCTTACGGGTGCTGGGGCCTCAGGCATCCGCACGGCCGGGCTTGTCGCCGTCGGTGCGGTGGTCGGGGTCTGCGTCGGGATCGGGGTCCTCGGCCTCGGCGCGTGCGTCGAGATCGGCCAGCTCCTGTTCCATGCGGCGGATGCGCTCCTCCTGGGCGGCGTCGCGCTTGAGCCTGCCGAGGAACTCGGGGTCGTCATCGGGGGCGACGGTGCGGGAACGGCCTCGTGCGCTGGAACTGCGTCGACCGCGGCCGACGAGGAACCAGAGAGCACCGCCCACGAGCGGAACGAGGATGATGACGATCAACCACACGGCCTTGGGCAGCCCTCGAACGCGGCGGCGGTCGAACAGTGCGCAGTCGATGATCGAATAGATCATGAACACGACGGCCGCCACAACGAGGCCGACGAGCAAACGAGTCATGGGGCAAGTCTAGGCACGATTCCTGCACGATCCCGGGGACTGCGGAACTCGCCTGCGGCAGGGGGTACTCAGCCGCCGATCGTAGACTCGAGGGGTGAAGGCTTCCTCCTGGGTGACGTACACCGTTCTGCGACTGCTCGCATTCTTCGTGCCGTTCGCGGTGCTCATGCTCGTGAACGTGCCGTGGTACGTCTCGGCCATCGTCGCGGCCCTGTTCGGGCTCGCCTTCTCCTACATCTTCCTGCGCCGTCCCCGCGAGAAGGTCGCCACGTCGATCTACGAGACGCGGCACCGCGACAAGCCTCTGGTGAACGCAGACGACGAGAGCGAGGACGCCGCCATCGACGAGGCTGCGACGACGGATGCCGCGGTCGACTCAGAAGGCGAACGCCGCTCCTAGTCCGACACCCATGAGCAGGCCGGTGAAGCTGGTCAGCTGCAGGGCCAGGATGAGCTCGGGCGCCGTCTTCGCCGTCACCGTGATGAGGCACGCCGGCAGCGCCAGCAGCAAGGCGAACAGCACCAGCCAGGCGATCGGGTACAGCAGGGCGAGGAACGCCACGATTCCGAACGGCACCAGCAGGAAGATGCAGAACAGCACCGTGGCCCAGCGTCGTCCGATCAGCACGGCGAGGGTGCGCTTCCCGGCGATTCGGTCCTGTTCGATGTCGCGGATGTTGTTGACCATGAGCACGGCACAGGCGACCAACCCGAGCGCGACACCGGCGAGCCAGCTCTCGAGGTTCACGTCGAGCACCTGCACGAAGGTGCTGCCGGCCGTCGCCACGAGGCCGAAGAAGATGAAGACCACGAGCTCGCCCAGCCCGAAGTACCCGTAGGGGCGCTTGCCGCCGGTGTAGAACCACGCGGCGACGATGGCGACGGCGCCCACGGCGAGCAACCACCACTGCTGGCTGGCGATCACGAGCAGCAGGCCGGCCACGGCCGCCAGGCCGAAGAAGACAAGGGCGACGGTGAGCACGCGCTTCGGAGCGACGGCACTGGATGCGGTGAGGCGGGCCGGGCCGACGCGGTGGGCATCCGTTCCCCTGATGCCGTCCGAGTAGTCGTTGGCGTAGTTCACGCCGATCTGGAGGCACAGCGCCACGACCAGGCAGAGCAGCGCACGCACCCAGTGCACCACCTCGGGATCGCTGAGCACGACGGCGGCGCCGGTGCCTGCGGCGACGGGTCCGACCGCGAGCGTCAGGGTGCGCAACCGTGCTCCGGCCACCCAGTCGCCGAAGGTCACCCGGCCGAGCGGATGCTGCACACCGGCGGCACGCTTGGCCGGGTTGCCGCTGCGGGCCGGGTTCGTGCGGGCTGCGCCGCTGTTCTGCTGGTTCTGTCGCGATGTCTGGGCCACGAGGTGCATCCTAAAGGCTGGAGCTATGGGCGGAGGCTGCGCCCGGCGGGCCTGGCGTCGTGAATGCAGGACCACGCTCGACATGGCTGCGATATGCGGCCCTGTCGGATCTCATCCTGCATCCCGAGCCGCAATCAGCGCGGCGATGGCCCTCCGGTCGGGCTTGCCCGAGCTGAGCTGCGGCAGCGCCTCGAGTTCGACCAGCACGGCCGGGCGGGCGGCGACGCCGAGTGCGCTGCCGACGGCGGCACGGATGTCGTCGAGAGTGGGGTGCGTCGGCGTCGGCCGCCCGGCCGGCGGCGCGACCGCGATGGCCGGCACCTCTCCCCAGCGCGGATGCGGCACTCCGACCACGACGGCGTTCTCGAGACCCGGCAGCATCCGCACGGCACGTTCGACGGCGTCGAGCGACACCTTCACGCCGCCGGAGATGATGACGTTGTCCGCCCGGCCGAGGATGCGCAGGCGCTGAGTCCCCCCGGCGCCGGCCACGAGTTCCCCGAGGTCGCCCGTCCGGTACCAGCGGCATCCGTCGCGCTCGACGAAGGCGGCGGCTGTGCGGTCGTCGTCGCCGAGATAGCCCATCGCGAGAGTCGGCCCCGCGAGCTCGACCAGGCCGTCGCGAACGGCGACCCGCGTCGATCCGATCGGCACGCCGTCGTAGACGCAGCCGCCACTGGTCTCGCTGGAACCGTAGGTGCGGGTGACAGCAAGGCCGAGCTCGGCTGCCCGCTCGAGCAGTGCGGGCGGCGATGCCTGCCCACCGAGCAGGATGCGCGTGAAGCTGCGGGCAGCTGCGAGCACGGCAGCGTCCCGCCCCGCGGCCTCGACGATGCGCGCCAGCTGCGTGGGCACCAGCGAGGTGAAGCGCAGCGGGGCGGTGAGACGTGATGCCGCCTCCGAGAAGCCCACGGCATCGAAGTGCTCCGCCTCGAGCACCACCGGCGCGGTGCCCGCGGCGATCGAGCGCACGAGCACGTTCGCACCGGCGATGTAGTGCGCAGGCAGGGCGAGGAGCCACTGACCTGATCCGCCGATGGCCGCAGCGGATGCCGCGGCCGAGGCGAGCAGCGCATCGGCGCCCAGCGCGACCCGCTTCGGGCGTCCGGTCGACCCGCTGGTCTGCACGACCAGCGCGATCCCGTGCGGCACCACCGGCCCGTTGCGGAGATCGGCTGCGGCGAACCCGGCGTCGGCGGCAGCGACCGGGAACACAGCGGGACCGGAGCCGTCGAGTGCCGCGCGCAGAGCCGAGAGGACTGCATCCGCGGCCCCTCCGTCGACGAGGGCGAGCGGCCCGGTCACGTCAGAACTGCCAGGGGAACGGCGACCAGTCCGGCTCACGCTTCTCGAGGAAGGAGTCGCGCCCCTCGACGGCCTCGTCGGTTCCGTAGGCGAGGCGAGTGGCCTCGCCGGCGAACACCTGCTGGCCCACGAGCCCGTCATCGACGGCGTTGAAGGCGAACTTGAGCATGCGGATGGCCGTGGGCGACTTCGTGAGGATCTCGCGTGCCCAGTCGATGGCCGTCGACTCGAGTTCGGTGTGCGGCACGACGGCGTTCACCGCACCCATCTCGTAGGCGCGATCGGCGGAGTACTCGCGGGCGAGGAAGAACACCTCGCGGGCGTTCTTCTGGCCGATCTGGCGCGCGAAGTAGGCGCTGCCGTAGCCGGCATCGAACGACCCGACGTCGGCGTCGGTCTGCTTGAATCGCGCCTGCTCACGACTCGCGATGGTGAGGTCGCAGACCACGTGCAGCGAATGCCCGCCACCGGCCGCCCAGCCGGGAACGACGGCGATGACGACCTTGGGCATGAAGCGGATGAGGCGTTGCACCTCGAGGATGTGCAGGCGGCCGGATCGGGCGGCATCGATGCCGGTAGCCGACTCGCCGTCGGCGTACTTGTAGCCGTCACGCCCCCGGATGCGCTGGTCACCGCCCGAGCAGAAGGCCCAGCCGCCGTCCCTGGGGCTCGGGCCGTTTCCGGTCAGCAGCACCACGCCGATCCGTGGGTTGGTGCGAGCATCCTCGAGCGCCGAGTAGAGCTCGTCGACGGTGTGCGGCCTGAAGGCGTTGCGCACCTCGGGCCTGTTGAAGGCGACGCGGGCGATGCGGCCATCGGTGCTGTGGTGATAGGTGATGTCGGTGAGACCGTCGTAACCGGGAACATCCGTCCACTGGCTCGAATCGAAGATCTCGGACACCGGTGCCGACTGCTGGCTCATGTCTCCAGCCTATTCCGCGGCTCACCGGACCTCTCGCCCCTCACCCGTGCGCCCTCAGCCGCGCGGGCCCGGAGCGGTCGTCTCCGCGGCGACTTCGTCGCGGTACTGGACGCGCGACGGGCGCGGCACGGGCGCGGAGGCTCGCGAGGTGCGACGATGGGACGGTGCCACTGCCGCCGCTCGTCGAATTGCTGTCCACCGCTCGCGTCGTCGCGCTTCCGCTGCGCACCAGGTTCCGCGGCATCGATGTGCGGGAGGCGATGCTCTTCGAGGGGCCGGCCGGGTGGACCGAGTTCTCGCCGTTCGTCGAGTACGACGACGCAGAGGCCGCCGCCTGGCTGAGCGCCGCCATCGACTTCGGCTGGCGCGAACTTCCGGTCCCGTTGCGCACCCGCATTCCCGTGAACGCGACGATTCCCGCAGTCGCGGCGAACGAGGTCGCCGGCATCCTCGCGCGCTATCCCGGATGCCGCACAGCCAAGGTCAAGGTGGCAGGCGGAGACGTGTCGCTCGCCGACGACGTCGCCCGTGTCGCCGCCGTGCGCGGGGCGCTCGGGCCGGAGGGCCGCATCCGCGTCGACGCGAACGGCAACTGGAACGTCGACGAGGCCGAACACGCCGCGCACGCTCTCGAGCCCTACGACCTGGAGTACATCGAGCAGCCGTGCGCCACGGTCGAGGAACTCGTCGAACTGCGGCGTCGCGTGCGCTACATGGGCATTCCGGTGGCGGCCGACGAGAGCGTGCGCCGCGCCGCCGATCCTCTGGCCGTGGCAGAGGCCGGTGCAGCAGACCTGCTCGTCATCAAGGCCCAGCCTCTCGGTGGGATCAAGGCCGCCCTCCAGATCGTCGCACGGGCCGGGCTTCCCGTCGTCGTCTCGAGCGCCATCGACACCAGCATCGGGCTGGCGATGGGCGCCCACCTCGCCGCCAGCATTCCCGAACTGGAATACGACTGCGGACTGGGCACCGCCGAGCTGCTGGCGGCCGATGTGACGGCCGAACCGTTGTCCGTCACCGACGGGGCGATCGACGTGCGGCGGGTGGTTCCGGATGCCGCCCTCCTCGAGCAGCACGCGGCATCACCCGAGCGCCGAGAGTGGTGGCTGGCGCGGCTGAAGGCCGTGTACGCGCACCTGTAGGAGCCGCACACCCGCCCGCTGAGGGCCGAGCGCAGCCCCACCGCGCCACCGCTGGTCGAGTAGTGACCGAGCGCAGCCCCACCGCTGGTCGAGTAGTGACCGAGCGCAGCGAGGACACGTATCGAGACCACCCCAGGCCACGACATCGGCCGGGAGTGATCTCGATACGCCTGCTCGCTGCGCTCGCGGGCTACTCGATCAACGCGGTGGAGTGATCTCGATACGCCTGCTCGCTGCGCTCGCGGGCTACTCGATCAACGAAGTGGGGTGATCTCGATACGCCGGCTCGCTGCGCTCGCGGGCTACTCGATCAACGCAGCGGCCTACCACAGCAGCACCGGCAGCGGGATCGACCGCGAGTTCTCGTATGGTGCGACACCCGTGAACGAGGTGCGGATCAGGTGGATCCCCTTGCCGAGCTTGGGCAGCTTCACATCGATGCGGCCCTTGTCGCCGGCCTTCAGCGTCTCGGTCGCGATGACCTTGCCGTTGTCGGTCACGGTGATCGTGCCCACGGGGTTGGTCCTGTCGGCGGTGACCACCTTGCCCACCACCTTCACGGAGCTACCGGCCTTCGCGATCAGCTTGTTCGGGGCTGCGAGCACCGTCGTCTTCACCGGGGCCGGAGCCTGGTCGTCGAGCAGCACCGCCACCGAGCGACCCGGGATCGTCACCGACCCCGCCGCCCTATCCCAGGTCGTCTGCTTGACCACGGCGTCGGCACCGGATGCCTGCACCGACGACAGCGCGTAGGCCCTGCCCTTCAGCGAGGGCAGCACCTGGGTCGCGGCATCCGGAGACGCGTTGAACACCACGAGGGCGCCGTCGAGGTCGGGGTCGGCATCCGGGCCCACCAGGTCGTCGATGCTCATCGCGATGACGCCGGGCACAGCCGCCGGACCGCTGCCCGGGAAGGACACCTTCTGGTCGATGAGCTCGGCGGAACCGAGGCGCAGCAGGTCGACGTCGGATCGCAGGCGCAGCAGGTCGAGCGCCTGCGCCTCGGCGGTCGCGATGTCGGCAGCCGCCGGCTTCAGGGCCGGGTCGGCGAGCAGCGGCGCCATGATCGGCCACTTGTCCTCGTTGTCGGCAGCCGGCGGGAGGCCGGATCCGAACGTCGACGTCTGGCCGGTCCAATCGATGCGGTTGAACCAGTCACCGGAGTTGAAGCTGTTGCGGTCGAGTGACTTCGAACGCAGCAGTTCGGTTCCGGCGTGCCAGAACGACGGTGACTGCGACAGGGTGGCCGTCGCCAGCGACAGGGTGTTCATCCGGATGCGGTCGGCCATCGGGGTGTCGGTCGGCAGCTTCAGCACCCCGAGGTCGTAGAGCGTCTCGTTGTCGTGGGCGTCGAGGTAGTTGATCGTCTCGGCCGGTTCGTCGGAGTAGCCGGCGGGCTGCCCGTTGTAGTCGAGAGCGTCGCCGCGCTTGACCGTGCCGTCGGCGGTCTCGAACTCGAATCCGCGCAGGTTGCCGGCGAGCCCGAGCTTCACCAGGTCGGTCTGGCGGGCGAGCGCTGCTGCTGCCTCCTCGGGCGTGCCGTTGATGACGTTGCCGTTGGAGTCGGTCGAGAGTCCGGTGCCGTAGCCCTGCGAGTAGGTGGTGCCTGCGTCGACGGGACTGCCGCCGTGCACGGCGTCGCGCAGCCTGTCGTTGAACGTGCCGATGCCCGTGCCGCCGAGCTGGCCCTGCGTCGCCTGCTCGAACAGGGCGTTGTCGGTCACCTCGCCGAAGTTCCAGCCCTCGCCGTAGAGGTAGACGGCCTTCCCGTCGACTCCGTCGTTCGCGAGCGTCAGCTCATCGAGCGCCGCGCGCACGGCCAGCATGTTGGCCTTGGAGTGGTGCCCCATGAGGTCGAATCTGAAGCCGTCGACCTTGTACTCCCGCGCCCACAGCACGACCGAGTCGACCATGAGCTTCTCGGCTGCGGCATGCTCAGTCGCCACGTTCTGGCAGCAGGTCGACGTCTCCACGTTGCCGACGGCGTTCAGCCGCTGGTAGTAGCCCGGCACGACGCGGTCGAGGACGCTGCGCTGTCCCTGTCCGCTCTCGGCGGTGTGGTTGTACACCTCGTCGAGCACGACCTGGAGGCCGGTGGCGTGCAGGGACCCGACCATCTCGCGGAACTCCTCCACGCGCGCTCCGCCGTTCGGGTCGACGGCGTAGGAGCCCTCGGGCGCCTGGAAGTGGTACGGGTCGTAGCCCCAGTTGTAGCCGTCGGTGTCGGCCACGGCCGCGACGCAGGCCTGCTGCTCCGGTGACGCCGGTCCGAAGCTCGCGAGATCGCAGTCCGGCTGCTGCTGGGCGGCGCGGTCCTCCTCGATGGTCGCGAGATCGAAAGTGGGAAGCAGGTGCACCGTGTTGATTCCGGCGTCGGCCAGCTGGCGCAGCTGATCCGTTCCCGCGCTGTCGCGGGCGAACGCCCGGTACGTGCCGCGTTCGGCCTCGGGCACCGTGGTGTCGCCGATCGAGAAGTCGCGCACGTGCAGCTCGTAGATGGCCCGGTCGACGGGCTTGTCGATCACCGGAGCCTTCGTCGTGGCCCACTGCGTCGGCTTCCACTCGTCGTCATCGAGGTCGATGACGACGCTCCGCTCCGAGTTGGTGGTCAGGGCCACCGAGTACGGGTCCGTCACCGAGTTCGTCTCGATGCTGCCCGTGGTCGGCGCGTAGACGTCGACCGACCAGCGGTACTCCGTCCCGGCTGTGACGGATGCATCACTCACGGCCCAGGTTCCGTCGGCGGCATTCCACTCGGCGGGTACTGCGACCGGATCGCCGGCGACGCCCGTCGGGTAGACGAGCACCGCGGCACTCTGTGCCGTCGGAGCCCAGAGCCGGAGCGTGGGCGATGCTCCCGACCAGCTGACGCCGAGAGTGCTCGAGGCAAGATCGTCGGCGTACAGGTCGTCGAGCACGCCGGGCAGCTGCACTCCGGTCAGCGCACTGAGAGCGCCGTCCGTCTCCTGGGAGACGAGAAGCTGCTCGGTGACGAGATCGGCGACGTCGGACCGAGAGAGATCGACCGGATGCAGCGCCACATAGCTGGCGAGGGCCGGGAACGCAGCCTTCTCGGCATCCGTCAGTCCGGCGGAGTCGTAGGCGAGCTCGATGGCGCCGTCGTCGCCGGTCACGGCGTCCTCGCTCACGGCGAGGGCGGCCTCTGCGGAGTGGTGGAGCGTGAAGTTCGCGTCAGCGGCATCCGTCTCGCCCAGGAGCGACTGCGGCCAGGCCAGGGTGTTCTCGCTCACCCAGTGGGCGCGCAGTTCTCCGGTTCCGGCGAGCGGCGGGTCGTCCAGCACGACCTCGAGCACGTGCGTCTCGAGGGTGTAGCGCAGGGTGACGAGCTTGCCGTCGGTTGTGGTGAAGGCGAGGTTGCCGCCGCCGGGGGCGCCACCGACACCGTAGTTCTCATCCCACGACATGCCGTGAGCCACCTTGAGCTCGTAGGAGCCCGCCGGGATCTCGTCGCTCGACCACTCGTAGACGCCGTCGCCGTCACCGTCGGTGAGCCAGGTCGCCAGGCAGTCCGGCTGCCAGTCGCCGGAGCAGCCGACCTCGCTCTGGTAGCTGCCCGGAGCAGTGACGATGGGGCCCTGCGCCGTGTTCTGCACCTGGTGGGTGCGCGGATCGAAGTAGAACGTGATGGGGCCGCCGGGGGCCGTGTAGGCGATGTTGCCGCCATCCTTCACACCATCGGCGCCGTAGTTGACGTCCCACGATCCGTTCAGGGCCACCTTGAACTCATAGTCGCCAGCGGGGATGTCGAAGGTGCCCGCGTAGATGCCGTCGGCACGCTTGGTGAGCTTCGCCGTCTCGCACGCCGGTGTCCAGTCGCCGGCGCAGCCCATCTCGCTGTTGTGGCTGCCCGGGATGGTCACGAGGGAGATCTCCTCCTCCGGCTCCTCGGTCACCACGGTGGTCACGGCGTTGCCGACCGAGGCGTACGTCGACGCTGCGGCGTGGTTGCCTGCGGCATCCGTCGTCACCGCCCGGTACTCGACCAGGGTTCCGGCTGCGAGGCCCTTCACATCGTGAAAGACGCGCGGCGAGGTGGTCTCGGCCGTGCCGAGCTCCGTCCATTCCGCGTCGCCGACGGTGCGCCAGGCGAAGCTGGTCTGCTGCCACGTGTCGTCGGCCACGTCGGCCGAGACGGCGCTGACGCCGGAGAGGCCGGCACCTGCGGTCGGCGCCGAAACCGTGATGGCATCAGGGGCCGCCGGAGCCGTGACCGTCGAGCCGGCCTTCCACACCACGGCGCCGAGAGCGGGCACTGTGACGGATGCGAGTCCGTCGGCATCCGACGCGAGCTCGCCCGTCGCCCCGTAGAGCGGGGTGAACGCGCCACTCTTCGTCAGCGTCGGAACCGAGACCGTCTTCTCGGCGGCCGAGTTGTTGACAGCCACGAGGTACTCGGTCTTCTCGGTCGCGTCGACGCGGGAGAAGGCGTAGACGCCCGGGCCGTTGTCGACGTAGCGCTCGATCTGCGCTCCGCTCGACAGGGCGGGGTGCGCCTGGCGGAGAGCGGAGAGCTCGGCGATGTGCGTGTACAGCTCGCCATCCGTGCCGAAGTGCTCTCCGGTTCCGACGGGCTCACCGGTGATGAGGTTCTGGCCCGTGTACTCGGCGACCTGGCTCGGGAACAGCGTCTGGCGTGCACTCTGGTCGTTGCCCTGGCCGGCACCGGCGAAGCCCTGCTCGTCGCCGTAGTAGACGACGGGCTGGCCGCGGGTGAGGAACATCAGGTCGTGCGCGAGGGCGTCGCGCTGCACGGCGGCGGCGGTGTTCTGCAGGAAGTAGCCGACCCTGCCCATGTCGTGGTTGCCGAGGAAGGTGGGCAGCGCCGTCGCCGAGCTGTGCGGCGTCGTGTAGTAGTCGTCGCCGGCGAACAGGCTCTGCAGACTCTTCGCCGAGTTGCCGGATGCGTAGCCGACGGCCTGCGACTGGAAGGTGAAGTCGAGCACCGAGTTCATGTCGCTGTCGCGCACGTACGGCGAGAGCTTCTGCGGGTCTGCGTCGTACACCTCGCCGAACATGAAGAAGTCGTCGTTGCCGATGGATGCGGCATGGTCGCGCACCGCTGTCGACCACTTCTGCCAGAACTCGAAGTTCACGTGCTTCGCCGTGTCGATGCGGAAGCCGTCGATGCCGAGGTCGACCCAGTCGTTGTAGACGTCGACGAAGCCGTCGACCACCTTCGGGTCCTCGGTCATGAGGTCGTCGAGCCCGGAGAAGTCGCCGAACGTCACCGACTCCCCCTCCCACGTCGAGTCGCCGCGGTTGTGGTAGATCGTCGGATCGTTGAGCCACGCCGGAACCTTCACGTCGGCCTCGGCCGGATCGATCGTGGGCACGTACGGGAAGCTCGTGGCCGGGTCGAGCGTCGGGAAGTCCTCGGTGCCGGCGTAGTCGGCCGGGTTGAAGGCGACTCCGTCGGCGTCCTTGTACGGGCTCGTCGCCTGGTCGATGTACGACGTCTCGCCGCCCTCGTAGGCGATCACGTCGGCCGTGTGGTTGGTGATGATGTCGAAGTAGACCTTGATGTCCTTCGCGTGGGCCTCGTCGATGAGGGCCTCGAGTTCTGCGTTGGTTCCGAGGTGCGGGTCGATCTGGGTGAAGTCGGTGATCCAGTAGCCGTGGTAGCCGGCGGAGGCGTTGGCACCGGTGCCCTGCACTGGCTTGTTCTTGAAGCTCGGCGTCAGCCAGATGGCCGTGGTGCCCAGCTGGTCGATGTAGTCCAGGCGCGAGCGGAGACCGGCGATGTCGCCGCCGTTGTAGAAGCCCTTGGCGGTCGGGTCGTAGCCGGTGGTGAGGCTGTCGCCGGTCAGGCCTCCGGCGTCGTTCGCGGAGTCGCCGTTCTCGAACCGGTCGGTCATGACGAAGTAGAAGACGTTGTCGGCGCCGGGCTGGCGTACCGGGTCGGCGACGAGGTCGGCATCCGCCTCGGTGTAGCCGCCGTCGAGCTCGAGGGGTGCGAGACCGACGCGGTGGGTGGTGTCGTCGAAGGTGAAACGGATGCCGGTCTCCCCGGCGATCGTGAGCGGTATGTTGTCCTGCCCGCCGTTCAGGCCGTACGCCTCGTCCCAGGTGCCGTTCACGGCGACCTTGTACTCGTAGCTGCCGGCCGGAAGCGTGAAGTCTGCGGCGTAGACGCCGGGGACGTCGGTGGGGAGCAGCTCGGTGTCGGCGCAGTCGGGCGCCCAGTCGCCTGGGCAGCCGAGCTCGGATTGCAGCGATCCGGCCAGGGTGAAGGTGCGGGGATCGTCGGCCAGCGCGGGCTGGACTCCGACCATCACGAGGGCTGATGCGGCCAGCGCCGCGATCGTGCCCGCTGCGAACCAGCGCCGTGCGTCTACCCGAACCGTCATCGTCGACTCCATGCTCTCGCCGGCACACCCCTGTGCCGCGCGTCGAGTGCGACCGTAGCAGCGCGCTCCGGGTGCGTGCAAGCGTTTACACGTTTAATGTGCGAGGGACAGCGGTCGATGCGGGGAATTCATGCAAGCGCTGTCGACCCCGAAGGAGGGGTGCGCGGCTCCCAGCCGTTGGTTGAGTAGCGAGCGTGCGCAACAAGACAGCCGTGGTTACCAGCCGTCGGTTACCCAGCCGTTGGTTGAGTAGCGAGCGAGCGCAGCGAGCACGCGTATCGAAACCATCGCCACCCGCGAACGCCGGGCATCACGGAGCGGTGGTCTCGATACGCGTCCGACTCCGTCGGTCGCTACTCGACCAGCGGGAGCGAGCGTGCTCAGATCAGAGCCCCGAGTACGCGTGCAGACCCTTGAAGAACAGGTTCACGATCGTGAAGTTGAACAGCACGGCCGAGAAGCCGATGATCGCCAGCCAGGCCGACCTTGATCCGCGCCATCCGCGGGTCGCTCGAGCGTGGATGTATCCGGCGTAGATGACCCAGATGATGAAGGTCCACACTTCCTTGGTGTCCCAGCCCCAGTACCGGCCCCACGCCTTCTCGGCCCAGATGGCGCCGGCCATGAGGGTGAAGGTCCAGAGGATGAAGCCGATGATGTTGATGCGGTACGCCAGCGCCTCGAGCTTGGTCGACGACGGCAACGTGGCGAGCAGCCGGCGACCCGTGGACTGGGCGTCCGCGGTGTTGCTCTCGCGGCGGAACTGCATGAGCTGCACCACCGAGAGTCCGAAGCCGAGCGCGAACAGGCCGACGGCCGTGGCTGCGACGAAGACGTGGATGACGAGCCAGATCGACTGCAGTGCCGGCGGCAGCGGCGAGACCGCCACGTAGAAGTTGACCGAGGCGAGGCCCAGCAGGATGAGGACGAGGCCCGTCACGAAGGTGCCGAGGAACCGCAGGTCGACGAAGAGGTTCGCGATCAGGAACACGGCGACGATCACGAGCGTGCCGGTCATGGCGAACTCGTACATGTTGGCCCACGGAACGCGACCGGCGGCGAGACCGCGCAGGATGTCGGCCGACAGGTGCAGCAGCCACGCGACGACGGTGAGCGCCACGCCGACGCGCAGCGCGGCGGACCGTCCGTAGCCGCGGGCGGCATCCGTCTCCGGAGCGCTGGGCGCGAGCGTGGCCGTGGATCCGTAGCCCTGAGCGGTCGTCGTCGCTGCCGCCGCCGAGGCGGGCGACGCCGAGCGGGCGGATGCCACAGCACCGCTGCTCGCATCGACAGCGACCTCGTCGATGGACGACGAGCGCTTCGCCAGGTCGATCGCATAGGCGATGAAGGCGATCGCGTACACGGCCATCGCCGAGTACAGCGCTATGACGGACATCTCATCGAAGTTCACGGCTCAACCCTACGCTTCACGATCTTGATCTCTGACGGCATTCTCAGGCCCGCGCATCCGGGGACTCCAGCGCGTCGGGCTCGTCCGTCACCTCGGGAACATACTCGGCGTCGCGGGCTGCATCCGGAGCGAAGCCGGCGGCGTGCCTGTCGGCAACGGCGGCGACCGCAGCGTCGAGACCCGGGTCGTCGCCGCGCGCCAGGCCGGCGTACTCGAAGCGCAGCGCTCCCCCGCCAGCGTCGCGCACCTTCACCCAGACCCGGCGGCGCGGAATGAACAGGCTGGTCACGAGTCCGGCCAGCACGAGCAGAGCGAAGACGAGCACCCAGCCCTGCGTCGGATCGTGGTGGATGTCGAGCGAGGCGAAGCGCAGCACCGAGCCCGAGTAGTCCGTGCCCGCGGTTCCGGCGGCGTCGCTCTCATCGGTGACCGGCGGCGCCGCCTCGCCACTCGGGTTCGCGGCGTCCTCGAAGGTGACGGTGCCGAGGCCGTTCGGAAGCTCCTGCGTCTGTCCGGGCATGAGCTCGAGAGCCTTCGCCTTGGCCTTGCCGCCTGCGATCTCTGTCATCGAATCGGTGTCGAGAGTGAAGACGGATGTCGGAGTTCCCGCGTCGATGCCCAAGTCGCCCTCGAACACCTGGAGCGTGAGCACGGGGTACTCGAGATCGGGGTAGCTCGAGAAGTAGGGCGGCTGCTGGGCTCCCTGCGTCGGATAGAACAGGCCGATCATGCCGAGCTGCTCGGACAGGCCGTCGGGAACCTTGACGACGCCGATGGAGGTGAGCTGGGCATCCTGCGGGAGGAACGGGATGGAGTCGGTGAAGACGACGGCGCCGTCTGGGTCGCGCACTGTGATCGTCGGGGCGTATCCGTTGCCGAGCAGGTAGATGTTGGTACCGCCCGTGTTCAGCGGCTCGTTCACCTTGATGGTCTGCTCTGACGAGTCTCCGCCCTGCTCCGTCACCTGAACCGTCGCCGTGTAGTCGATCGGCTGCCCGAACGCCTTCTGGTTCTGCTGCTCGTAGGTGACGGCCATGTCGGTCAGCGTCAGGGAGTACGGGTCGAGGGTGTCGGGATCGAAGAAGCGGCCGGGGTTGAAGGAGTCGAAGGCTCCGAGGGTGTTGACGAAGGTCTGCCCCTCGACGAGCACCCGCTGCCCGGCGAAGCCGAAGCCGCCGCCGAAGCCCACCGTGACGAGGATGCCGACGAGGGCGCTGTGGAAGACGAGGTTGCCGGTCTCGCGCAGATAGCCGCGCTCGGCCGAGACGCTCTTCTCGCCGGGCTTCTCGAAGACGGCGACGCGATAGCCGGCCGAACGCAGTTGCGCGCGGGCGGCCTCTGCGGCCTCATCGAGCGAACCGGCGCCGTCGCGCTCGGTGTAGCCGGCCAGCCTGCCGAGGCGCACGGGGGTGCGCGGGGGCTGAGCACGCAGCGCGTCGAAGTGGTGCTTCGTGCGAGGGATGACGCATCCGATGAGCGAGATGAACAACAGGATGTAGATCGACGAGAACCACGCCGAGGTGTACACGTCGAAGGCCTGGAGCTTGTCGAGGAACGGCGCCAGGTCGGGGTTGTCGCGGAAGTACTGCGTCACACCGTTGGGGTCGCTCGATCGTTGAGGCACCAGCGAACCGGGAACCGCCGCGACGGCGAGCAGGAGCAGCAGGAAGAGCGCGGTGCGCATGCTGGTGAGCTGCCGCCAGAACCAGCGCAGCCAGCCGACGAGTCCCAACTTGGGCTGGGTGATCTCCGCACCCGAGGCGTCGCGATCCGAGGTGCCGTCGGGCGCCTCGGCGGATGCCGCGGCATCGATGTGGTCGTCGGGACGACGCAGCCGCTCCTCGGCGCCGCCGCGTCCGTCCTCGTGCCCGCCGTCGTTCTCGGGGCGTTCGGTTCCGTCAGAGGAAGAGGTCAAAGCCCGCCATCACCGCCTGCAGCTCGCTCATCCATGCAGTCCAGACTCCGGTCACCATGAGCACGCCGACCGCGATGAGCAGCACGCCTCCGATGATGTTGATCGTACGAATATGCCGTTTGAAGAATGTCACGGCGCCGGTCACCCAGCTGAGGCCGAGGGCCACCAGCAGGAACGGCACGCCGAGGCCGATGCAGTAGGCGACGCCGAGGACCGCTCCGCGCCAGGCGGATCCGGAGTCGAGGCTGAGGCTGAGGACCGCGGCGAGGGTCGGGCCGATGCAGGGCGTCCAGCCGATGCCGAACACGACGCCGAGCAGCGGTGCACCGGCGAGCCCCGTCGCCGGGCGCCACACGGGCTTCAGCTGGCGCTGCAGGAAGGTGAACTGGCCGATGAAGACGAGCCCCATGATGATGACCACGACGCCGAGGATGCGGATGATGAGGTCGGAGTAGACCTTGAGCCATACTCCGAGGGCGCCGATCGTCACCGTGTAGGCGACGAACACCAGGGTGAAGCCGAGCACGAAGAGGGCGACGCCCAGAAGGAGTCTGCGGCGGTACCGCCGTTCCTCGCTCGCGTCGGCTGAGGCATCCGTGAACCCGCCGATGTAGCCGAGATAGCCGGGCACCAACGGAAGCACGCATGGCGACAGGAACGAGATGAGACCGGCCGCCAGTGCGATGGGAATGGCCGCGACGAGCTGGCCGCTCATCACGATGTCGCCGACGCCGCCCACCTCAGTCGCTCTCGGCGAGAGTGTCGCGCACGAGGGTCTCGAGGATGGAGGGGCTCTGCAGCTGGCCGAGGATGCGGGCGGCCACCCGGCCCTGCTTGTCGAGCACCAGCGTGGTGGGCACAGCATTGGCGGGAACCTTGCCGGCGAAGGCGAGCTGCACGGCACCGGACTCGAGATCCATGATCGACGGATAGGTCACGCCGTACTTCTCGTCGAAGGCCTGGGCCTGCGCCGACTGGTCGCGCACGTTCACGCCGATGAATGTGGCGCCGTCGTCGCCGAATTCCTGGTTGATCGACTCGAGGTCTGCGGCCTCGGCTCGGCACGGGGCGCATCCGGCGTACCAGAAGTTGACCACGAGCACGTCGCCGGCGTGCTCGGTCGAGTCGAACGCCTCGCCATCCTGCGTGGTGCCGGAGAAGTCGATCGCCTCACCGCGGTCGTCGACATCGATCTCGGTGACGGTGCCGTCGCCGGCCACGTAGTTCTTGCCGCTGCCCGCCCGGTACTGGTCGGCCAGGGGGTCGCTCGTGCAGGCGCCCAGCGAGACGACGGCCGCGAAGGCGATGCCGATGGCCACGGAGGCGCGCAGGCGCGGGCTCAGGCGCGCGCGCATCACACTGCTCCCACGTCGGTCGCTTCGGCGTGCAGCGGGCCGGCCGGGTCGGAGTACGCGACCTCGACGTAGCTACCGCCGCGCTTCTCGAGACTCGTGATCGAGGAGAGGTCGCAGCGACGCCTGCGGGGGTCGTGCGCCAGGCGCTTGTCAGCCAAGGTGCGCGCGACCATCCAGATGGGCAGCTGGTGGCTGACGATGATCACGTCGCCGCCGTCGACGGAGGCATCCGCGTCGGCGATGCCGGCCATCATGCGCGCTGCGATCGACGCGAACGGTTCACCCCAACTCGGCTTCAGGGGATTCCGCAGGCGCACCCAGTTGCGGGGATCGCGGAGAGCGCCGTCGGGTCCGCTCATGCGCCGACCCTCGAAGGCATTCGCCGGCTCGATGAAGCGAGCGTCGAGCTGCGGGGTGATGCCGAAGGCGCGGGCGATGGGTGCTGCCGACTCCTGCGTGCGCTGCAGCGGAGAGGCGAACAGTGCGCTCACCGGGCGACCGGATGCGGCGAGCTCGTCGGCCGCGGCCTGCGCCATCCGCTGCCCGAGAGCCGAGAGCCCGAAGCCCTCGAGCCGTCCATAGAGGACGCGATCGGGGTTCTCCACCTCTCCATGGCGGACGAGGTGGATTCGGGATGCTGCCACGGCTCCAGTCTACGGATGCCCAAACCGCGAGTTCGCCGTGAGCGGGGCCGTTCCTGCTCCCACCCCCGCTCGTCATCCCGTTGGTCGAGTAGGCCGCGAGCGTGGCGAGCAGCCGTATCGAGACCACCCTCACGGCGACACGAGTTCGTGCGGCGATCTCGACGTGATCTCGATACGCGTCCTCGCTGCGCTCGGTCGCTACTCGATCGGCGATCAGGGACGCCGACGGTAGACTCTCCCTTCGTGACTCGAGTACTCGTGAAGAACCTCTCCGCCCTCCCCGACGGCCCCGTGACGGTGTCGGGCTGGGTCGACACCGTGCGCGACCAGAAGAAGGTGCAGTTCGTCATCCTCCGTGACGAGTCCGGTGCCGTTCAGATCGTGAACCCCGCGCTGCGCGAGCTCGCCGAGGACGCCGCTGAAGGCGACGCCGCCCGCCTCGCCACGACCGAGGCCATCTCGGCGCTGTCGCACGGCTCGTTCATCACCGTCACCGGAGAGCTGAAGAAGGACGAGCGCGTCAAGCTCGGCGGCCTCGAGGTCAAGCTCGCGACCCTCGACGTCGTCACGGCCGCCAACCCCGAGGCTCCCATCGCCGCCGATTCCAGCCTGGACAAGCGCATGGACTGGCGCTTCCTCGACCTGCGTCAGCCCAAGCAGGCACTGATCTTCCGCATCCAGACCACGTTCCTGCACGCGCTGCGCAGCTACTGGGTGGAGAACGACTTCGTCGAGATCCACACCCCGAAGCTCATGGCCAGCGCCTCCGAGTCCCGCGCCGAACTGTTCGAGGTGGAGTACTTCGAAGGCAAGGCCTACCTGTCGCAGAGCCCCCAGTTCTTCAAGCAGATGGCGCAGCCCGCCGGCTTCGGCAAGGTCTTCGAGGTCGGCCCCGCGTTCCGCGCCGACCCGTCGTTCACGAGCCGTCACGCCACGGAGTTCACGAGCGTCGACGCCGAGGTCAGCTGGATCGAGTCGCACGACGACGTCATGAAGCTGCACGAAGAGCTGATGGTGGCGGGCTTCACCGCGGTCAAGGCCAAGCACGGCGCCGAGATCCAGGAGTTGTTCGGCATCGAGATCGAGGTGCCCGCGGTTCCGTTCCCGCGCATCCCGCTCGCCGAGGCCAAGCAGATCGTCGCCGACCGCGGCTACGTCATCCCCCGAGCCGACGACGACATGGACCCCGAGGGCGAGCGCCAGATCGCGGCCTACGTCAAGGAGACCTACGGGCACGACTTCGTGTTCCTCACCGACTATGCCTCGAGCATCCGGCCGTTCTACCACATGCGCCGCGAGGGCGACGCGACCATCACGAACTCGTACGACCTCATCTACAACGGCACCGAGATCTCGACCGGTGCCCAGCGCGAGCACCGCATCGACGTTCTCGTGGAGCAGGCGAAGGACAGGGGCCTCGACCCCGAGGAACTCGGCTTCTACCTCGACTTCTTCCGCTACGGCGTTCCGCCGCACGGTGGATTCGGCATGGGCCTGGCGCGCGTTCTCATGCTCATGCTGGGCGAGTCGTCGATCCGCGAGACGACGTACCTGTTCCGCGGCCCGACGCGCCTGCTGCCCTAAGCGCGCGGGCTTCGAGTCCCACGCCGCGCCCGTGCGCCATTTCGCGGGGGTGCGCGCCACTCCACGTGGCGCGAAGGCCCACGAAATGGCGTGAGGCGCGCCGGTAGGCTCGAGCCGTGACGGATGCGACGGAGATGGTGCTGCTTCAGGGCGGCACCTTCACCATGGGATCGCTCTTCTACCCCGACGAGTCGCCCGTGCACGAGCGCACTGTCGCCGCCTTCGAGATCGACCGGCATCCGGTGACGAACGCCCAGTTCGCCGCCTTCGTCGACGCGACGGGCTACGTCACCGTGGCCGAGCGCCCGCTCGACCCGGCCGATTTCCCCGGCGTCGATCCAGCCGACCTCGTTCCGGGCGGCCTGGTCTTCCACCCGACGCCGGGCCCCGTCGACCTGCGCGACTGGCGACAGTGGTGGACGTGGGGTGCCGGCGCCAGCTGGCGGCATCCGTTCGGGCCCGAATCCTCCATCGACGACAGGCTCGACCACCCCGTGGTGCAGGTGAGCTTCGAGGATGCGTCGGCGTACGCGGCCTGGGTCGGCAAGCGCCTGCCCACAGAGGCCGAGTGGGAGTTCGCCGCTCGCGGAGGCCTCGACGGCGCGCTCTACACCTGGGGTGACGCTCCGGATGCCGCAGGCGAGCTCGGCGGCAACCACTGGCAGGGATCGTTCCCCTATCTCAACACCGGGGCGAACGGCTGGGTGGGCACGTCACCGGTCGGCACCTTCCCGCCGAACGGCTACGGCCTGTACGACTGCGCGGGCAACGTGTGGGAGTGGACGACCGACTACTACACCGAACGCCACATCGTGCCGGGCTCTCGGTTCGCCGAGGCCGGCGCCCGACCGAACCTTCTCGCCGCCGCCAGCGCCGAGCCGGGATCCCGCATCCCGCGCCGTGCCCTCAAGGGCGGCTCGCACCTGTGCGCCCCGGAGTACTGCCTGCGCTATCGCCCGGCAGCCCGCTCACCCCAGGCCGACGACTCCGCGACGACGCACATCGGGTTCCGCTGCGCTCGGTGACGCCCGTCAGGGATTCTGCCCTGCAGCATCCGGGAAGATCCTCGACCAGTCGTCCTTCACACTGACCACCGTGATGCCGGATGCAGCATCCGACGCCGCGGCCAGCGCTTGCTCGGCGCCCTCGTCGTAGGCAACGTCGCCGCGGCCGGCGTCGTCGTCGTGGTGCACGAGCAGTGCCAGACTGCTCGCACTGCCGCTGGCGAAGCGCAGCATCGGGATGTCGCCGTTCGAGTTTCCGGCGGCGAGGATCGGCCGGCGCCCGATGCGGCTCCAGATGCGGACGGGTTTGACGGGTCCGTCGTCGAGGAAGTCGAGGCTCGTGCCGTAACGCACGGCATTCGTCTTCTCGTCGTAGACGAGGCCGACGGCCGAGCCGATCACCCGCTCGGGCGGGATGCCGTAAGAGTCCGCGGTCATCGGCCGCATGAAGTCGCGGTCGCCGCCCGAGACGATGTAGCAGGTGAAGCCGTTGGCCTCCAGATAGGCCAGCAGCTCGACCATCGGCGCATAGACCACGGTGGCGTATGTGCGCTGGAGAACCGGGTGCAGGGCGTTGCGATAGAACTCGGAGACGGATGCCGCGTAGTCCTCGACGCTCTCGTCCGCCGTGGCGGCGATGATGGCCTCGACGAGGCTCTGCAGGCCGGAGTCGTCACCGGTGTAGTGCTTGTCGACCGCCGTCCCGATCCAGGAGAGATCTCCGCT
Source organism: Leifsonia sp. Root1293 (assembly GCF_001425325.1). Lineage (NCBI taxonomy): Bacteria > Bacillati > Actinomycetota > Actinomycetes > Micrococcales > Microbacteriaceae > Leifsonia > Leifsonia sp. Root1293. The sequence goes on along the minus strand of NZ_LMEH01000002.1, from coordinate 519,271 downwards.
CGCGACGGCGGCGTAGGGCTGTCTCGCCACTAACGACGGATCGGCCGTCGCCGCGGCCGTCCACCTCTCGACGAGGTAGTGCAACTGTGTCGGCATCGGCTTCTCGGTCCAGAGCGTGCCGTCGTTGTCGAACACCGCGATCCGCTCCTCCGGGGCAACGGCATCCGGGGTGTCGCCGGTCACCCGTTCGACGAAATCGATGATCGTCGTCCGGGTCGTGGTGTCCCGCCACGACGGGAGCGCGGTGCCCGCCGTGCTGGCGGCGGCACTCGTGCGTCCTCGAGCTGCCTCTGCCACGTGTTCCCCACTCCATGCGCCGAGCGTGCGTTCGCTGTCGACACTGCCACACGCCACAGGACGCCACAACGCCCGACTCCCGGCGACACGGCGCACCGGACGGTGATACTGAACTCTTTTCACTTGCGCTACATTGATGGCGACTACTGGCACCGGGATGGTCGCCGGTAACACCTGAACAAACAACGGGAAAGGCTCTCCATATGTGGGGTAACTTCTGGGACATCGTCTGGATCTTCTTCTGGAGCTTCGCGTTCATCGCGTACCTGATGGCGCTCTTCGCGATCATCGGTGACCTGTTCCGCGACCACAAGCTCAGCGGCTGGTGGAAGGCCGTCTGGATCATCTTCCTGCTGTTCGTGCCCTTCCTCACGGCCCTCATCTACCTGATCGCTCGCGGCCAGGGCATGGCCGAGCGCCAGCTGAAGGACGTCAAGGCTGCTCAGGCGGCCAGCGACGCCTACATCAAGCAGGTCGCCGGCTCGAGCGCAGCCGACGAGATCGCCAAGGCGAAGGCCCTGCACACCGCGGGCAGCATCACCGACGCCGAGTACGAGGCCCTCAAGGCCAAGGCGCTCGCGTAACCAGCATCACCTCGAAGGGCGATCGGCGCACCGCGCCGGTCGCCCTTTTCAGCGCTTCGGCCGCCGACTTCGTCGGGGCCTCAGCGACCGGGGTCTCGGCTCAGCGAGCGGGGTCGCCGGCTCAGCGAGCAGGGTCGCAGCGCGCCTCAGCCGGCAGGGGTCGACAACGCCGCCCGCAGCCGATCCGGGTCAACACGCCAGTACGTGTGCACGGCACCGTCGATGAGCAGCACCGGGATCTCCTCGGCGTAGCGGTCGCGGAGCGCGTCGTCGTCGAGGATCGAGAGCTCAGTGAGGGCCGCGTCCGGGAACTGCGCGAGCACCGTGGTCACGACTGCGCGGGCGTCGTCGCAGAGGTGACAGCCGGGCTTGCCGATGAGGGTCAGAGTGGTCACCCGTCCAGCCTAGACAGCTGTCGGATGCCGCAGCCGCCGGCCGCGGGGAATGCAGAAAGCGCCCGACCATGACGGTCGAGCGCTCGTGCAAGTAGAAGACTCTACTTCTTGTTGCGACGCTGGTGGCGAGTCTTGCGAAGCAGCTTGCGGTGCTTCTTCTTCGCCATGCGCTTGCGACGCTTCTTGATTACAGAACCCACGCGAACCTCACACGAATCGGGGGCGACCGGCGGATGCTCGGCCACACGAAGTGCCCAGTCTACCGGATGGAACGCCTTCGCGGCGCCACGGGATCGCCCTGCGGCATCCGCAAGCGTCAGGCCGTGTCGGCGACGTGGTTCTCGACGGCGGCGGCGACGGCGGATTCCGGCACCCGGAACGACCGACCGAAGCGGATGGCCGGCAGCTCGCCGGCGTGCACGAGCCTGTACACGGTCATCTTCGAGACCCGCATCATCTCGGCCACCTCGGCGACAGTGAGGAATCGCACGTCTGAGAGATCGCTCGTCATGGGTAGACCTTCGCTCGGGACCGTCGCGGTCGCTATCACACTCGAGTGAACCTCTGTGACTGGAGTGTTTAACGAGACTCTAGAACTCCGGAGCGCACGGCGTCCAGTGCCCGCCGGGCACCAGTTCGCGGGTGACGGTCACCGGCAGCGCCGGTGCGCTACTTGCGCCAGGACTTCGGACGCACGTCCTTCACGGCACTGCTCACCTGGTGCGACGCATCGGCGACAGCCTTGCCGATGGCGGCGGCGAAGGCCTTCTGCTCCTCCTTCAGCCCCTCGGCCAGAGCAGCCTCCTCGGCGACGGCCGCCTCGAAGTCGACACTGAGGAACGGGATCAGCCAGTCCTCGATCTCCTCGAGGGGCGCATAGACCAAGTGGTAGTAGCGGTGCTGGCCCTCTTCACGGACGCTGACGAGGCCGGCCTCCCGCAGCACCTTGAGGTGCTTGGACACCGTCGGCTGGCTGAGGCCCAACTCGGCGACGATGGCCGAGACGCTGATCTCGCTCGGACGCGTCGAGCCCTCGGTGTGGTGCGCGAGCAGGGTGCCGAGGATGTCGCGTCTGGTGGCATCAGCCACAACGTCGAAGATGTCCGCCATGGTGCAAGGTTAGTCAGTCCGACCGGGGAGTACCATGACATTTCGAACTGCCGCCGGAACAATCGGCCGCACGAGGAATGAGGGGTCGTGATGCAGCGCACTCTGGCGGCGCGCGGCTTCGTCACCCCTGCCCGATCGTGGGGTGGGCGCGTTCGCGACGGCGTGGACTTCCTCGCCAGGCACTCCCCCGCCAGGTTCGCGATCCTCATCTTCACGGCCCTCATCCTGCTGTGGACGTTCATGCTGTCGCTGCCCATCGCGAGCCAGAGCAGGTCGATGACACCCCTCGCCGACGCCCTGTTCACGGCGGTGTCGGTGATCTGCGTCACGGGACTCTCGACCGTCGACATGGCAACGCACTGGTCGGGCTTCGGCAATGCGGTCATCTTCATCGGCGTGAACATCGGCGGTGTCGGCGTGCTGACGCTCGCCTCCATCCTCGGCCTCGTGGTCTCCCGCCGCATCAGCCTTCGCACCCGACTCATGGCGGCGAGCGACAGCAACCCGTCCCGCATCCACGTCGGCCCGGTGAACGAAGGCCAGGCCGTGCGCCTCGGCGAGGTCGGCAGTCTGCTGGCGACAGTGGCGATCAGCGCCCTGACCATCGAGGCACTCACGGCCGTCATCCTGTTCCCCAGAGTGCTCGCCGCCGGCTACGACTTCGGCCATTCGGTCTGGTACAGCGTCTACTACGCGGCCATGGCGTTCACGAACACCGGCTTCACTCCGAACCCGGAGGGCATCGCTCCGTTCGAGCACGACTACATCTTCCTGAGCGGCCTGATGTTCGGCGTCGTCCTCGGCGCCATCGGCTTCCCCGTCATCTACGCCCTCGTGAAGCTCTGGCGCAGGCCCCGCAAGTGGACCGTCCACGTGAAGCTCACCCTCTTCACCTTCGCCGTGCTCCTCGTCGCCGGCACGGCGCTCTTCATCTGGCTGGAGTTCGACAACCCGAAGACCTTCGGCGGACTGAACGCCTTCGACACGGTGTTCCAGTCGTTCTTCATGTCGGTGATGACCAGGTCGGGCGGCTTCTCGACCATCGACATCTCCGACCTGCACGGATCGAGCCTGCTCGTCGCCGACATGCTCATGTTCATCGGTGGTGGCTCGGCCTCGACGGCCGGTGGCATCAAGGTGACGACCCTCGCGGTGCTGTTCCTGGCCGCATTCGCCGAGGCCCGCGGACGCGACGCGATGGAGGCCTTCGGTCGACGCATCCCCCGCGACATCCTGCGGCTCGCCGTGAGCGTCGTGCTCTGGGGAGCGACGACCGTCGCCGTCTCGAGCATCCTGCTGCTGCACATCACGAAGGCCTCGCTCGACATCGTGCTGTTCGACGTGATCTCGGCGTTCGCCACCTGCGGACTGTCGACGGGCCTCACCCAGGACCTGCCGACCGCCGGCGTCTACGTGCTGTCGGCGACCATGTTCATGGGTCGCGTTGGTACAGTGACTCTCGCTGCGGCCCTGGCGGCCAGCCAGTCGCGACAGCTGTTCAAGCGTCCTGAAGAGAGGCCCATCGTTGGTTGACCGCATCAAGCACGACGCCCCGGTGCTCGTGATCGGCCTCGGTCGGTTCGGAGCAGCGACCGCCGGGCAGCTCGACCGCCTCGGCCGCGAGGTGCTCGCTGTCGACGACAACGAACTGCTCGTGCAGAAGTGGTCGGAACGGGTGACGCACGCCGTGCAGGCCGACGCGAAGTCCATCGACGCGCTGCGCCAGATCGGCGCTCAGGACTTCTCGATCGCCGTCTGCGCGGTGGGTTCCAGCATCGAGGCATCGGTTCTCATCACGGCCAACCTCGTCGACCTCAAGATCCCGCAGATCTGGGCCAAGGCCATCTCCACCTCGCACGGCAAGATCCTGGAGCGCATCGGCGCCAACCACGTGATCTACCCGGAACGCGAGGCCGGCGAGCGCACGGCCCACCTCGTGAGCGGACGGATGCTGGACTTCATCGAATTCGACGACGACTTCGCCCTGGTGAAGATGTACCCGCCGAAGCCCATCAGGGGCCTGTCCCTGCAGGACTCCGGGGTGCGCTCGAAGTACCGCATCACCGTCGTGGGCGTGAAGAGCCCGGGCAAGCCGTTCACCTACGCGACCGAGCAGACCGTGGTCTCAGACCACGACCTCATCATCGTGTCGGGCTCAGAGGCCGACATCGAGCGCTTCGCGGCCCTCGGCGGCTAACCGACTCAGCCGGCCGCGAGTTCCCGCGCCCGGGCGAGGGCGGCATCCGTCGCCTCGTCGAAGACGCGCTTGAGCCCGGCGTCCTCGAGCACGGCCACGGCACGCTCGGTGGTGCCCTTCGGACTCGTCACCCGGCGACGCAGCTCGGTCGGGTCCACGTCCGACGACGCCAGCAGCTCGCTCGCCCCGCGGAACGTCCCCTCCACCATGGTGCGTGCCTGCTCGAGCGTGAACCCCTTGTCGACGGCAGCCGCCGTCAACTGCTCGATCAGGTAGAAGACATACGCCGGACCGGAGCCCGAGATGGTCGAGAGTGCATCGATCTGCTCCTCGGGAACCACGAGCACCTCGCCGACGGTCTCGAACAGCGCGACGGCGAGAGCCAGGTCGTCGTCGCTCGAGCGCGTGCCTGCTGCCACACCGGTGAGAGCCCGCCCGACCACGGCCGGGGTGTTCGGCATCGAGCGGATCACGGCGACGGATGCCGGCAGCAGCGACTCGAACGTCGCGACGGTCACGCCGGCCGCGACACTCACCACGACGGCTCCCGGCTCGAGTGCATCGGCGATCTCCCGCAGGAGATCAGGCACCATCACCGGCTTCACGGCGACGACGACGAGCTTGACGCCGCGCACGGCGGCACGGTTGGCGTCGGCATCCGTCTCGGTGGCCGTCGCTGTCACACCATCGAGTGCGTCGAGCTCCGCCGCCTTCGCCGCCGAGCGATTGGTGGCACGGATGCCGCCCGCCACGCTCACGTCGGGCTGAAGCAGCCCGCTGATGATGGCCCGCGCCATGGAGCCGGCACCGAGGAACGCGATCGAGGGGAGGTCTGTGCTCACCCGTCCATCCTAGGATTGCGGTATGAGCACAACCGGCGGCAACAGGGCGATCTTCGCGGCACTTCTCGCGAATCTGGGCATCGCGATCACCAAGTTCATCGCCTGGTTCTTCTCCGGATCGTCGTCGATGCTCGCCGAGGGCGTGCACTCGCTCGCCGACACCGGAAACCAGGTTCTGCTGCTCCTCGGCGGGCGCAAGGCGCGCAAGCGCGCCGACCTCTCGCACCCCTTCGGCTACGGCCGCGAACGCTACGTCTACGCCTTCGTCGTGTCGATCATCCTGTTCTCGGTCGGTGGCGTCTTCAGCGTCTACGAGGGCTTCGAGAAGCTGCAGCATCCGCACCCCCTCGACAACTGGTGGCTGCCGATCCTCGTGCTCGTGATCGCGATCATCCTGGAGTCGTTCTCGCTGCGCACCGCCGTGAAGGAATCGCGTCCGCACAAGGGCAAGCAGAGCTGGGTCGCCTTCATCAGGCACGCGAAGGCTCCCGAGCTTCCCGTCGTCCTGCTCGAGGATGTCGCAGCCCTCACCGGCCTCATGTTCGCCTTCATCGGAGTCGGCCTGACCGCGCTCACCGGCAACGGCGTCTGGGATGCCATCGGCACCCTGGCGATCGGCGCGCTGCTCATCCTCGTCGCCGTCGTGCTGGGCATCGAGACGAAGAGCCTGCTCGTTGGCGAGGGCGCAAACCTGGCCGATTCGGCCGCCATAGAGGACGCGATCCTGGCCGGTGGCGAGACCGACCGCATCATCCACATGAAGACGCTCTACCTGGGCCCCGACGAGATTCTCGTGGGGGCGAAGATCGCCATCGACGCCGACATGCGCTTCGCCGAGGTCGCAGCGGGCATCGATGCCATCGAGAAGCGCATCCGCGCAGCCGTGCCGGCCGCACGCACGGTCTACCTCGAGCCCGACGTCTACCACGCCAGTTCCGACCCGGCGCCACCCACCGACGCCATCGTCTTCAAGGGACTGGAGTGACGGCGGCCGCGCCGGGAACCGCGGGGCTTCCCACCCGCACTGCGCTCGTCCTGCGGCACGACGCCGCCATCGGACTCGGCAACCTCGGCCCAGTGCTCGCCGAGCACGGCTACGAGGTGACGACCATCGACACCCCCGCAGCCGACCTCGGCGCCATCGACCCATCGGCGGCCGACCTCGTGGTCGTGCTCGGCGGCGACGAGGGAGCATACGAAGGCGCCGTGCATCCGTTCATCGATGCCGAGATCGCCCTGTTGCGCAAGCGCATCGCGGACGAGCGTCCGATCTTCGGCGTGTGCCTCGGTGCCCAGTTGCTGGCGGAGTCGCTCGGCGGCTCGGCCTACAAGGGCCCGACGACGGAGGTCGGCTATCTCGAGGTCGTGCCGACGGATGCCGGAAACGCGTCCCCCGTGCGCCATTTCCGCGGCGTTCCCGTGGTGCAGTGGCACGGCGACACCTACGACCTGCCCGAGGGCATCACCAGCCTCGCCACCTCGGGGCAGTACGCGAACCAGGCGTTCGCCATCGACGACTGGCTGCTCGCCGTGCAGTTCCACCCCGAGGTCACGGCGGAGATGCATGAGGACTGGCTGCAGCGCTGGGGAGCCGAGCTCCCCGACCACGGGCTCACGGTCGATGGGCTGCGCGCGGACCGGGAGCGCTACTCCGACGCCATGCAGCGCGCCTCGCGCGCGTTGCTCGGCGACTACCTCGACGGGCTATCGGCGGCTCGCTGAGCGCGAAGCGCCCCACCTCTCACCCGCTGATCGAGTAGCGCCCCACGAAGTCGGACGCGTATCGAGATCATCGAACGTGGTCTCGATACGGCTGCTCGCTGCGCTCGCGGCCTACTCGACCAGCGGCGGATGCCGCTTCCCCTCGAAGAAGTCGAGGAGCAGGCGCGAACACTCCGCCTCCCCCACGCCGGCAAAGACCTCGGCGCGGTGATTGAGCCTGCGGTCGCGCAGCACGTCGTAGAGCGAACCCGAGGCGCCGGCCTTGTCGTCCCAGGCACCGAACACCACCACCGGCACGCGCGCAGCCAGGATCGCCCCGGCGCACATGATGCACGGCTCGAGCGTGACAGTGAGGGTGCAGCCCTCCAGATGCCAGTCTCCGAGGGCCGCTGCGGCCTCCCTGATGGCCACGATCTCGGCGTGCGCTGTCGGGTCAGCGGTGAGTTCGCGCTCGTTGCGGCCGCGGCCGATCACCCGACCCGAGGCATCCGTCACCACGGCTCCGACGGGAACGTCGCCCCCGGCCAGCGCCACCCGTGCCTCGTCGAGGGCGAGCCGCATCGCGGCCGTGTGCGCCTCGGAAGACCCCATCGGCCGCCCCCTCCTGCTCGAACTAGGATGAGCCTATGCGAGTCCATGTTGCCGACCACCCGCTCATCACCCACAAGCTGACGGTTCTCCGCGACAAGGACACCCCCTCCCCGGTCTTCCGCTCGCTGGTCGACGAGCTCATGACCCTGCTGGCCTACGAGGCCACACGCGACGTGCGCGTCGAGCCGCACACCATCCAGACGCCGGTCGCCGAGACGACGGGCGTTCGCATCAGCGAGCCCCGGCCGCTCGTCGTCCCCATCCTGCGTGCCGGCCTCGGCATGCTCGAAGGCATGGTGAAGCTGCTTCCCACAGCCGAGGTCGGCTTCCTCGGCATGGCGCGCAACGAGGTCACCCTCGAGCCGACCACCTATGCCGAGCGACTTCCCGACGACCTCTCCGACCGTCAGTGCTTCGTGCTCGACCCGATGCTGGCCACCGGCGGATCGCTCGCTGCAGCAATCCAGTTCCTCTTCGATCGCGGAGCGCAGGACGTCACCGCCATCTGCATCCTGGCCGCCCCCGAGGGCCTGGCCGCAGTCGAGAAGGCCTTCGACGGCCATGACGTCACGATCGTCCTCGGAGCCGTCGATGACCACCTCAATGAGAACGGCTACATCGTCCCCGGACTCGGCGATGCCGGCGACCGGCTCTACGGACTCGTGTAGGCGCGAATATTCTTCGGCGGACGACACGCCGCCCCCGCATCCGATCAAGGAAATCCGATGAAATTCGTTTTCATCGGTTTTTCTTTGCCCGAATCTCTCTCGATAACGGATGCTGCCACGCGCCGCACCTCTGGGCGCACCTGATGCGGCCGCGCCCGAGTCATACGCCGACATCGAATTGACACAACTCGTCACACTGGTTTTACTGACGACCATGACGAACAGCGCACACCCCCTGACCTCGCTCGAGGCCCAGAGGCATGCCGGCATGATGATGCCCGGCCGTGCGCCCATGTGTTGTCGAATGTGCAGCTGACGCAGCTCCGACCGCCGAGTTCCTCCCGCGAACTCCCGAGGCCATCCGGCCGCCAGTTTCCCGAACCCTCCGTCGCCTCTCCTCCCGCGACAGGTTCGCCACAGCATCATCCCCTCTGAAGGACATCCCATGTCGATCGCCCAGTACACCTCACCCGACTCGCTCACCGATCTCGCCGCCGAGGCGCCGACCCCGCCGCCCCGCGTTCGCGCTGTTCCCGACGGCACCGAGGCCCGCGGCTTCGTTCTCTACGTCGGCTTCGACGAGGCCAAGGCAGCAGCATCCGGAACCACCCTCCACCGCGTCGTCGAGGCCCTCAAGGCCCTCGCAGCCGAGGTCGCCCCGGGCTCCGAGACCTACGCCGCCGTCGCCCTGGCACCCCAGGGTGCCGGAGGCCGCGACGTCGACGTCGTGCGCCTCGCCCTGCAGGACCCGTCGGCCCTCGCCAAGCACCGTCAGACGCCGGATGCCGCCGACCGCCACCCCGCCGGCGTGATCGTCGACATCTCACGCAAGCGCGTGCTGCTCGACGGCGAATCGGCCGGACTCACCTACAAGGAGTTCGAGCTGCTGCAGTACCTCGTGCTGCGCGAGGGCCGCACCATCGAGCGCGCCGAGCTCATCTCCTCGCTGTGGGATGCCGCTGGCGACGACGAGGTTCCGAACGAGCGCACCATCGACGTGCACGTGCGGCGCCTTCGCGCGAAGCTCGGCGCCTACGAGGACATCGTGCGCACGGTGCGCGGCGTCGGGTACCGCTTCGACCGCCACGCGGATGTCTCCATCCGCCAGGCGTCGACCCCGAGCCCCGACCTGTACTGAGGCCGGGAGCGGGCGTCGGTTTTCGCTCGGTGAGGGCCGAGCGGAGCGACGGGGCGCGCTTCGACCGCGGCCTGCGGCCGGTCCTCAGCGAGCGGGATCAACAGTCCCCGCCCGGTGAGGGCCGAGCGCAGCGACCGCCCGAAGCGTGCGGTGCGCTCAGTGCTCGTGCGCGCCTGACAGCTTGAACGCCAGCCGGCCGTGGGTGTAGCCGCCACCGGCACGGATCGCCGTGGCGACCCAGGCGGCCTCGGCCAGTTCCGCCTCATCGGCACCCGCCTTCACGGCGTTCTTACTGTGCCCGTCGATGCAGTACACGCACTGCGTGGTGATCGACACGGCGAGAGCGATCAGCTCACGGTACTTCAGCGGGATCGCCCTGCCCTCCTTGGCGAACACGGCCTCGTCGAACGTGGCGAAGGCCGCGAGGATGTCGGGCGTGTGCTCCTTGTAGACCTTGGTGTACTGGCGGTCGGTGCTCTCGAAATACTCGCTCATGCCCTCAGTCAAGCCGAGCACTCTGGCCCAGCCGCATCAGCGTGACGCCCTGTGACATCGGGTGACTCCGGCAGCGTGAACACGGCCGTCATCGCTAGGCCGGCGCGAGGACGCGTTGCTCGCGCACTCGCGCCGCCTCCTCGAGGAGGGCGATGGCCAACGCGTCGTTCTGCCTGAACGGCAACGCGTTGATTCCCGGTCGCGTGAACGCGCCGGATTCCGGTGCAGCGGTGAAGCTGCCGACGGCGAAGATCGACGGGTGCTCCCGCCCTTCGCCATCGACGACCCTCGAGTGCTCGGGGTGCACCGTAGTCCGCTGCGAACCGGCACCACGGGCCCCCAGCTCACGCAGCACCGGGTTGAGGCTCGCTGCAGCGTGCGACTCGGGCAGCCAGGCATCGACGAGAGCCGTGGCCACCGCGGCCTGCGGAACACTCCGACTGGTGGCGATGAAGCCCACGCCCTCCTCGCACCGCACCTGCACGTCGGGGCCGAGGAAGCGCACGAACCCCGCCTCGGTCAGGGCGAGCAGTTCCTCGAGCCTGTGCCCTGGTGGACCGCTGGCCACATAGGAGAAGTAGGCGTGCCAGTCACGCGGCAGCGCTTGCGTACGACTCCGCTCGTTCCAGGCGTCGCGCGGAATCTCGGCCACGGCCATGAAGGCGTACAGCGTCGCGAGGAACAGCCCCTGCGTCGCGCTGAACCGCTGCTCGGTGCGCTGGGCGAGATCGCCGCTGATGTGCGCCCGCAGTCGCTCCTGCAGGACCTCGGGTGACGCGAACCGCTCGGCGCCGAGCGGCCGGTCGAAGCTCATGATGTCGAACCGGTCCGCGGCATCCGGAACAGCGTGCTCGATGGCGTCGAGCAGCTCGGCCGAGTTCCACGGCAGGCGCCGGATGAGCTCGCTGAACGTCGCCCAGTCGGCGCACACCCGCTCGGGATGCCCCGTGAACAGCTCGCGGTAGTAGCCGAGCAGCTGCTCGGTGGCGACGAGCGGCCAGACGTCGTCGAAGTCGAGGCTGCCGGATGCCGCTCCGAACGCGGCGATGCGCTCGGAGGTGAGCACCTCCAGGCGCGGCGGGTCGCCCTGCAGCGCCGAGGTGATCTTCGAGCGGTACGGCACTCCGCGGCGCGACCCGAGGTGAGCCCTCGGCTCCAGTCCCGAGGCCTCATAGACGAGCCGCCCGTCGGCGGCGCGGGAGAACGAGCCGCCCCGACCCTCGAACAGCAGCACGATGAGATCGGTGGCGGCCAGCCCCATACCCCGCACGATCACGTCCTGACCGGCCCGGATGCCCGTGAGGTCGGCATCGGCGGTGAAGTCCGGGGGGATGTAGGTGCCGGCGTTGCGCTCGGCGAACAGCTGCAGTCGTCGCTCGCGATCGCCATCGACCCGGGCGTTGTGCCCGACGGCGTAGACGACGATGTCGGCCTCGAGAGCCTCGCCGGTGTCGAGGCCGACGCGGTGGGCGCGGGCGCCGACGTGGGGGTGGGCGCTCAGGTGCGCGCCGCCGTCGCCTGGCGCGTGTGCCCACTCGACGGAGTGCACGGACGCCTGAACGACGGTCACGCTCATCGAGTCGGGGGCATCGCGCACGATCGACTCGTGGAACCAGGCCAGGTAGGCGCTGTTGAGGCGCCTGGTCGGGAAGCTCTCACCCTGCAGTCCGGCGATCTCGGCCAGCACCGCGGCATCCGTCTCGGTCACCTCGGGTCGGAGGCCGGAGCGCACCTCCTCAGCCCATTCGATCAATGACGGCCCTGGTGAGACCGGTCCGGCGATGCGACAGGAATCATCGGTGAAGACGGTCACGTCCTTGGCCATGGAGTTGAGCTTGAGCAGGGGCGACTGATCCCGGCGCCAGATGCGGCCGGCGCCGGGCGGATGCGGGTCGACCAGGGTGACATGCAGCGGCGTGACAGCGGCGGAGTCGGAGCCGGCAACCGCCTGGTTCGCGGCGAGCCGCTCGAGGAGCATGACGGCGCGCGGTCCCGCCCCCACGATGACCACGCGCACGGCATCGTCCATGGCGGCACGCCTCCCTTCGCGCCGGCGGTTCCGGCTCGGCATCGTGCGAAGCTAACGGAGCGACGAATACAGCAGCAATGTGCCGTGTCACGGGCGCGTCATGCGTCGACACCGCGGGTAACACAGCACGCTCCCACGGTCGAGTCAGCACAATCGAAGGTAGAGAGAAAGGTCCGCCAGCGAGTGAGCTCCCCCATCGAGATCCGCCCCGCGCGCCCCCACGAGTACGACGAGGTCGGCAGGGTGACCGAACGCGCCTTCGCCGATGGACCCTACGGGCATCTTCCGATCTCCGCGGAGCGGCGGGACCTCGTGAACGACGTCGCGGCCCGGGCGGCATCCGGCACCGTACTCGTGGCCGTCGCGCCCGACGGCGCCATCGTCGGAACCGCGACACTGCTGCGAGCGGGAACACCGCAGTCGCGTCTGGCCGTCGGCGACGAGACGGAGTTGCGGCTGCTCGGCGTGGCGGGCGCCGCCCGTGGACTCGGTCTCGGTCGCGCGCTCGCCCTCGCCGCGGAGGAGGTCGCGCTCGGTTGGGGTGCCGCATCCGTGGTGCTCGACACCGGAAGCCGCAATCTCGTCTCGCAGGCCCTCTATCGCAGCCTCGGCTACGAGCTGATCCCGAATCGTTCGAGCGAGCCGGATGGCTCACCGATCGAGCACGTCGAGTTCGCCAAGCCCCTGCGCGTCCGCGACGACGTGCTCGTGCGCCTGGTGCGCCCAGACGAGTACGAGGCCGCCGCGGATCTCTCCGAGCGCGCCTACACGAGCGAGTACGACATCACCGAGAGCTACCGGGCGTCGATCCGGCAGATCGCCGACCGCGCGCAGGAACACCAGGTGTGGGTGGCCGTCGACACGGCGACGGGCGTCCTGCTCGGCGCCGTCGCGACACCGCGCCCGGGTCGCAGCATCTCCCCGCTCGCCCGCGACGGCGAGCTGGATTTCAGGCTTCTGGCCGTTGACCCGCCGGCCAGAGGCCGCGGCATCGGCGCACTGCTCACCCGGCATGTCATCGAACTCGCACGGCTGCGACGCCTGGAGCACGTCGTGATGAACAGCGGGCAGCAGATGGTGGGCGCCCACAGGCTCTACGAGAAGCTCGGCTTCGGCAGACTGCCCGCTCGGGAGGGTTCCATCACCGAGGGGGGCCGCACCATCCAGCTGCTCGCGTTCACGATCCCGGTCGGAGCCGCATCGTGACGGCATCCGGAACCGACACCGACGTCGTCGTCATCGGCGGCGGAGCCATGGGCTCGGCCACGGCCTGGCAGCTCGCGAGTCGCGGCACGTCCGTCACGCTCCTCGAGCGCTTCTCACCGGGGCATCGCAACGGCGCATCGCACGGGGCCTCGCGCAACTTCAACGTGAGCTACGGCGATCCGGTGCACCTCGCCCTGCTGATCGAGTCGCTGCGACTCTGGCGCGAGCTCGAGGACGAGACGGATGCGTCCCTCCTCGCTCAGGTCGGCATCGTCAACCACGGCGACTACGCCGACATCGACCTCGTGCAGCTGGCCCTCGAGACCGTCGGCATCCCGAGCGAGTTCCTGCCGGCATCGGAGGCCGCTGCCCGCTGGCCGGGCCTGCGCTTCGAGACTCGCGTGCTGCACACGCCGACGGCCGGTCGGCTGAACGCCGATGCCTCGGTCGCTGCACTGCAGCAGGCTGCTCGCGCCCGCGGTGCCGAGGTGCGCCACGACACCCGGGTGCTCGCCATCGACGTGCTCGACGAGAACCGCGTGCGGGTCACGACGGAGACGGGAACACTCACGGCCCGCCGCGCCGTCGTCACTGCCGGCGCGTGGACGCAGAAGCTGCTGGGCGGCATCCTGGATCTTCCCCCGCTCGTCGTCACGCAGGAACAGCCTGCGCACTTCGCCGTGCTCGACACCTCCTTCGAGTGGCCTGGCTTCAACCACCGGCCTCGCCCCGAGGACTCCTGGTGGTACTCCGGCGTCTACGGCATGCACACGCCGGGCGAGGGAATCAAGGCGGGCTGGCACGGTGTCGGCCCGGCCGTCGATCCCGACGCACGCGACTTCACCGCTGAGCCCGTGCAGCTGGCGGCCCTGCGCCGCTACGCGCGCGAGTGGCTGCCGGGCGCGGATGCCGACGCCGCCGTCGAGATCAGCTGCACCTACACCACCACCCCCGACTCGACCTTCATCCTCGACTCCGTCGGCCCGATCACCGTCGGCGCCGGATTCTCGGGCCACGGCTTCAAGTTCACGCCGTCGATCGGCCGGGTGCTCGCCGACCTCACCATCGGACGCACGGCACCGGGAGTATTCTCGCTGGGGCGCTTCTCGTCCGGCCGGGCCTGACCGCCGCATCCGTCTCCCGCCCCACGCCATTTCGCGGGGCTGCGGGCCAGCCGAGATGGCGCAGAACCCCACGACATGGCGCACAGCCTGGAACACCGAAGGAGAACAGCATGGCGCAGACCCGGGCGCTCACGATCGAGTCCGTCGTCTGGGACGACCCGCGCGCCGTCGCGCTCCGGGCCGCGATGGACGACGAGATGGGCGAGCGCTACGCCTCCGCGTGGGACGACTGGGACCCGGCTGCCGTCGAGAAGGCCATGAAGGCGTTGGTGCTGGACCCGGCCGACATCCACGCGACCTATCTGGCCGTCGTCGACGGTGAGGCCGTCGGCCACGCAGCGCTCCGCCGCCTCGGCTCCGAGTGGGAGTTGAAGCGCGTCGTCACGCTGCCCTCCCACCGCGGGCACGGCATCTCGAAGGCGCTGATCGCTGCCGTGGAGGCGGCGGCTGTCGCGGAGGGGGCGACCCGCCTCATCCTGCAGACCGGCGATCGCCAGCCCGAGGCTGTGCGCCTGTACGAGTGGCTCGGCTACAGGGGGATCCCCGTCTATCCGCCGTACGACACCCTTCCGATGTCGCTCTGTTTCGCGCGCGACCTCACCCGCTGATCGACCACTCCGTTGATCGAGTAGCGACCGAGCGCAGCGAGGACGCGTATCGAGATCAGGCCGACGTCAGCGCGACGCTGAGAGTGGTCTCGATACTGCTGCTCGCTGCGCTCACGGCCTACTCGACCA
Organism: Leifsonia sp. Root1293; assembly: GCF_001425325.1. Lineage (NCBI taxonomy): Bacteria > Bacillati > Actinomycetota > Actinomycetes > Micrococcales > Microbacteriaceae > Leifsonia > Leifsonia sp. Root1293. The sequence goes on along the minus strand of NZ_LMEH01000002.1, from coordinate 504,136 downwards.
GCGGGGACCGACGGCTGCTCGCTGCGCTCACGGCCTACTCGACCAGCGGGCAGTGGCCGGGGAGAGTAGCCTCCTGTCACCGAGCAGAACGGAGTTCCCATGACGGACAAGACGCCTGAGGAAGAGCGCATCCAGAAGGAGCAGGAGCGACGCGATGCCGACAAGGCTCGCCTCGAAGCCGAGGAGGAACGTCGGCTGGAGTGATCCGCCCTTCTCCTACGGTGCGCCATTTCGTGGGGTTCTGCGCCGTGTGAGATGGCGCAGAACCCCCGGAAATGGCGCAACCGCACCGGATCAGCTGCGCGGAAGCCCCGCGGGGTTCACCTCGCTCTTCTCGATGCCCTCCGACGAGAGTCCCCGGCGCTCGAGGATCTGCTCGTACTGGCCGTTCTCGATGGCATAGTTCAGCACGATCTCGACGGCTTCGATCAGGCCGTTGCCCTTGGCCGTTCCCGCGGCGATCTGGGCGTTGGCCGGGTAGCCGCCGTTCACGAGACCGACGAGCTTCGTCTTGCCGTCGACGGCTGCCTTGTAGGCAGCGGTCGCGTTCGGACCGAATGTCGCGTCGACCCGGCCCGACTGCAGCGCCAGGGTGCCCGCCGCGTCATCCTCGAAGTACTGGAAGTCGACGGGGTCGAGTCCCGCGGCCACGTTCTCGTCGTTCCAGGCGAGCAGGATCTTCTCCTGGTTGGTGCCGGAGCCGACGATGATCGACAGGCCGGCGACGTCAGCAGCCTCCGTGATCGAGGTGATCTCGCTGTCGCTGCGCACGTAGAAGCCGAGCTCGTCGTTGCGGTACGAGGCGAAGTCGAACAGGTCCTTGCGCTCCTCGGTCACCGTGACGTTCGCGGTGATGAGGTCGTACTTGCCCGACTGGATGCCGAGGGGCCAGTCGGCCCATGCGGCGACCTCGCTCTTGAGCTTCAGTCCCAGGCCGTCTGCGATGAGCTGTCCGAAGTCCGGCTCGCTTCCGAGGAGCGTGGCGTTGTCGTCCTCGGCGAGGAAGCCGAGCGGCGGGATGTACGCGCTGCCCACGACCGTGAGCGATCCGGGCGTGACCGGCTCGAATCCGCTGGCCTTCAGCGCCGCGACGGCCTCGGGTACTGGATCAATGCGCGGGCGTCCGTCGACGTTCTTGCTGGTGAGGTCGAACTCGAGCGCGGTCGATGTGGGGCTCGGCGCCGGAGCCGCTTCCGCCGAGCCGCCGCCCGCCCCGTTGACCGCGACGGCGGCGATGAGTCCGCCGACGATCGCGACGACGGCGACGCCCCCGACGATCACGCCGACCTTCTTCTTGTTGAGTGCCATGATGTGCCTCTTCTCGTGATGATGGATCCGCGACGTCCGAGTGGGCGCGCGGGGACTGCCCTCCCGGCTGAGAGCGCCGGCAGGAACGTGTGGGTGGGCGGAATGGACCCGGTCAGAGCACCTTGCGCAGGAAGTCCTGGGTGCGCGGATGCTGCGGATGCAGGAGCACGCGCGCCGGCGTCCCCTGCTCGAGCACCCGGCCGCCGTCGAGGAAGACCACCCGATCGGCGACCTCGCGGGCGAAGCCGATCTCGTGGGTGACGATGACGAGGGTCGTGCCGAGCTTGGTGAGCTCGCCGATCACGGCGAGCACCTCGCCGACGAGTTCCGGGTCGAGCGCGCTGGTCGGCTCGTCGAACAGCAGCACCTTGGGTTTCAGCGCGAGCGCCCGGGCGATGGCGACCCGCTGCTGCTGTCCGCCCGAGAGCTGACGCGGGTAGTGGTCGGCCTTGTCGGCCAGCCCGACCCTGGCCAGAAGCCCGAGCGCGAGCTGCCGGGCATCCGCCTTGCCGAGGCGTCCGAGGGCGAGAGGCGCCTCGACGATGTTCTCGATGGCGGTGAGGTGCGGGAACAGGTTGAAGTTCTGGAACACCATTCCCACCTGTGTGCGGCGTTTCAGCACCTCCTTCTCGTGCAGCTCGAAGAGCTTGTCGCCGCGACGTTCGTAGCCGATGTACTGTCCGTCGATCGTGACGGAGCCGCGGTCGACGCTCTCGAGGTGGTTGATCGCTCGCAGCAGGGTGGACTTGCCCGACCCCGATGGGCCGATCAGCGCCACGACCTCTCCCGGCTCGATTCGGAGGTCGATGTCGTGCAGCACCTCGTGCGGTCCGTAGGACTTGCTGACCCCACTGATCTCGACGAGCCCGTCGGTGCTGCGGCGCGACGGTGCCGCGGTGATGTTCTCGTCGAACGATGGCGCGAGGCGCGTCGTGGTGCTCATCGGACGGCTCCTGTCTGGGTGTCGATCACGGCTTCGCCGGTGACGGATGCCGCCGGCTGGTCGTCGAGCCGCGCCCACTGCGTGCGCACCCAGCCGGTCGCCCGCTGGATCGGGGTCGGCGGCAGCACGCGCAGCGCTCCCCGGGAGAAGCGGCGCTCGATGTAGAACTGGGCGATCGAGAGGACCGTCGTGATGATGGCGTACCAGACCACGGCGACGAGCAGCAGCGGGATGACCAGTTGGTTGCGGTTGTAGACCACCTGCACCGTGTAGAACAGCTCGGGCAGGGCGACGACGAAGACCACGGAGGTGCCCTTCACGAGGCCGATCACCTCGTTGAAGGCGTTGGGCACGATGGCCCGGGCGGCCTGCGGCAGGATGATGCGGAAGAACCGCACCCGCCGCGGCAGGCCGAGTGCTGCCGCCGCCTCGAGCTGCCCCTGATCGACCGACAGGATGCCGGCCCTGATGATCTCCGCCGAATAGGCGGCCTGGTGCAGTGACAGGCCGAGCACGGCGGCTGCGAACGACGAGATGAGCGTGACGGTGTCGAACGACGCCAACCAGAAGTCCGTGGAGAACGGCCAGCCCAGACCCAACTGCGGATACAGGTAGCCGAGGTTGTACCAGACCACCAACTGCACGACGAGGGGCACCGACCGGAAGAACCAGATGAAGCTCCACGCCAGCGAATTGAGCAACGGCGACTTCGAGAGCCTGGCAACGGCGAGCAGGCCGCCGAGGGCGAATCCGACAGCCCCGGCGATCACGGTGAGCCAGAGCGTCAGGCCGAGGCCCTTGACGACGGCGTCGCTGAAGAAGAACTCGGCGAAGACGTCCCAGCGGTACTGGCCGTTGGTCACGAGCGACCAGAGGAACTGGGCCACGAAGAACACGGCGACAGCGCTCAGGATCCAGCGCGCCCAGTGCTTCGGATGCACCACCTCGAGCTGGGCGCGGGCAGCTCGGTCCTGACCCTCGGGTGGCGCCGGCTGACGGTCCACAACGAGGAGAGCAGCGGGCAGGGCTGCGGCATCCGTCGTCACCGGGACCCGGTTCTGCACCGGAGCGCCGGTCTCAGGCGGCGTCATGTCGCACCTCGTCGGGGGCGGCGTCGGCACTCGGGGATGCGACGGAGGATGCGGCGGCGGCATCGCGCGACGCGACCTCGGCTCGCACCAGCGGGATGACGTAGCGCCCGAAGTCGATGGTGTCATCGATGAAGTCGTATCCCCGCGCCGAGATGATGTCGACGCCCAGGTCGATGTAGTCGAGCAGGGCGGCCGTCACGGTCTCGGGACTGCCGACCAGGGCGTTGGAGTTGCCGCGGCCCCCGGTGAGACGAGCGGGCTTCGTCCACAGAGCTCGATCGTGGCGATCACCGCGGTCGGCGATCTCGAGCAGCCGCTGCGTCCCCGCGTTCTCCGCGGGCGCCGAGAAGAAGGCCGGCGCGTTGACGCCATGCCCGGCAGCGCGTTGCTCGATCTGCCCGAGGATGCGCTCCGCCTTCTCCCAGGCCAGGGCATCCGTCGCGGCGATGATCGGTCGGAACGCGACCTGGATGCGGGGCGGAGTGCTGCGACCGGCGGCTCGCGCGGCGGCGCGGATGGTCTCGATCTGCGCCGCCGTGTCGCGCAGCGGCTCGCCCCAGAGGGCGAAGACGTCGGCCTCGGCTGCGCCGACGGCATAGGCCGCCTCCGACGAACCACCGAACGAGATGGGCACTCGCGGCTGCTGGACCGGGAAGATGTCGCTCACGAAGTTCTCGAACCTGTAGTGCTCGCCATCGTGGCTGAACGGCGTGCGACTGGTGAGCGCCTGCTTGACGATCCTGATGTACTCGCCGGTTCTGGCGTAGCGCTCGTCCTTGGTCAGGAAGTCGCCCTCCGCAGCCTGGTCCGCCGTGCTGCCGCCCGTGATGAAGTGCACGCTGAGGCGGCCGTCGCTGATCTGGTCGAGGGTGGCGAACACCTTCGCCGCGTAGGTCGGATACGACACGTTGGGGCGGTGCGCCAACAGGATCTGGAGGTGGTCGAGCCGGCTCGCGATGTACGCTGCAGCCGTCGCGGGGTCGGGCGAGCCCGAGTGGTACGCGAACAGGATGCGGTCCCAGCCGTTGTCCTCGTGGGCTCGGGCGAACCTGAGCGTGTAGTCCTTGTCGAAACTGGCGCCGCTCCTGGCGCGGGTCTCGCCGCCGTCATTCAGACCGGCGATTCCGAGGAATTCGATGGGCATGGCTGGTTACCTTCCTGTGGGCGGGTGATGCCCAGAAGGTATGTCGCAGCCGGAGGGCCCGACCAGCGCGGCGATTCACAGTTCGTCACGATCGTCACGAAGTGTCACAGCGGTGACGGATGCTGGCACCGGCGCCGCGTGCGTGCAATGGCGAGCCGGTCGTCTTTGCGCATCGGGCGGTCGCTCCGCTCGGCCCTCAGCGAGCGGAAAGTGGCGGTCGCTCCGCTCGGCCCTCAGCGAGCGACAACGGAATAGCCGCTCGCTGAGAACCGGACGAAGTCCGCGTTCGAAGCGCAGTCAGCCGGCGCCGTCACTCCCCCGCGTCGGGCGCGTGCAGCTCCATGCTGATCTGATCGGCGTCGAGTGACTGCAATGCCCAGCTGAGGGCGCTGGACGAGTAGGTGCCAGCCTTCTGCAGATCGAGCAGGCGCACCCGCTGGGCCTCGAGCATCTCCACGCGGATGGCCCGCACACGATCGAAGTCGGGCTTCGGATCAGGCACATCGGATGCGCCTTCATCCGAGGCCCGGCGCATCAGCTCGCGCGGATCGATGCCCTTGTCGCTGAGCACTGCCAGCGCCACGGCGTTCAACTCCGCGGACAGCCGCTCGCGCTCCTCGATGTTCACGCCGATGCCGGTGAGCCCGAGACGGCGGGCCAGCCAGCCGAGGGTTCCGCCCTGGATGAGCAGGGACAGCGCCGCCACGACGAAGGCGATGAGAACGAGCAGCGAGCGCGATTCCGTGTCCTGGGGCAGGGTCTGCGCCGCCGCGAGGGTGACCACGCCGCGCATGCCCGCCCAGACCACGACAGCACCCTGCTTCACGCCGAGAGGCTCGGCCTGCATGTAGTCGACGTCGGCGACGTAACGCACCACGCGGTCGCGGAACCTGTCGGCGTCTCCCGGTCGCAGCTTCGGGATCGGGCGATCCTCCATACGGGTCGGATCCCCCGGCGGCATGCCACGACTGCGCCGGGGATCGCCGCCGGTCTGCCCGTCGCCGAGCGCCGGTGTTCCAGCCTCCATCCGATCGATGCGGTCCTGGATCGCGCCGAACTGCTCGGTGCGCGCAGCCTTGCGTCTCGCCGATCGTGCCAGCCCCTGCAGCAGCGGAACCACGTAGGCGGCCCGCACCAGGACCGTGGCGACGAGCGCCACCGCGCCGATCCACAGCGCGGTCCACAGCCCGCCGCCATCCGTCCCCACGTCATCGAGCAGGGTCCAGAGCTCCAGCCCCATCACCAGGAACACCGCCCCCTCGAGCAGCAGTTCGATGGTGCGCCAGTTCTGCGCATCGGAGAATCGATGGGCCGGGGTGAGCCAGCGCGGCGCGCCGATTCCGGTGACGAGCCCGGCCGCCACAGCCGCCACGAGGCCGGACGCGCCCAGCACCTCGGCCGGAACCGAGGCGATGAACGGGATCGTGAACGAGATGGCGGTGTTGACGGCGGCGTCCTTCACGCGGTGTCGCAGCCGCAGGTTGAGCCAGCCGACGACGACGCCGATCGCGACGGCCACGGCCACGGCGTAGGCGAAGTCGCCGAGCACGCCCCAGAACGAGACCGTGGCGGCCGTCGCCGCGATGGCTGAGCGCAGCAGCACCAGGGCCGTCGCGTCGTTCAGCAGGCTCTCGCCCTCGAGCACGGCGACGATGCGCGGCGAGACCCCCAGCTTCTTGACGATCGAGGTGGCGACGGCATCCGTCGGGCTGACGATGGCACCGAGGGCGATCGCGGCAGCCAGCCCGAGCCCGGGGATGAGCCAGGCGAACAGGAGGCCGAGGAGCACCGAGCTGAGCACCACGAGGATGACCGAAAGTCCGGCTATCGCTCGGAAGTCGCGGCGGAACTCCATCGTCGGCATCGACACCGCCGCCGAGTAGAGCAGGGGCGGGAGCACGCCGGCGAGGATCCACTCCGGTTCGATCTCGATGTCGCCGACGAACGGCAGCAGGCTCACCCCGATGCCGAGCACGACCAGGAGGAGCGGGGCTGCGACCCCGAGCCTGCCCGACGCCTGGGCGGCGAGTACGATGGCGAGCACTCCGAGCACTCCGATGACCAGCACGTCCATGCGTCCCCCTCGAGCACCCTGGGTGCGAAGAATCAGTTGTCGCCGGGCTCTTCCAGAGCGCGCGCGTGGGCGGCCATCCCGTCGGCGGCAGCCTCGAGGTATCCCATGATGAGCTCGCGCTGCTCAGGCGTGTAGCGCGCGAGCAGTTCGGACGAGATCTTCCCGAGCGGGCCGAAGAACTGCTGCGCCACCTTCATGCTCGCATCCGCGTAGTACAGGTGAACACGGCGGCGGTCCTGGTCGTCCCGGCGCCGTTCGAGGTGGCCGGCCCGTTCCAGCCGGTCGACCAGACCGGTGGTCGCTGCGGAACTCAGCCGCACGGCGGCGCCGAGCTGGCCCGGCGTGAGTGGCGATCCCGCCCGCTCCGCGTTCATCACGGCGAGGAGCGCCTCCAGGTCGATCTGGTGCAGTCCCTGCAGGGCAGCGAAGGCGCTGGAGACCTGTTCGGTCGCGGAATGGAGTCGCTGATGGGCGCGGGTGATCCGTCTGAGGCTGTCCACCTCGACTGCCGCTGCATCCTCCACGCCTGTTTCATCCACAGTCTCATTGTGGCCGAAGCGCGACCCGGAATAAACTCTCGGTGACAGAGAGTTATGTCGATAGAGACAACGTGAGAGGAGTCGACAGGTGGAACCGCACCACGGCGAGACGCTGCAGGAACAGGCCGTCCGGGCCGAAAGGGTCGTTCGCGAGGCTCTGACCGGGTTCTCCCCGGAGGAGCGGGCGGTCATCGACGCATTCCTCGACGACGTGACCGACCCCGAGGAGCCGCGAGCATGAGCGCGCTGAATCCCCCGGTCGATCGTCGCCGCTGGCTCGGGCTCGTCGTCATCAGCCTCGCCGTCGCCCTGATCATCGTCGACTCCACGATCGTCAACGTGGCGATCCCCTCGATCATCGACGATCTCGACATCAGCTCCACGCAGGTGCAGTGGGTGCAGGAGAGCTACACCCTCGTGTTCGCCGCGCTGCTGCTGGTCTTTGGCACCCTCGCCGACCAGTGGGGACGACGACGGATGCTGATCATCGGCATCTCGATCTTCGCTCTCGCGAGCATCCTGGCGGCCCTCGCCCCGACGGGCGAGTTCCTGATCTTCGCGCGCGTCATCCAGGGCATCGGCGGCGCCATGATTCTGCCGACGACCCTCTCGCTCATCAACGCCACCTTCCGCGGCCGGGAACGCGGGATCGCGTTCGCGGTCTGGGGATCCACGATCGGCGGCATGGCGGCCGTCGGACCGTTGCTCGGCGGATGGCTCACCACCGAGTATTCCTGGCGCTGGGCCTTCGGCATCAACGTGCCCCTCGGCATCCTCATCGTCGCCGGCGCGCTCTTCGCCGTGGTCGAGTCGAAGGCGGCCCATCCGTCCCGCGTCGACGTCGTCGGCGCCGTGCTCTCGGTGATCACCTCGGCCAGCCTCGTCTTCGGTCTGATCGAGGGTCGCAGCTACGGCTGGTGGCTCGCCGCAGACGACCTGACCATCGGCGACTGGACCTGGCCGTTCGTCATCTCGCCCATTCCCATCGCCTTCGCCATCACCCTCGTCGCCGGTGCCGCGTTCATCTGGTGGGGCCTGCGCCGGCAGAGGCGCGGCCAGAGCACGATGATCGCGTTCTCCCTGTTCCGGCTGGCGTCGTTCCGCAACGGCAACGTCGCAGCGCTCATCGTCTCGCTCGGTGAGTTCGGCATCATCCTGTCGCTGCCGCTCTGGATGCAGAACGTCCTCGGCTACGACGCCCTGCAGGCCGGGTACGTGCTCCTCGCCCTGGCGATCGGCTCCTTCGGGGCCAGTGGCGCCGCCGGCGCCTTCGGTCACCGCTTCGCCCCTGTGTGGATCGTGCGCGCCGGAATCCTGTTCGAGATCATCGGCCTGGTGCTGGTGGCAATCGTGATCTCGAGCGACACCCCCTGGTGGCAGATCGTGATCGGGCTCTTCGTCTACGGATTCGGCGTCGGCCTCGCCACTGCGCAGCTGACCGGCGTCGTACTCGCCGACGTGCCCGTCGAACAGAGCGGGCAGGCATCCGGTACCCAGAGCACCGCCCGCCAGTTCGGATCGGCGCTCGGCATCGCGGTGCTCGGCACCGTGCTGTTCACGTCGCTCGGAAACAGTCTCGACTCCTCGCTCGAATCGACGATCCCGGATGCCGCCGCCCGCGATCAGGTCGTCGACCTCGTGGTCGACAGCTCGGGCTCGGCGATCCCTGCCCTCGAGGAGAAGTCACCGGAGGCGGCAGCCGCGGCGCGCGACGCCTTCAGTGATGCGACCCGCTACTCGGCATTCACGGCGGCCGGCTTCCTCACCCTGGGCCTCCTGACAACGATCTCGCTCGGCTCCGGGCGCCCTCGCGAAGACGAAGCGTCCCCCTCGCCCGAGCCGGACTCCGCAGCTGCTCCGGCACTCTGAGGCGGCGGGTCACGTGGGACTCATGTGAATTCTGAGAATTCACGTGCGTGGTACTAGCGGCCGTTACCTCTTCGTTATATATTCGATTCAGCGTCAGTTGTTTGCTGTGGCGACTGACGTGGAATGTGATTGCAGGACACTCTTGGTGCAAGGGAGAGGGCCGGTCGTTAGCCTCAACGACCGGCCCTCAATCACGTCCGGCGACACCCGGGAATGACTTCCGAGAGCGCTCGGCACTCCCCACGCGGCCCGAGAAGAACTCCCGCCCAGAGGCTGCATCCGGTGCAGATGACATGGCCGACGCACGCCTGACGCCGCAGCCCCCTATTCTGGTACCTCGAAGGGGAGAGTGGGCATGTCGAACAAAGCAACGGCCGTCGTAGCGTGGGAGTCGCTGTTCCGCGCCCAGGTCGCTGTGATGCGCACCCTCACCCACGAGTTCCCGGCCCACGACATCTCGTTCAACGAGTACGACGTGATGTTCAACATCTCGCGTCAACCCGATCGAAGCCTGCGACTGCGCGACCTCAACAAGCACGTGCTGCTCACGCAGCCCAGCGTGAGCCGCCTCGTCGACAGGCTCGTGTCGCGGGGCTTCCTCGACAAGATCACCGACCCGTCCGACGGCAGGGGTGCCATCGTCACGCTGACCGATGCCGGCTACGACTCCTACCGCCGGGTCGCGGTCGAGCATGCCGAGTCGATCCGTCAGCGCGTCGGCACGAAGCTCAGCACCGCGGAACTGACCGAATTGACGCGGCTCTGCGACAAGCTGCGCAACGCGGAGAGCTGAACGCTCCCGTCAGCAGAGAGCCGAGCGAAGCGGGCGGTGAGGGTTAAAGGAACGATGGGACGGAGACCCTACTCCCCGCCCCATCGCGGCAGTCCCTCGCAGGATTGCCATCTCGGCCGGGCTACCCGAACATGGCCCGTCGAGAGCGCTCCGATGGCGCGCCACACAGGCTCCCTGATACCGCGCTAAGCGCGGTCGGGGCGTGACCGAGCACAGCCGGAGCGGGGTGCTCCAGCGTGGGCATACGGAGTTCGGGCTCCATGTCCACGTGCCTTTCGGGTCGGCTGACGTGTGTGCCGTCACAGGAGTGCGCTCAGGGCGGCGCTCGGTAGTGACGCGTAATCGGATTGGGGCATCCGCTTGGCAGACACCTTGAGGTGAGCCTAGTGCTCTCTGGCTCATACGACAAAGTACCCCGAGTGGGGGCCACTCCGGAATGCCGAATCTGAGGTCGAGACTGAAATCCCCGATGAAATCGGCGGAATTCGTCGGGGTACACGAGACGGCACAAAGGGGGACCGAGCGAGCTGAATGGGGTCGGAATAGGCCATGCTCGAACCTGGTCGAACTCCGACCGACCATCGATGTCGTGCATCGGACCCAGTGCCATCGCTGTTTCACGCCGGTTACGCGCCGGTTCCGTGCGCAATGCGGCCAGACCTGCGCATCGAGGACGGAAATGCAGCCGATCCGTACCCCGTCGCCCCCTTGTCGCGTGACACCTGTATTGGGTGCAGCGATTACGGGGTACATCCGTAGGTCGGCCGTTATGCCGACGTATACAGTCGAATCGAGGTACACGCCATGTGGCGTGTCCCAGCACTCAGCCCTACATCAGTGTTCCGCCTCGCGTGAGGCGTGACTTCGGGCCGACTCGGCCGCGCCATTCGTGGTGCGCTGACGCGCCGGCACGCTCATTCGGAAGGAACCGCACCATGAACAAGATCATCAAGGGATCGATTGCAGGCGCAGCCGGCATCGCTCTTCTCCTCGGAGGCGCCGGCACGTTCGCGCTGTGGAACGACAGCACTGGCGTCAACGCGGGAACGATCACCGCCGGAACGCTCACCACGGCGACCTCGGGAGCCTGGACCGACACGACGACCGCCACGGCGACGAGCATCGCCAACCCGCAGGCCGTCGTCTTCGCTCCCGGCACCAAGGTCACCTACACGGGCACCGTGACCGTCACGGCGACGGGCACCCACCTGGCCGGCAACGTCTCGTTCAACTCGACGTCGATCACCGCCAAGACCCCGGTCACACCGGCCAACACCGCCCTCGCCGCTGCCCTCGTGCCGACCCTCGTCGTCAAGAAGGCCGGCACGACTGTCACCGGAACGACCGCGTTCGCCGAGGGCACGACCACCCTCGATGTGGTGCTCACCATCACACTGCCCGCAGGCACAGGCGTCGACAACACCGCGAAGCTCGGCGCAGCCGACCTGAGCGCGATCACCTTCACGGCGCTGCAGGTCGCACCGTAACGATCGGTGATTCACCCGAAGTCACGCACCTGACATCACGCACCTGAAGGGAGGAGGAGTTCATGCGCAATCAGAGACAGCTGTCACCGGCAGCCGTTCCGGTGCGCCGTGAGCGCGGCTCCTCCTCCCTTCACGGCCGCATGTCGATTCTCATCGGTGCGATCCTGGCCGTCTGCGCCGTGACCGTCGCCACCTCCGGCGGCACCTTCGCTCTCTGGAACAGCCAGGCGGCGGTATCGCCTGCGACCGTCACGGCCGGATCCCTCAGCCTGACGATCAGCAACCAGAGTCTCGGCGGCCTGGCGACGAAGCTCCTGCCCGGCACGTCGGTGCTCGGCTCGTACGAAGTCGGCTACACCGGTGGCTCCAGCGCCAATCTGGTCGCTGCGGTCGCCGTGAACACCTCGACCCCGACCGGCATGGCGAGCGCGGTCACGCTCACCATCACACCGTCGACGACGACCTGCACCGCGGGAATGACCGGCGGCGTGAGCGGCAAGCTCAACGCGTTCGGTCCGACGGCAGCAGTCGTGCTCCCCGCCACGACCACCGAGGCGAAGACCCGCTACTGCATGGAGCTCAAGCTCGACGCGGCAGCCGGCAACGAACTCCAGAACGGCACCTCGACCTTCACTGTGACCTACACGGCAACCCAGAGGATCCCATGATCCGAGGCGGCATCCGGCGCTCGTCCCGACGCCTGCTCGGTGTCGCGGTGATCGGCCTGCTGGGCGGCGCCGCGATCGTCGGTGCTGCGCCGGCTCCGCCAGCATCCGCGTCTGTGATGGATGCTGTCTCCTTCAGCCGCGACGGCGTCCATTTCGCAGCCCGCGCCCAGGGCGCACTCTTCGCCGGTCTCGGCCCGATCGTTCCCGGCCAACGCGAGACCGCGCGGCTGTGGGTGCGCAATGACGGCTCGTCGCCGCTGGTGATCCGCGTGAACGCGACCGACGTGAGCGTCGATGACGGCGACTACGGCCGTGCCCTGTCACTGCGTGCGACGACGGGGACCCAGTCGACCGCTGAACCGATGACCTTCTCGACCACGGAGAGCTGCTTCATGCTGCTGGGCGAGCAGTACCTCCAGCCGGGAGCGAGCATGCCCATCACCTTCAGGCTCGCCATGGCCGACGTCGGCGGGGCGATCGCGCAGAGTTCGACAGCCGCAGCGACGCTGACCGTCGGCCTGCGCGATGCAACGTCGCCGTGGCTCGACGACGCCGAGTGCGACGGGGACGGCGCCCATCTGCCGGTGCTCGTCGACCCGGATCCCGAGCCCACGACACCGCCATCGTCTGATCCATCTCCGTCCGCGACACCGGACCCGACCGCCTCCGTCGAGCCGACACCGCTTCCTGCGCCGGCCGGTGCCGCAGGCGGTCCGTTCGGTCCGTCCGGCGACTCCCTCTCCTCGACCGGAACCGACGCCCTGACCTGGCTCTCGGCATCCGTCGCCCTCATCGCAGGAGGCGGGCTGGCCCTCCTCCTGCCGTACCGCTCGCGCCGCCGGAGGAACCCGTGACCATCACAGAACCGACATCCCGGCAGACGACCACCGCCGACGACGCGCCCGACGCGCGCCGCGAGCGCGGTCTGCTGCACTATCTCGGCCTGGGTCTGAGCATCGGGCTGCTCGGCCTGGTCGTCGCGCTCGCGGCCCTGCTCATCATCGTTCCCAAGGTGGGCGGGGCGACTCCGCTCACCGTGCTCACGCAGTCGATGGAGCCCTCGCTTCCGCCGGGCACGCTCGTGGTCGTCGGTCCGGTGGAGCCCTCCGAGATCCGGGTCGGCGACGTCGTGACGTACCAGATCCGCTCGGGAGAGCCCGACGTGATCACCCACAGGGTCATCGGCATGACCTCGGCGAGCGACGGCAGCACCTCCTTCACCCTGAAGGGCGACAACAACGCCGTCGAGGATCCGCCCGTCGTCGCCGAGCAGATCAAGGGCAGGCTCTGGTACAGCGTGCCGTTCGTCGGCTACGTGAGCAGCGTCGTCAACGGCGACACCCGCTCGTGGATCGTGCCCGGGCTCGCCATCGCGCTGTTCGGCTACGCCGCCTTCATGGTCGTGTCCGGGGTTCTGGTGTCGATGCGCCGCCGCCGCGAGACCGACGCCGACACCGGCGTCGACACCGGCGCCGACGCCGCGAGCGACTGACGTCTCAGCCGGTCGGTCGCGCTCGGGTGAAAGCGCCCGTCACGCCCGCCGATCGAGCACGCTGACGAAGGCTTCGGGAAGAACGACGTTCTGAGTCGCATCGCTGAAGTACGGGGCGATCTGCTCCGGGGTGTAGCCGGCGATGCCGCATCCGACCTCCGTGACGAGGAAGCGGAGTTCCGGATGCTGCGCGGCGAACTCGAGGAAGGCGGCAACCTGCGTCTCGATGGTGGGCAGTCCACTCATGGTGTCGATGCCGTAGCTGCGGCCCTGCAGCCCTTCGGCCTGGCCCCAGACGGCGCCGAAGTGGTCGGCGGCGAACCTGGCCGCGCCCCCTCCGTGCGCGCCGCTGGCGTTGGAGCCGAACACGAAGATCTCGTTGGGACCGAGGCTGGTGATCATGGGATCCACGATGCTCCGAGGAGGGAACAAGCGCAATGCCCAGCACGCCCGAGCGGCATGCGCAAGCCGTTGCCGAGCGTGACGCGCGAGCCTAGCGTCGCACCATGACCTCCCTCCTGACCCCACCCGGGACCTCGTCCAGGATCTCCCTCTGGAATGCGCGATCACCGGGGATCGAGACGGACCGCCACGGACTCGGAGTCGAGGCGGCGGCCCGCGATGTCGACGAGATCGTCGTGGGAGGCGGCCTCACAGGACTCATCACGGCGCTGCTCCTGGCACGTGCCGGCCGCCGCGTGACCGTGCTCGACGCCCGGAGCATCGGCGCGGTGGCGACGGGCAACAGCACGGCCAAGTTGAGTGTGCTCCAGGGCGCCCACCTCCAGCAGGTGGCGGGCCGGAACACGCCGGGCGTGACGCAGGCCTACGTCGACGCGAACCTGGCCGGCCAGCGCTGGCTGCTCGACTTCGCCGCCCAGCACGGCGTGCCCGTGCAGCGGCGGGCGGCACTCAGCTACGCCGCCACGTCCGACGGCGTCGCCACTGTGGAGAAGGAGTACGAGACCGCCGTCTCCGCCGGGCTGCCTGCGACCCTGCTCGAGGATGCCGGGCTGCCGTTCGTGACGCACCGGGCCGTCCGGCTGGCGGATCAGGCGCAGTTCGATCCCATCCTGGTTCTCGCGGCGCTCGCCTCCGAGTTGCGGGCGGCCGGAGGAACCATCCATGAGGCGACGACGGTTCTGGGTGTCCGCGCCGGGCAGCCCGTTCGGGTGCGCACCACCCGGGGCGAGTACCGCTGCGAGCGCCTGGTGCTGGCCACCGGAACGCCCATCCTCGACCGCGGCCTGTACTTCGCGAAGCTCTCCGCCGAGCGGTCGTACGCCGCGAGCTACAGGGTTCCCGGCGGCGCGCTTCCGCCCGACATGTACCTGAGCGTCGACGATCCCTCCCGATCGATCCGGACGACTCCGGATGCCGGGCCCGACGCGGGGTCCGGGGAGTTGCTGCTCATCGGCGGCAACGGGCACGGGGTGGGCCGGCATCCGTCGCCGGCATCGCTCGTCGACGACCTCGAACAGTGGACGACGACTCATTGGCCGGGAGCCGAGCGCACCCACGCCTGGAGCGCCCAGGACTATGCGACCCCGCACGGTGTTCCGTTCGCGGGGTGGTTGCCCCGCGGACGGGGACGGGTGTTCCTCGCGACGGGCTACAGCAAGTGGGGCATGACGAATGCCGCGCAGTGCGCCATCACCCTCGCGGGCGACCTGGTCGGCGACCTGCCCGACTGGGCGGTTCGGTTGCGGCACCGGATGACGCTTCCGGCGGCCGTCGCCACGGGCATCGGCATGAACGCCGCCGTGGGCAAGCACTACGCGGTCGGCTGGACGAAGGCACTGACCCGACGTCTCCCGGTCGAGGCTCCTGCCGAAGGCACTGGGGTCGTGGGCAGGGTCGGCCTCTCGCCGGTGGCCGCCTCCACCGTCGACGGCGCGACCTGCCGCGTGTCGGGAGTGTGCCCGCACCTCGGTGCCGTGCTGACCTGGAATGACGCCGAGGCGAGCTGGGACTGCCCGGCGCACGGCTCACGGTTCTCTGCGGCCGGCCGACGCCTCGAGGGCCCGGCCACGGTGGGGCTCGCCCGACGCTGAGGTGCCGCACCCCGCAGCGGTCCCGGGGCCTCCATCGCGCCAGGACGGAGTGAGAACGCACTCGTGCGACCGAGCCGACGAGAATGGCCCCGTCCGAAGACGGGGCCTGCTGTGCGCCCGGAGGGATTCGAACCCCCAACCTTCTGATCCGTAGTCAGATGCTCTATCCGTTGAGCTACGGGCGCATGTTCTCCGCCGGCCAACCGGCCGGAAGCAACCTACAGACTATATCCCAGACAGTGGCGTCTCACCAATTCGAGGGGCGGATGCGCAGCTGCGCGGCATCCGTCAGCCCTTCACGGCACCGCCGAGTCCGGCACTGCGCAGGAAGAGCCGCTGGAAGACGAGGAACAGCGCGACCGGGATGATCGTCGAGATGGCGAGCGCGGCAAGGAACACGTCGAGCTCGGTCTGCGACTGCACCGCGGGCAGACGCACCGACAGCGGTTGCACCGCGGGATCGGGCAGCACGAGCAGCGGCCAGAGGAAGTCCTTCCAGGCGGCGATGATCGCGAAGACCGACACCACGCCGAGGATCGGGCGGGACATCGGAAGCACGATCGACCAGAACACGCGGAACGGTCCGGCGCCGTCGGTCTTCGCCGCCTCGAACACCTCACGCGGCAGGTTGTCGAAGAACCGCTTGACCAGCAGGATGTTGAACGCGTTCGCCGCGGCGGGCAGCCAGACGGCCCAGTAGGTGTTGAGCAACGAGGTTCCGATGACCGGCGGATGCAGGATGGTCAGGTACAGCGGCACGAGCAGCACGACCGCCGGAATGAACATCGTCGCGAGCACGGCCATATTGAGGATCGGCGCGTACTTGGGCTTCAGTACGGAGAGGGCGTAGCCGGCCGTCGTGGCCACGAGCACCTGGAACAGCCACGATCCTGCGGCGATCACCAGCGTGTTCACGAAGTACTGGTCGATGTGCACGTCGTTCCACGCCGACGACAGATTCGCCCAGTCGATGCCGTTCGGCCACAGCTCGAACGGATGCTGCAGCGTGTCCTGCGTGGGAGTCACGGCGGCCTTCGCCAGCCACAGGATCGGTCCGAGTCCTGCGACGACCAGTCCGACGAACAGCACGACGTGCACGCCGGCCATGGAGGCCCGCACGCCGCCGCGCCGCCGTTCGTACTCCGAGAGCACGCCGCGGTCGGTCTCGTCGTCGAGCGACTTTCGCACCTTCTTCCGGCGGCTCTTCGTGTCGGGGATCAGTGCACGGCGGCCTGCGGCATCCGAGCTCACACTGGTGGTCAATTGGTGCTCCATCGTTCGGTCAGCTTGAAGTACGCCCAGCTCATGAGGCCGAGGAAGATCGCGAGCATGAGACTCAGCGCCGTCGCCTCGCCGTAGTCGCCGCCGAGGGAGTTCTGGAAGGCGTAGCGGTAGATCAGCAGCAGGATCGTGAGGGTCGCATTGTTCGGCCCACCCCCTGTGAACAGGTAGGGCTCGAGGAACACCTGCGATGTCGCGATGATCTGCAGGATGAGCATGATGAACAGCACGCCGCGCAGCTGGGGCATCGTCACGTGCCAGACCTTGCGCCAGACGCCGGCGCCGTCGACCTCCGCGGCGTCGTAGAGCTCCGGCGGCACGCTGATCAGGGCGGCGAGGTAGATGATGATCGATCCGCCGGCCGCGGCCCAGGTGGCCTCGATCACGAGCGACGGCATCGCGGTGACCGCGCTCTGCAGCCACGGCTGCGGCGGGATGCCGACCCAGCCGAGCATGGTGTTGAACACGCCGTTGGGGCTGGCGTCGTAGAAGACCTTCCAGAGGAGCACGGCCACGACGGGCGGGATGACCACGGGCATGTACGCGAGGGCGCTGTAGAGGCCCTTCCCCCGCTTGACCTCGCTCATGAGCACGGCGAGGAAGAGCGGAATCGGGAACCCGAAGACGAGCGCCAGCACGGCGAAGTAGAGGGTGTTGAGAATGGCCGTGCCGAGGTTCGGGTCGCTGAGCACGCGTTCGAAGTTGTCGAGGCCGACCCAGGTGGCAGGCTGCACCAGGTTGGTCTTCTGGAAGCTCATGATGACCGACTGCACGATCGGCGACCAGCTGAACACCGTGAAGACGACGAGCATCGGGGCGAGGAAGATCAGGTTCGACAGCCCGCCTCCGCGCACCCAGGTGGCCGGATTGCGCTTCCGGCGCCGTCGGACGGCGACGGATGCCGGCGGGTCGGCGGGAGGAGCGTCTCTGACCACGGGCGGATCATCCGTGACTGTCATGGTGGCTGGTTCCTTCGTATGGGGCGGCGATGACCCTGGTGCGGCTGCGGGCGGGGTGCGGCGGTGCGGATGCCGGCTCCCGGCGCGTGCGCTGGGAACCGGCATCCGTCACCGAATCGGCCTACTGTCCGTCGAGGAGCGCCTGCGCGTCGGAGTCGGCCTTCGTGAGAAGGGCGTCGACGTCGGCGTTCTCGTCGGTCAGCACGGCCTGGATGACGTTGTCGAGGAGGCCGTAGATGGGCTGGGTCTGACCCTTGAACTCGCCGACGGGCGTCTGGTCGAAGATGCCGTCGAAGAATCCGGCCATCTGATCCGTCGGCACGTTGACGTAGGGCTTGATCCACTCCTGCTGCTGGTCGTAGGTCGCCTTGTCGAGCACGGGCAGGACCGGGGTCCCGACCGCCTGGTCGCTGTCGGCGAGAGCCTGGGCATCGGCCTGGGCCGCCTTCTCGTTCAGCAGCTTCTGCATGTAGTACCAGTCGATCCACTTCACGCCGGCGGCCTTGTGGGCGTCGTCGATCTTCGGGCTCATCACGGCGATGTCTCCGCCGCCCAGCACGCCGGCCTCAGCGCCTTCGGTCGGGATCACGGTGAGGCCGTACTGCTCCGGCTTCATGGAGAAGTCGCGTACGAGAGCCGTGTAGACGTCGGACCCGCTGGTGTACATGCCGAGGTTGCCCGCGGCGAACTCCTGGTTGATGCTTCCCCAGTCGAGCAGGAAGTTGTCGCCCATCGAGTCGTCGTCCCAGCGCAGGTCGTGGAAGTACTCGAGGGTGTCCTTCGTTCCCTCGTTGTTCAGCGTCGACGTGTAGGTGCCGTCGCCGTTGTCCGTCTGCATCTCGGCGCCGCGCGAGATCGACTGCGCCGTGAGCTGCCAGCCGCCGGTGTTGCCCATCGTCATCGTGGCGTAGCCGGCCTTGCCCGTCTTGTCCGAGATGGCCTTGGCGGCGGCGCGCACCTCGTCCCAGGTGGTCGGCGGCTTGTCGGGGTCGAGGCCCGCAGCGGTGAACAGGTCGCGGTTGTAGTGCAGGCCCATGGCGTAGGCCTGGCGCGGGAAGCCGAAGATGCTGCCCTCGTCATCCTGAACCTCCCCGAGGATGATCGGGTTGAACTTGTCGGCGTATCCGAGGTCGGTGACCTCCTTCGTGACGTCCATGAGCTGGCCGTTCTCGAGCAGCGTCTTGGTGTCGGTGAACGGCACCGTGAAGACATCGGGCAGGCTTCCGCCGGCGAGCTGCGCGGCGAAGGTCGGTGCCTTCCATTCGTACTCGACGCCGATGACGTCGATGTCGGGGTTGAGCTTCTCGAACTGCTTCTCCTGAACGGCGAAGGCGTCGTAGGCCGCCTGATCCGCTCCGGGCGGGAAGGTGGCGACGCGGAGCTCGAGCTTTCCGCCGTCGTCACCCGATCCGGTACCGCAGCCGGCGAGTGTGCCGACCAGGGCGAGCGCGGCGAATGACGCGATCGCGACCTTGGCTGCTGACTTCATTGTCTTAGGTCCTTTCGGTGCTGTGTTGCTGGGGTGTGGTGGTGGGTTGGTGCCGGGGTGGTGGTGCTTCATACGGCCGGATGCTCCGAACCGCCTCTGCGGTCGGCTGCCGTGATGCGCAGCCAGGCCGTGGAGTCTGTGGGCAGCAGTCCGCCGTCGAGCGGGATGCTGGCGAGCAGGACGCTCTCGTGCGCTGGCAACTCGACGGCTGCATCCGAGAGGTTGGTCACGCAGAGGAAGTGCTCGCCGCGGGTGAAGGCGAGTACCCCGGGTCGGCCGCCGAGCTGCCACGCGAGGGTTCCGTCGCCCAGCTCCTCCTCCTGCCTGCGGATGCGGATGGCCTCCCGGTAGAGCCTGAGCATGGACTCGGGATCGGCCTCCTGCGCCTCGACCGTGATGGCGGACCAGTCGTCGGGCTGCGGGAGCCAGGGGCCGCTGGCCGCCTGCGCCGGGCTGAAGCCGAACGGTGCAGCCGTCCCGCGCCAGGGCAGGGGCACGCGGCATCCGTCTCGCCCGGGATCGACGCCGCCGGAGCGGAAGTGCATGGGATCCTGCAGCAGGGTGGTGGGCAGTTCGACCTCGGGCAGGCCGAGTTCGTCGCCCTGATAGATGTAGAGCGATCCGGGCAGGGCCGCCGTGAGCAACGCGGCCGCTCGGGCCCGGCGGGTGCCGAGGACGAGGTCGGTCGGTGTGCCGAAGCGCTTCTTCCCGAACGCGAACGACGAGTCCTCGCGACCGTAGCGCGTGACCGGGCGCGTCACGTCGTGGTTCGACAGCACCCAGGTGCTCGGAGCACCGACGGGGGCGTGCGCCGCGAGCATCAGGTCGATGGATGCGCGGAACTCGTCCGCTCCCCACGGGCGGGACATGAAGTCGAAGTTGAACGCCGTGTGCATCTCGTCGGGTCGCAGGTAGTCGGCGAAGCGCTTCGCATCCGGAACCCAGACCTCGCCGACGAGCACGCGGGTGCCCTCGTAGGAGTCCGCGATGCGGCGCCAGGCCCGATAGACCTCGTGCACCTCGTCGCGGTCCTCGGTGGGGTGCTCCCCCGGACCAGGGTTCTCGGGCACCTCGGCGAGGGTCGGATCCTTGATGAGCAGGCCGGCCGAATCGATGCGCACGCCGGCGACACCACGGTCGAACCAGAACCTCAGGATGTCCTCGTGCTCGGCGACGACGTCGGGGTGATTCCAGTTGAGGTCGGGCTGCTCGGGGGTGAACAGGTGCAGGTACCACTCGCCCGGAGTGCCATCCGGGTTGGTCGTGCGCGTCCAGGTGTCGCCGGCGAAGTTCGACACCCAGTGGTTCGGCATCTCGTCGCCGTTCTCGCCGAGGCCGGGGTGGAACCAGAAGCGGTCTCGCTCCGGCGATCCCGGGCCGGCGGCGATGGCCGCGCGGAACCAGGGGTGCTGATCGCTGACGTGGTTCGGGACGATGTCGATGATGGTGCGGATGCCGAGGGCCAGGGCCTCGCTGATGAGGAGTTCGGCCTCGTCGAGCGTTCCGAACGCCGGGTGGATGTCGCGGTAGTCGCTGACGTCGTAGCCACCATCGGCGAGCGGCGACGGGTACCAGGGGTTGAACCAGATGGCATCGACGCCCAGGTCCTTCAGGTACTGCAGGTGCTGTCGCACGCCGCGCAGGTCGCCGGTTCCATCGCCGTCGCTGTCGGCGAAGCTGCGCACGTAGACCTGATAGATGACGGCGCTGCGCCACCACAGGGCATCGGATGACGCCTGCTCCGGCTTACCGGCATCGAGTACGGACATGGTCACTCGGAGGACTCCTCATCGCGTCTGGCACGGATGTCGTGCGCACCGCGAAGGGCTGTTTTACGAGCGACTCCATCGGCGTGAAGTTGAACGTAGTGTTTGTAACAGATTGACGCAACAATTCAACAAAGCGTAAGCAGCTTGCTCGGATGTGCGTAAAGATTCATGCAAGTGGATCGCAAGCGGCCCGATGGTCGAGTAGGCCGCGAGCGCAGCGAGCAGCAGTATCGAGACCACACCGGACGCAGAGACCCGCGGCTCGGACCTGGTTTCGATACGCGTCCGACTCCGTCGGGCGCTACTCAACCAGCGGAGCGCGCTGCGACCGCTGCGGGCCCCGTCGAGGCCCGCACCACCAACTCGGGCGCGAACAGCAGCTCGTCGGTCACCGGGGCTCCGCTGGTCATCTGCCGCATGAGCAGCTCCACGATCATCCGGCCCATCGATTCGATCGGCTGCCTCACCGTGGTGAGCGGAGGCTCGGTGCAGTTCATCAGCGCCGAGTCGTCGTAGCCGATCACGGAGATGTCCTCTGGCACGCGGAGCCCCGCACGGCGCACCGCGCGCACTGCGCCGAGCGCCATCGGATCGCTGGCGCACACCATCGCCGTGACGCCCTCCTTGAGCAGCCTCGTCGCGGCGGCCTGTCCGGCCTCGAGGGAGTAGAGCGAGTGCACGATGCGCCGCTCGGGCAACTCGAGGCCCGTGGTGCCTGCGATCCGCGCGGCCGCCTCGAGCTTCCGTCTGGACGGCATGTGGTCGGTCGGGCCCAGCAGGATGCCGATCTCGCTGTGGCCGAGCTGCATGAGATGACTGAACGCCTGCTCCATCGAGACGCGATCGTCGCACGAGACGGTGGCGAAGTCGAGGTCGGGCACCGGCGCATTCACGAGCACGGTGGGGAGGTTGAGCTCTCGCAGGCGCTCGTAGTGATCGTGGGAGGTGTCGGCCTGGGCGTAGGCGCCGCCGACGAAGATGACGCCCGAGACCTGCTGGTGCAGCAGCAGCTCCACGTAGTCGGACTCCGAGATGCCGCCGGCCGTCTGGGTGCAGAGAACCGGGGTGTAGCCGTTCTGCGCGAGTCCGCCGGAGATCACCTCGGCGAAGGCGGGGAAGATCGGGTTCTGCAGCTCGGGCATGACGAGCCCGACGAGGCGGGCTCGTTCGCCGCGGAGCTTGGTCGGGCGCTCGTAGCCGAGCACGTCGAGGGCCGTGAGCACCGTCCGTCGGGTGGCCTCCGAGACCCCGGGCTTGTTGTTGAGCACGCGGCTGACCGTGGCTTCACTGACTCCGACCTTGCGTGCGACATCCGCCAACCGTCTCGACATGCCCGCAAGTGTACGACTGAATCACGCAAACAGACGCGCCCCCGACCTCCCGTCGGAACGGGAGGTCGGGGGCGCGTGGCCTGAACTGACTACTTCTTCGCGCTGCAGGCGTCGTTGACAGCGGCAGCCGCGTCGGAGATGTCGGTCATCGCCTTGGTCTGCGCGTCGGCGTCGAGCTGCTCGGGATCGGTGGGAACCGTCTCGATGTAGTCCTCGCCGGCGTCGAGGGCGTCGCTGAAGCCCTCGAGGGCCTTCTCGACGTCCTTGTTGTCGTCCCAGTCGTCGGAGAGGGTGTCGACGCGATCGCCGAGTCCGTCGAAATACGTCTTGGCGTCGGCCTGGCCGGCGGAGAGGTCACCGGCGAGGGTGTTCTGCGCGCCGTTGTTGATGTCGCGCACCTCGGACCGGAGCGTGTCGCAGTTCTGGGCGGAGGCGGTGGAGTCACTCGAGGAGCCGCTGGCGCAGCCCGTGAACAGCAGGGCCGCGGAGACGGCGAGGGCGGCGACGATGGCCGGGCGGGTTGTCTTCATGGAATTGATCCCCTTGTGTTGCGGATGGAACGGATGTTGCAAAGCAACAAGCCTACGCTCCACCCTCCGACACCGCCTCGGCCGGCCATCGCCGTGGAGCGGCTCAGTACCAGTTGACCGACTGGCTGTGGCTCCAGGCCGCGCACGGCGAGCCGTAGCTGCCGGCGATGTAGCCGAGTCCCCAGGTGATCTGGGTCGCGGCGCTCGTGGCCCAGTCGGCACCGGCCGTCGCCATCTTCGAGCCGGGCAGGGACTGCGGGATGCCGGTGGCCCCCGAGCTGGCGTTGCTGGCGTTCACGTCCCAGCCGGACTCCTTGGTCCACAGGCTGTCGAGGCACTGGAACTGGTCGTCTCCCCAGCCGTACTGGCTGGCGGCGAGCTGGCGGGCAGTGGCGCGCGCGCCGTCGGGAGTGTTCGCGACGCGAGCCGCCTCCGCTGCTGCGGCCGCAGCGGCATCGGCTGCGCTCACGGCGGCGGCGGTCTGGGCGGCGGCCGCCTGGGCGGCATCCGTCAGCGCGACGGTACGACCGACGCTGAGCAGCTTGTAGTCGGCGAGCTGCGAGACGGTGGTCTCGAGCTCGGTCGCGTCGACTTTCGACTCGGCCGAGGCGATCACGGCGTTAGCGCTGGTGATCGTGGCCCGAGCCGCGCTCTGCGCCTTGTAGGCGGCGATGTCCTCGTAGAAGGAGAGGTGGTCGTTGTCGAGAGCGCCCTGCTGGGAGAGGGCGGCGGTCTCGCGCTGGGCGGCGGCCTGATCGGTCGTGGCGTTGGCGATGAACGGGGCCGAGAGGATGCTTCCGGCGGCGACGAGGGCGATGGCGGTCGTCGCGATGATGCGGTTGCGGCGGGCGCGCGGGGGAATCGTGTTGATGTGGCGGTGCACGGGGGTCCAATGCTCTTGCTTCCCTGCTGCGGGCGATGCGCTGCGCTCCGGCAGGCACGGGCCGCGGTGCGCACGTCGGTGCAGCACGCAGGCTGGATCTGGCTCGGGGGATCGGGGCTCCCGGCCGGCGCGGAGAGCCGCGCGACTCTGCCACTGCCGCGCGAGGCGCGATCAGTGGCAGAGCGGTCATGCCGATGGGGGGATCGGCACGCGCTCACAACGATAGGCAGCCGCCCTGAGGGAGTTCTGTGCTGGGGCTGCGACACCCCTGTGAGCGTGCACACTCAGCGCCTGCACGCGACCAGCCAGCCATCGGGCTCGAGTTGCGGCATCCGAGTTTCGAAACTATGTTCGAGACATGGGACAGAACCGGCGCTACGGCAGTGACATCACCGACGAAGCGGTGCACGAGATGGCGACACGGCCGCAGCCCATTTCGCTGGGCAAGGCGGAGCTCGGCGACGAGCCGGTCAAGGAGGCCGATCGACCCATCGCCGTCTCGGCGTGGGTGCGCTTCCCCGAGTCGCCGATCCGCGTGCGCTGTACGGCCATCGCCTGGACCAGCAAGGCGGTGCGGGTCGAGTTCACCATGAAGGACGGCGCCGTGCGCCGGGCGTGGGTGTGGGCATCGGCGGTCGAGCGCGTCTAGCCCTGCCGTCCCGCCATCGGAGCCCGGAGCCGGGTGAAGTCGGCTGAAGTCAGCTGGCTTCGGCTTCTGCGCTCGCCGATGCTGCGGCATCCGCGTAGCTCGATGTCACCAGGATGGGCAGGTGATCAGACGATCCGCGGGGCAGGGTCACGACGCTCTCGATCGTGAGACCCACGGATGTCGCCAGGTCGAAGTGGCCGCGGAACACCTTGTAACGCGTGTAGGTGCGGCTGTCGCTGAGCGTCAGGTCGTAGCCCGAGGCGGTGATCTTGTCACTGAGCCCCGCCTTGAAGACCGGGTAGTTGTAGTCGCCGACCATGAGCACCGGGAGGCCGGGGCCCATCAGCTGCATCTCGGCGAGAGCGGCGTGGATCTGCTTGCGACGCAGTGAGTTCAGCGCGGTGAGCGGTGCGGCGTGGAAGGAGGCCACGACCAGCTCCCGGCTGTGCTCCTCGTCGCGGAGGCGCACGGCGATGAGCCTCTCGTGCGCCGGCTTGGCCACCCTGTCGTACAGCGAACGCTTGAGCTCGAAGGCCCTCGTCGCCTGCACGGTGAACTGCCTGTTCCGGTGGTAGACGGCGAGGCCGAGCCTGTTGCGGGCGGTCGCGTCCGACAGGTGCAGATCGCCGATGAACTCGGGGAGGGCTCGGTCGTCGCACTCCTGGAGGCACAGCACGTCGGGAGAGTGACGCTGCACGATATCCGTCAACTCGCCGATAGCGCGGTGCTTCCGGAGGTTGTAGCTGATGACCTTCACGGTGTCTTCTTCTCGTTTCTCGGCGGACTCGACCAGCCTACGGCGATGAGTGTCCGACATCTGAACCCGACCTGTGCAGAGCCTGAAAAGTGTGAAGCCCGCGCATCGCGAGTGCCGCGCTCCGGATGCCCCTTGGAGCGCGGCCGACGACTCAGCCCAGCGGATCGATCAGCGTCGGGTCGGCCGGGTCGACCTTGCGGGTGTTGTTCACCTTGGGATCCACCTCGTACGTCGTGATGGTGGCTGCCACCTTCTCCGACTCGGAGTCGAGCAGAGCGAGCAGGTGCTCCTTGCCTCCATCGTCGAGCTTGACGGGGGCGAGGTACTCGTCCCAGACGTCGCGCTCGAGGAAGACCGGCATCCGATCGTGGATCTCGCCGGAGGCATCCCGAGCCGCCCTGGTGATGATGGCCGTCGACACCACCCACTCGTCATCGACCTTGCGCGCCGTCGCCAGGCCGGCGGCAGCGAGCAGCCTGTCCGGGCCGTGGATGAAGTGCGCCCGCTTGTGTCCGGGCTCTCCCTCCCACTCGTAGTATCCGCGCATCGGCACGATGCAGCGCGAGCCGGCGAAGGCGCCCTTCCACATGCCGTTCGTCGCCACGGTCTCGATGCGGGCGTTGAAGTTCGGCCGCTTGGAGTCCTTGATGAATGACGGGTGGAAGTCCCACACCGCCGGCTCGACGCTGCGGGTGATCTCGCCGGTGTCGTGATGCTGGCGCTCGCGCACGATGGGCACCACGTCGGTCGGCGCCAGCGAGTACGTCGGGCGCCAGTCCCTGTAGTCGTTCCCCTGCGCCACGAATTCCTGGATGAGCTCGTCGACTTTCGCGTCGTTGGCGAATCTTCCGCACATGAGGCCAGTCTGTCCGAGATGCGGATGCCGGCACCAGTGCCCGCTCGCCACCTGTGGCCGCCCGACCCTCGCCCGCTCGCCACCTGTGGCCGCCCGCCCCGATGCGGCCACAGATGGCGAGCGGATGCGTTGGGCGGCCGGGCACGGATGCGTCAGGGGGTCCGGGTGCGCGCCACGTAGACGGTGTTCGACGACGTGCCACCCGTGATCGGGTTGGCGAAGTCGATGATGTGCGCCGCGGTGTCGACGAAGACGCCCTCCATCGTCGCCAGGAACTCCTCGTCGGGCGGGTCGTCCGACCACAGCGCGAACACCCCGCCCTCGACGAGGTGGCGGGCGAGCGAGCGCAGACCGAGCGCCGTGTACAGGTCGGCGTGGCTCGGGTCGAGCTGGTGCCGCGGGGAGTGATCGACGTCGAGCAGGATGACGTCGTAGCGGGCGGCATCGTGCTCGGGCGCGCGGCGCATCAGCGCGAAGAAGTCGTCGAGCACGAGGCTGGTGCGGGCATCCGTCGTCAGCGATCTCGAGACCGGGAGCAGACCTGCTTCGTGCCAGGCGATGACGGCGGGCATGGTGTCGATCACCGCCAGCGTGCGCACCCGCGGGTCGCGCAGCGCTGCGATCGCCGTGTAGCCCAACCCCAGCCCGCCAACGAGCACGTCGAGCGACGCCGCTTCCTCGCCGACGGATGCCGCGAGCCCGAGGGTCGCCAGCTCCTCCTCGGCGACGGTGAACAGGCTGGACATCAGGTACTCGTCGCCGAGCTTCACCTCGAAGACCTCCACGCCGAGCGACGGCTCGACACGCCGCCGCAGACTGAGGTCGCCCATCGCGGTCTGCTGCCAGTCGAGTTCCTCGAAGCGTGCGCTCATTGGGCTCATCATCCTCCCCTTCCGTCGGCGCGGCAGTTCCGGTCGGATGGCGCGCAGCATTCCAGCCACGAGTGCGTCAGCGCCGACCCGGTCGACATGAGGGCGAGACACAAAATCCCCGCCTGAGAACTGAGTTCTGATCGGGGATTGCGCGGAGACGGAGGGATTTGAACCCTCGGTACCCTTTCGGGTACTCCACCTTAGCAGGGTGGTGCACTAGGCCGAACTATGCGACGTCTCCTGAGTGCTCGCGAGCGAACACACCTCAGCAATCATAACCGCACATCGGCCTACGCCAGAATCCGAGAGGCGGGGCCGCCGGATGAACAGCGCTCAGGGCGAGATCGACAGGAAGATGAATGCCGCGAAGATCACCAGGTGCACGCCGCCCTGAAGCCTGGTCGCGCGCCCGGGCACGAGGGTGAGGATGCTCACCAACAGGGTGAGCACGAGCAGCACGATCTGAGTCGAGCCCAGCCCGAGCGCCAGCGGCCCGGCGATGAAGAACGAGGCCACCGCCATGGCCGGGATCGTGAGGCCGATGCTCGCCATCGCGGAACCCAGCGCCAGGTTGAAGCTCGTCTGCATCTTGTTCTCACGGGCGGACCGCACGGCGGCGATGCCCTCGGGAAGCAGCACGAGGAGAGCGATGACCACCCCGACGAAGGAGGGCGGGAATCCGACGGCGGCGACTCCGGCCTCGATCGAGGGCGACTCGAGCTTCGCCAGGCCCACGACGGCGACCAGGGAGACGAGGAGGAGCCCGAGGCTCGAGAGCGCCGCACGCCGCGACGGGGTGCTGCCGTGCTCGTGCGCATCCGCGGTGCGACGCTTCTCGCCCTCGGTCACGACGGGCACGAACATCTCGCGGTAGCCGACGGTCTGCGCCGCGACGAACATGCCGTAGAGCACGACGGAGGCGATGGCGACGAAAATCAGCTGCGGCGGGCTGAAGACGGGGCCCTGCGCCGAGGTGAACGTGGGCAGCACCAGGCACAGTGTCGCGAGGGCGACCACCGTGGCGAGCGCGCCGCCCGTGCCCTCGGCATTGAACTTCACCGGACCGTGCTTGAACGCCCCGAGCAGGAGGGCGATGCCCACGATGCCGTTGAGGGTGATCATGATGGCCGCGAACACCGTGTCACGCGCCAGGGTCTCCGAGCCCTCGCCTCCGGCGGTGACCAGCGTGATGATGAGCGAGACCTCGATGACCGTCACGGACACGGCCAGGATGAGCGAGCCGAACGGCTCCCCCACTGCATGGGCAAGCACTTCGGCGTGATGCACGGCGGCGAGGACGACGGCCGCCAGCACGACGGCGATCAGGGCCACGACGATGCCGTTGAGGTCACGCCCCCATCCGGCGACGAGGAGCACCACCCCGAGCACCGGGACGACGATCGGCAGCCAGCGCTGCAGGCGGCCCGGAGTGGCGGTCGATGGCGTACCGGTCGATGGCATGTCGGGGGTCTCGGTGTCGGGAGCCGGGGATGTCATCGGTCGGTGCCGCCTTCGGATCGAACTACTGGTCGTCGAGTGTTCGGCCGCTCGAGCAGGTGTACTGCCCGGCCGTCTGGCCCTTCGCGTCGAGCTCGGTCTTCGTCGTCGGCGCCTTCGTCGGTGCCTTGGTCGGTTCGGGGGCGTCGGTGGACGGCTCCGGATCGGCCGAGGGTTCCTCGGTCGGCTCTTCGGTTGCGGCCGGCTCCTCGGTGGCTGCCGGCGCGTTCGGGTCGGCGACGGATCCGCCGGTGTCACCCGTGAGAGCGATCGGCTGGTCGGCCAGGAGTGCGGCGTTGAGAGCGGCTGCCGGCTCTTCGAGCGGCTCGACGCCGCCGTCGGTGCTTCCCGTCGGGTACTGCACGAACACGACGTTGTTCAGGTCGATGTCCTTCAGCGCCATGGCGATGGAGACCATCGTGTCCATGTTCTGCAGGCTGTTCGAGAGCTTCATGTTGCCGAGCGCGGCCTTCGCCAGCGAGTACAGCTTCACGGGGTTCGTCAGCGTGTCGGCGCTCTTGATGGTGCGCACCAGCGAGGAGAGGAAGACCTGCTGGTTCGAGATGCGGGTGAGGTCGCTGCCGTCGCCGACGCCGTGCCGGGTGCGCAGGAACTGGAGTGCCGCGAGGCCGGACAGCGTGTGCTCTCCGGGGTCTAGGTACGTGTCGGTGTGGTCGTCCTCGATGCGCTCGGCGACGCAGACGGGAACGCCGCCGACGGCATCCGACATCGCGATGACGCCGTTGAACTGCACTTCGGCAGCGAACGGGATGGAGAGGCCGGTGAGCTGCTCGACAGTGAGCACCGTGCAGGCGAGGCCGCCGTAGCCGAGGGTGGTGTTGATCTTCTGGCTGCTCATCGCGTCGAAGGTGCCGCCGTTGGGGTCGGGGCACTCGGGGATGGGCACGAACATGTCGCGGGGGAAGCTGACGACGGATGCGCTCGAGTGGTCCTGCGCGATGTGGAGCAGCATGGTGACGTCGTTCAGGTCACCGCTCTCCTCGCCGTAGCCGTCGCCCTGGCCCTCGCGGCTGTCGCTGCCGACGAGCAGCACGTTGGCTCCGCCGTCGATGGCGCCGATCTGCGGGATGGCACCGAGGGTCTTCTCGTTCTCGAGCGTGACACCCGGGCTCACGGCCGAGGCGAGGCTCAGCCCTGCGATACCCACGACCGAGAGTCCTGCGACGAACACGACCGCCATCGCGGCGGCCAGCGCCTTGAACGCCGTCGCCGTGGCGCTGGACCGCTTCAGCCGTCCGTGCCGAGCCACACCCGGGGTCTTCAAGGCCCGGCGGGAGTGATGGCGAAGATCGTCGCTCACACAGTTCCTCTCGGTAGTCGGTTGCCTCGTCCTGCTTGTGCGGAGGGCGTGGGATTCGAACCCACGAGACATCTCTGCCCACCAGTTTTCAAGACTGGCTCCATCGGCCGCTCGGACAGCCCTCCATGTCCATCTCGGGCGCATTCACTTTCGTGAACGGGGGTGGCTCGAAACGAACAGGGCTTGATTCTAGCCGATGACAGTTCGGGACAGACTCCCAGACCTACCTGCGAAGGCTCTGCATGGGTGCCGTCAAAACGCCATGTGATCAGCATCCGCGGGCGACTGATGCCACCAGGGGCACGCGTCTCGCACCCGCATCCGTGACCCGAAAGGGGTCAGCCGGCGAAGGTCTCGAGCGCCCGCGCGAGGCCGTCTTCGTGCACCGAGGCTGTGATCTCGGTCGCCACCTGCTTCACCTCGTCGGGAGACTGACCCATCGCGACGGCGCGACCCTCCACGCCCGCCCAGCGGAACATGTCGATGTCGTTGCGACCGTCGCCGGCCGCGAACACCCGGGACCGGGGGATGCCAAGGCGCTCGCGCACCCGCTCCAGGCCGGTGGCCTTGTTGACGCCGTCAGGGGCGATGTCTAGCCAGGCCGTCCAGCCGATGGCATAGGTGACCTGGTGCAGCCCCATGCCCTCGACGATGGAGAGGAACTCCTCGAGGTCGTGGTCGGGCGACACGACGACGACGCGTGTCGCCGGCTGCTCCGAGAGCTGCTCGAACGTCGCGAGCCGCGCGTTCTCGAGGTTCCACTCCGTCATCCCGTCGGTGTAGAGCCGGAAGCCCACAGGGTCCTCGACCATGAACCGACCTGTCGGCAGGTGGGTGCGGATGCGCTCGAGAACGGGTCCGGGATCGAAGGTCTCGACGTGGGCGCGCCTGTAGCCGTCGGGCTCGGTCTCGTCGCGCTCCATGACGAGCGCGCCGTTGGAGCAGACGACGAACTGGGGAGCCAGCCCCAGATCCTCGAGCACCGTCTTGGACGCCGCCCAGCTGCGACCCGTGGCGAGCATGACCTCGTGCCCGAGCTGCTGCACGCGTGTGATCTCATCCCGCACGGCGACACTCAGCGTCTCGTCCTCGTGGAGCACGGTTCCGTCGACGTCGAGGGCGATGAGCCATCGCTCGGATGCTGCCACGGGAGTGATGTCGTCGTCGCTCGCGGCGATCATCGGCGCGCAGCCGGCTCGAGGACCTCGAGGCCGCCGAGGTAGGGCCGCAACGCCTCCGGCACCCGCACCGAGCCGTCGGGCAGCTGGTGGGTCTCGAGGATGGCGACGATCCACCGTGTGGTGGCGAGCGTGCCGTTGAGCGTGGCGACGGGAGCCGTCTTGCCGCTCTCGGTCCTGTAGCGGGTGTCGAGGCGGCGAGCCTGGAAGGTGGTGCAGTTGCTCGTGGAGGTGAGCTCGCGGTAGGCGTTCTGGGTCGGGACCCAGGCCTCGACATCGAACTTGCGGGCGGCGCTCGACCCCAGGTCGCCGGCCGCGGTGTCGATGACGCGGTAGCTGAGCCCCAGCGACTGCAGCATCTCCTCCTGCAGCGCCAGCAGACGGGCGTGCTCGGTCTCGGCCTCGTCCGGCGTGATGTAGCAGAACATCTCCAGCTTGTTGAACTGGTGCACGCGGATGATGCCGCGGGTGTCCTTCCCGTGGCTGCCGGCCTCGCTGCGGTAGCAGGTGCTCCAGCCGGCGTAGCGGAGCGGGCCCTTCTCCACGTCGATGATCTCGTCGGAGTGGTACCCGGCGAGCGCGACCTCGCTCGTTCCCGTGAGGTAGAGGTCCTCCTTGGGGAGGTAGTAGACCTCGTCGGAGTGGGCGCCGAGGAATCCGGTGCCCTGCATGATCTCGGGCTTGACCAGTGTCGGCGTGATGAGCGGAACGAATCCCGCGGCCATGGCACGATCGAGCGCCATGTTCATCAGCGCGATCTCGAGTCTGGCCCCGATGCCCTTGAGGTAGTAGAAACGGGCGCCGCTCACCTTGGCCCCGCGGCCCATGTCGATGGCGTCGAGGATCTCGCCGATCTCGAGGTGGTCGCGCGCCGGGAAGTCGAACGTGGGGATCCCGCCGACCTCGCGCAGGGTGACGAAGTCGTCCTCACCGCCGGCAGGAACGCCGTCGATGATGACGTTGCCGATGCCCCGAACGATCTCGTCGAAGCGGGCGGCGGCATCCGTCGCCGTCTGGTTCGCCTCCTTGACCTGCGCGGCGAGCTGCTGCACCTCGGCGACAAGCGCCTTCTTCTCCTCGGGAGCCGCCTGGGCGACGCGCTTGCCGAAGGCGTTCTGCTCGGCGCGCAGCCGCTCGAACTCCGAGATGGCCGCGCGACGGATGCCGTCGGCTTCGAGGGCGGCATCGACGAGGGCCGGGGAGTCGCCGCGGGCCTCCTGCGAGGCCTTGATGACGGCAGGGTTGTCGCGGAGGAGTACGGGATCGATCACGGTCGTCAGTCTACAATCGCGCCCAGCGCCGCCCCTCGCCCGGCCGTGCAGCCCCGGAACGACGGACCGACCCGCAGACCCATGCAATACGGTGGGACCCATGTCAGCAGCCGCGCCCAGGGCCCCTCGGGCGGCAGTGATCCTCAACCCGATTAAGGTGGATCGGGCGGCTCTCCGAGCTGTCGTCGCACGGCACTCGGACTGGCACGGCTGGGCCGACCCGCTGTGGTTGGAGACCTCCATCGAGGACCCGGGCAGCGGCGTCGCCGCCCAGGCGATAGCGGCGGGGGTGACCACGGTGCTCGTCGCCGGTGGAGACGGAACCGTGCGCGCCGTCGCCGCCGCCCTCAGAGGAAGCGGCGTGCCGCTCACCCTCGTTCCATCGGGAACGGGCAACCTCCTCGCCCGCAACCTCGACCTGCCGCTCGGCGACCTCGAGTTCTCGGTGCGGCTCGCCTTCGAGGGCACCGAACGGCCGATGGACGTCGGGATAGCCTCGGTCGTCACCGTCGACGGAGCATCCAGCGACCATGCCTTCGTCGTGATGGCCGGACTCGGCCTCGATGCCGACATGATCGCGACGGCCAATCCGCAGCTGAAGAAGAAGGTGGGCTGGCTGGCCTACGTCGACTCCGGCATGCGTGCCCTGCCGAAGGCGAAGCGCTTCAGGCTGCGGTATGCGATGGGTGACGAGGAGCACCGCCATCACGCTCACATCAGCACCGTGCTCATCGGGAACTGCGGCATGCTTCCCGGCAACATCCTGCTCTTCCCCGACGCGCGCATCGACGATGGCATCCTCGATATCGCGATGATGCAACCGCGCACCCTGTTCGGCTGGCTCGACGTGTGGCGCAGGGTCGCATGGGAGAACCGCGTGATGCGTCCGTTCGCCTTCGGCAGGCGCATCATCAAGCTCACGGATGCGGCTGCTCCTGCCACGATGACCACCATGCGCGGCCCGCGCATCTCCATGCAGCTCGAGGAGCCGCGGGTGTTCGAGCTCGACGGAGACGAGGTCGCGGTGATCAGCTCGATGACGGCCTGGGTCGAGGACGACGCCCTCATCGTGATGGTGCCCCCGCTGGTGTAGCGCCGGTCGCTCCGCTCGGCCCTCAGCGAGCTGAGGAGGAGCGCACAGCCGCGTAGGCCAGCAGAGCCAGCCCGCTCGCGAACAGCAGCACTGCGGATGCCGGCAGCACCAGCGCCTGCTGAATGCTGATCACCGCCCAGTCCACGCCCGCGTAGTCCT
Source organism: Leifsonia sp. Root1293 (assembly GCF_001425325.1). Classification (NCBI taxonomy): domain Bacteria; kingdom Bacillati; phylum Actinomycetota; class Actinomycetes; order Micrococcales; family Microbacteriaceae; genus Leifsonia; species Leifsonia sp. Root1293. The sequence goes on along the minus strand of NZ_LMEH01000002.1, from coordinate 470,779 downwards.
CCTGTCGGCGCTGCCCCGGCATCATGGCCGACAGGCCGGCCGCTCCGACGGCGCAGCCGACGACGCCGATCAGCAGACCGGCCCAGAGGGCTGCGAGCCAGCGGTTCACAGCTCGTCGATTCCGTAGGCCGCGGCATCCGGATCGGCGCGGTCTGGGTTGTCGGCCAACCAGCCGAGGGCGCGGGACAGAGTGAGCGCGACGAGACCGAGTAGCCCCACCATGACGGCGGGCGGTGCGATGACCCACGCCGCAACGACGAAGGCGTCGCCGAAGGCCGAGACACCGAACCCGCCACCGGGGGTGTTGACGGCGGCCTGCACGATGACCACGGCGCCTCCCACGACGAGCGCCACGCAGGCGATCCAGAGGGCCACGAGGTACGGATTGCGACCAACGGATGCCGGCGAGCCGACGGTCGGAACGACCGACGGGTCGTCGTCGTCGACCGCGGCGGGGTCGGGAACGGCCGGCGCGGCGGCCGGCCGAGCGTCCCTCGCCGGCTGCACCGGAGTGCGCGCAGCCGGTCGCGAGACGGGGGCGTCGATCGGGCGCGGGATCCCGGCCTTGACCGTCGATGAGAATGCCGGGCGATCATCGACCTCGTCCGCCGCGATCGGTCGTCGCACCTGCTGGTGCCGCTCGGGGTCGTAGCCACGCTGGAACCGGGGATCGAAGCGCGGATCGATGCCGGCCCGGCGCTTCTCCTCGGCCCGCTGCTCGGTGGGCGCGGGCGCTCCGGCCGACGCGGGGGCGCTGTACCCGCGCTGGAACCGGGGATCGAAGCGCGGGTCGAGCCCCTCATCGGTCACGGCGTCTCCGTCGTGGCCGTGCACATCCTCGTCAGCGGCCATCGCTCACATTCCCGGTGCGGCATCCGTCGCGGATGCGGTCTCGGCCGTCTGCGGCTCGCCTGTCACCAGTCCTCGCAGCCAGTCCCGCGCCTCGATGAACACCTCGTCCTCGTAGCGTGATGTGAACTCGATCTGCTGCTTGTCAGCCCGGGGATAGGAGCCCAGGAAGATGACCTGCGGACTGAACCGGCGAAGACCGAGCAGCGCGTCGGCCACCCGCTCGTCGAGGATGTGGCCGTCGGCGTCGATGACGAAGCGGTAGCGCCCGAGGGCGTCGCCGATCGGACGCGACTCGAGCAGGCTCAGGTTGACTCCCCGGGTGGAGAACTGCTCGAGCATCTCGAGCAGGGCACCGGGGTGATCGTCGGGAAGCTCGACGATGAGGCTCGTCTTGTCGGCACCCGTCGGCGCCGGAATGGAGACCTCACGGCCGACGAGCACGAACCGGGTCACGGCGTTGGGGTTGTCGCCGATGTCCTCGGCGAGCACCTCGACGTCGTAGTGGTTCACGATGCCGGGAGGGGCGATGGCGGCATCCGCCTGCGACGTGAGGAAGAGTTCGGACGCCGCGGCGACGTTGCTCGTGGCGGGGATGTGCCCGTGGGCCGGTAGGGCGGTCTCGAGCCAGCCGCGGGTCTGGGCGTAGGCGACGGGATGGGCGTTGATGACGCTGACCATGTCGATGGTCGTGCCGCGGCGGGCGACCAGCACGAAGTTCACCGGAACGAGGTACTCGCCGATGATGCGCAGGCCCGAGACGTTGGCGAGGGCGTCCTGGGTGGCCGAGACCCCGCCCTCGATCGAGTTCTCGATGGCGATCATGGCTGCGACGCTGCGGCCGCTGGTGACGTCGGCGAACGCCTCCCCCACGTTGTTGACCGGCCGCCAGGTCTTGCCGGCCGCCGCCTCGACCTGCGCCAGCGCGGCCTCGGTGAAGGTGCCGGCCGGTCCGAGATAGCTGTAGGTCTCGGAGGCGGCGTCGGCGGAGGGCTCGTCTGGCATGGGCATAGCCTAGCCACGAGGTGCGCCGCTACGCCCTCGAAATGCGACGCGTGCGATGCCAGACTGAGCACTATGACGGATCGCGCAGGAACGCCGGCCAAGAAGTCCGACCTCATCGATGTCGAGGCTCTCATCCACGCCTACTACGAATTGAAGCCCGACCCCTCGATACCCGAGCAGCGGGTGGTGTTCGGCACCTCCGGCCATCGCGGGAGCTCCCTCACCACCTCGTTCAACGACTGGCACATCGCGGCGACCACCCAGGCCATCGTGGAGTACCGCACGGCCCAGGGCATCACCGGTCCGCTGTTCATCGGAGCCGACACCCACGCCCTCAGCGCTCCGGCGATGACGACGGCCCTCAGCGTTCTCGTCGGCAACGGCGTGCAGGCCATGGTCGACGAGTACGACGACTGGGTGCCGACACCGGCCGTGTCGCTCGCCATCATCACCTGGAACAACGACGCGGCCCACCGCGCCGCCGGCGAGACTGCCGACGGGATCGTCGTCACCCCGAGCCACAACCCGCCGACCGACGGCGGCTTCAAGTACAACCCGCCGCACGGTGGTCCGGCCGACTCCGACGCCACCAGCTGGATCGCGGCGCGCGCCAACGAGATCATCGCCGACGGCATGCACGCTGTGAAGATGGCAGAGCCGAGCGCCGTCCAGACGTATGACTACCGCGGCATGTACGTGGCGGACCTCGCCAACATCATCGACTTCGACGCGATCAAGCGCAGCGGCATCCGCATCGGTGCCGATCCCCTGGGCGGGGCATCCGTCAACTACTGGGGAGCCATCCGCGACTTCTACGGCATCGATCTCACGGTGGTCAACGAGGCCGTCGACCCGACGTGGGAGTTCATGACGCTCGACTGGGACGGGAAGATCCGCATGGATCCGTCGAGCCCGTCCGCCATGGCCAGCGTGCTGAAGCACCAGAGCGAGTACGACATCCTCGCGGGCAATGACGCCGATGCCGATAGGCACGGCATCGTGACGCCCGACGGCGGGCTCATGAACCCGAACCACTATCTCGCCGTCGCCATCGAGTACCTCTACGGTCACCGCGGTGGGTGGCGACAGGATGCGGCCATCGGCAAGACGCTGGTGTCGTCGAGCATGATCGACAGGGTGGCCGAGCACCTCGGCCGCCGCCTCTGGGAGGTGCCCGTCGGCTTCAAGTGGTTCGTGCCCGGTCTCATCGACGGCTCCGTCGGCTTCGGCGGGGAGGAGAGCGCCGGCGCGAGCTTCCTGCGCTTCGACGGCACGGCCTGGACGACGGACAAGGACGGCATCCTGCTCGCGCTGCTGGCATCGGAGATCCGAGCCGTGACGGGTCGCAGCCCGTCCCAGCTGTACGCGAAGCTCGTCGAGAGGTTCGGCGACCCCGCCTACGAGCGCATCGACGCCGAAGCGACGCCCGCCCAGAAGGCGGCGCTCGGCAAGCTCGACGGCGACGCCATCACCGCCACCGAACTCGCGGGCGAACCGATCACGGCGAAGCTGTCGAAGGCGCCGGGCAACGACGCCGCCGTCGGCGGTCTCAAGGTGGTGAGCGAGAACGCCTGGTTCGCGGCTCGCCCCAGCGGCACCGAGGACGTCTACAAGATCTACGCGGAGTCGTTCCTCGGCGAGGACCACCTGCGCCAGGTCCAGGCGGAGGCGCGAGACATCGTGGACGGCGCGATCAGCTAGGAGCACACCGGTGATCGAGTAGTGCCCGCGTCCCCGCTGATCGAGTAGTGACCGACGCAGTCGACACGTATCGAGATCACGCCGATGCCCGCCCCGGCGCCGGACGTGGTCTCGATACGCCTGCTCGCTGCGCTCGCGGGCTACTCGACCAGCGGGGCAGAGGAGGTCAGGCCTGGTTCTTGATGCCCCAGAACTGCACCGTGCCCCCGCCGGTGGCGAGCGCCTCGTCGACGTCCCAGTAGTCGGAGTCCTTCGTGTGCCCGGCCACGTACACCTTCACGCCGTCATCGGTGTGATCGACTCTGGTCACCGTGGTCGTGTGGTCGAGGTCGCCGGAGCCGTCCCAGTCGAACTGGGCGATGTCGCCGACCTTCACGTTGGTGCGGTCGCCACCGAGGTAGGTCGCACGCTCGGGGTGGGCGCCGAGATAGCCGTAGAGCGCCGTCGAACTGATCCACGAGGAACTCGTCTGCCCGTCGTCGGCGTACCACCAGTCGGCATCCATGGTCCAGCCGCGAGCGATGAGGCCCTGGCTGGCGAAGTTGGCGCAGTCCGCCCCGTCGATCGACATGAAGTACTGCGAGTTGTAGTTCGACCAGTACGTGAGCACGTAGTTCGTCTGCGCGGTGATGTGCTCGTCGGGCGTGTAGCTGAAGGTGAGGGCGGGCTCGGCCGCACCCTTCACCTTGAGGTCGGCGAGGGTGGTCGCCGGCGTGACGTCGAGGGGGACGGCGGTACCCGCGGCGTCCAGCACGGTGATGGGAACCGTTCCCTCCGAGTAGCGGGGCGCCGCCGGAGCGGCGACGGTCACGGTCTCATCCGTCGCCGACAGCACGGGTGCGGCCTGACCTCCGATGGTCACGGATGCGACGTCGGTGAGGTTCGCGCCGGACAGGGTGATCGTCGTGCCGCCGGTCACCGGGCCGGACGTGACCACGGGCAGCGCGTCGATGACGGGGCTGCCGTCATCGACGGGGGTCGGCGTGGTGACCGGGGTGATCGTCGCCTTCCGCTTCGTGTCAGCCACGGCGCTGCCGGATGCAGCCGCACGGGCTGGAGCGTCGGTCGCCGAGGCGCCCGCCGTCGCTCCGAGCGTCAGTGCGCCCGCTGTGACGCTCAGCGCGAGGCCGCAGCTGACCAGCGCCGTACCCGCCGTGAAGGGCGAGTGCGAGGCGTGCTGGCCGCGGCGGTGACGACGAGAAGCGATGAGACGGAGGGTGGAGAAGAGGGTGGGCCGGGTGGGGGTCCAGGTGGAGCGGTGGAGCATTGAGTGAATTTCGGATAGCCGAGCAGAAGACCCGTAACCTCACCACACGGTTATGGCAGGGTTCTGGACGAATCCTCAACATTTCATGGGAACGCATGTATTCGGGCGACAACGTGCGCCCACCGGCGCGATGCGAGCGCCCCGTTCCGAAGCGACGTCAGCCGTAGTTGGGAGCGGCCGGAAGGCCGAAGAACTCCTCGAGCGTGGTGACCCCGCTGCGGTGCATCTCGGTCGCGAGGTCGACGCCGATGTAGCGGTAGTGCCACGGCTCGAACTCGAAGCCGGTGACAGGCACCTTGTCGGCCGGATAGCGCAGCAGGTAGCCGAACCTGTACGCGTTCGCAGCCAGCCACTGGCCCTCGGCGGTGTCGGCGAAGCACTGGCTCAGCGAGCAGTCCCCCGACTCCGCGCCGATGTCGATCGCGAGCCCGGTCTGGTGCTCGCTGAACCCGGGCCGGGCCGTGCTGAGGTCGGCGCCCTCCTGGCCGAGCGCGGCGACGTCGTCGTCGTAGACGCTCTGCTGCGTCGAGAAGCTGCGATACGCGCTGTTGGAGGCGAGGGCGAGGCCGGCCTCGTCCGAGGCGGTCTGGAACATCGCGACGACGGCATCCGACGCCTCCTGGCGGAGAACGGGGTCCCAGGTGTGGGCGACGGGCACGTCGACGAGATCGGCCGGCTCATAGTCCACGGGGTTCAGTGGGCGCAGCTTGTCGCTGACGACCCAGATGCTCGCGGGGTCGTCGATCGATCGGGCGGCCTTGTCGAAGCTCGGCACCGCCGTCGGAGTCGGCGTCTGGGCCGGGGCCGGACGGGTCGGTGTCGGTGTCTGGCTCGCGGATGCCGTCGGCGAGCCAGACCGCGACGGGTCGGCGGAGGTCGGCCCGTCGGCGCCATGCGCGCCCGTGATCACACCGGCCGCGGTGGCGCCGGCCACGAGCACCACGACCGTCGTCGCGACGACGATGGTGCGATTGCGCCGCACTCGACGGGACGCACGCAGGGCTCGGGATCCGGACATTGTTCCAATGTATCCGGGGAGGCGCGCCTCGTCGCCCCACCGCCGGGTGCGGCGCGTTGCAGACGCCGGACGCCAGACGCAGACGCGCTGGGCGACGCGACCGAGTAGCTCGCCCTAGGAGGCGATGTGCCAGTAGTACACCGCGCCGCCCGGGTGGTCCTCGGTGATCGCGGTGTCGACGCTGCGGTAGTCGGAGTCGAGCGTGTGACCGGCGAAGTAGACCTGCGTTCCGCCGTCCTCATGGGTCACGCGGGTCACCACGCCGGTGTGGTCGCGGTCACCCGACTGGTCCCAGTCGAACTGCACGATGTCACCGACGCTCACCTGGTCGCGCTGGCTGTCGTCGAGAGCCGTCGCCAGGTCGGGGCGGGTCTCGAGCCAGTCCCGGAAGGAGGTGGAGCTGCGCCAGCTGGCGCTCGACGCATACACATCGTCGGAGTGGAACCACTCGTCGTCCTGCACCCACCCCCGGGCGAGGAGGGTCTGGCTGGCGAAGTTCACGCAGTCGTTGTCGCCGAGTACCCCGAATTCGGCCTCGTTGTAGTCCTGCCAGTACGTCAGCGCGTAGTCGATCTGCGCCTGCACGGGAGCACTGAGAGCAGCGGAGGCCGGGGCCGTGTCGGCCTTCGAGGCCTCCTGCACCGGAGCCGGGATCTCGGCCGAGGTCTTCGCCTTCGGGGCGGACTCGGTCTTCTCGGCAATCGCCACGGGACCGGAGCATGCGGCGAGGATGGCGACGGATGCCGCTGTGACGGCGATGGCCGCGATGGCGCGCGGGAACGTCGAGGAGGAGCGGGGCATCCTCGGACCGTAGCAACCGAACCTCGGAGGACCCTCCGAGCGCCCGAACCGATGCTCGTGGACATGCCCATTGTCCCCCGCAGGGACCGGGTCTACCGTGAGGTCTGTGACCAACACCGCGGAGTCCCCAGCATCCACCCCGCTCATGTCGCATCGGCAGATCCTGTTCGTGATCTTCGGCCTGATGGCGGGCATGTTCCTCTCGGCCCTGGACCAGACCGTGGTGGGTACCGCCATCCGCACGATCGGCGACGACCTGCACGGGCTCAGCCAGCAGGCGTGGGTCACGACGGCGTATCTCATCACCTCGACGATCTCGACCCCGCTCTACGGAAAGCTCTCCGACATCTTCGGTCGGCGGCCGCTGTTCATCATCGCCATCGTGATCTTCATCATCGGCTCGATCCTCGCCACCTTCTCGACGTCGATGATCGAGCTGGCGTTCTTCCGAGCCGTGCAGGGTCTGGGAGCCGGCGGCCTCATGTCGATGCCCCTCGCGATCATGGGCGACATGCTGGCCCCGCGCGAACGCGCGAAGTACCAGGGCTACTTCCTCGCGGTGTTCGGGATCTCGAGCCTCATCGGCCCGCTCGTCGGCGGCCTGTTCGCCGGCGCGGAGGAGATCCTCGGCATCGCCGGCTGGCGCTGGGTGTTCCTCATCAACGTGCCGATCGGAGTCATCGCGCTCGCGATCGTGCTGCGCTTCCTCCACCTGCCGAAGACCGAACGGTATTCGGTGCGCATCGACTGGTGGGGCGCCGCCACGGTGATTCTCGCGCTCGTCCCGCTGCTGCTGGTCGCCGAGGAGGGTCGCGTGTGGGGATGGAGCAGCCCCGGCGCCATCGCCTGCTACGTGATCGGCGTGCTCGGCATCATCGCCTTCATCCTCGTCGAGGCGAGTATGAAGGACGACGCGCTCATCCCGCTCAAGCTCTTCCGCTCGTCGACCTTCTCCATGGCCACGGTCATCGGCGTCTTCGTCGGCTTCGGCATGTTCGGCGCCATGCTCACCCTGCCGCTCTACCTGCAACTCGTGCTCGGGTCCACTCCCACCGAGAGCGGGCTGCAGATGCTGCCCATGATCCTCGGCCTGATGATCTCGTCCATCGCCAGCGGGCAGATCATCGCCCGCACGGGCCGCTACAGGATCTTCCCCACCATCGGCACGGCGCTCCTCTCCGGCGGGTTCTTCTACCTCACGTTCCTGCAGTACGACTCCTCGTACTGGTTCGTCGCTGGCGCGATGCTCCTGATCGGCCTCGGCCTCGGTCAGCTCATGCAGACGCTCACCATCGCGAGCCAGAACTCCGTGGGCCTGCGCGACATGGGGGTCGCGACCAGTTCGTCGACCTTCTTCCGCCAGATCGGCGGCACCCTGGGCACGGCCGTTCTGCTGTCGCTGCTGTTCACCGTGATGCCGACGAACATCGTCGGCTCGCTCTCGGATCAGGACACGCTGGCCGACGCCCTGGATGCCGCTCTCGACCCGACAGTCGCGGCAGCGCCGGAGAACGCCCAGATCATGGAGACGATCTACACGCCCATCGTCACGCCCATCCAGGCCCAGCTGCCCGCCGGTGTCGATCTCAGCGATGACGCCCAGCGCGCGCAGGTGGTGAGCCAGGTCGCTCCCACGGTTCAGGAGCAACTCGAGAGTGGAACGGGCGGCTCGTTCGGGAGCAGCACTCTGGACGACACGTCGTTCCTGAACGGAGCCGATCCCCGACTGGCGAAGCCGTTCCTCTACGGATTCAACGCCTCGGCCGTGCAGGTGTACTGGGTGGCGCTGTTCGTGGTGCTGATCGCCTTCGTGCTGACCCTGTTCTTCAAGGCACCGCCGCTTCGAGCGAAGTCGGCGCTGCAGGAGGCTGCGGACGACAAGGCGGAGGCCGCGGCAGCGCAGGCCAGGGCGGACGACGAACTCCAGACCGACCTGCAGGCTCAGCACGCAGCCGACATCACCGGGTCGCTGCTCGATCCCGGCCCGCGCACGGGATCCGTGCCGGTGCAGCGCCCCTGACGGGCGCCGACAGGCGAATATGCACGGCGACCGACGCCGTGCATCGACCACGTTCCGCGTGCAGCGGCGTGTAACGGATTCGTAACGTATGGGCGCCGTGAGAGCGCTCTCTTGACAGACGCCATCCGCAGTGCTTATTCTCGGAACGCAATCGTGAGAGCGCTCTCACAGGGTAGTGAGAGAGCGCTCTCAGAGCACGCACCACACTAATTGTCCACGCACACAAGGGAGTGAACCGTGAAGCTTTCACGACGCACCACAGCTGTTGCCGCCGTCGCCGGTGTCGCAGCAATCGCCCTCCTCGCCACAGGATGTTCCTCATCCGGCGACACGGGATCGGGATCGTCCGACGAGAAGGTCGAACTGACCGTCACGACGTTCGGAACCATGGGACTCGACGACCTCTACAAGCAGTACGAGGAAGAGAACCCCAACGTCACCATCAAGGCCACCAACATCGACACCGGTGGAAACGCGCTCACCGACTGGAAGACCAAGCAGGCAGCAGGCGCCGGTCTCCCCGACGTGCAGGCCGTGGAAGAGGGCTGGCTCGGCCAGGTGCAGGCGGTCTCCGACAGCTTCACCGACCTCACCGAGTACGGTGCGAACGACATCAAGGACCGCTGGGTCGACTGGAAGCTGAAGCAGGGCACCGACAAGGACGGCCGCATCATCGGCTACGGCACCGACATCGGCCCCGAGGGCCTCTGCTACAACGGCAAGCTGTTCGAGGCAGCCGGCCTGCCGAGCGACCGCGAGGCCGTTGCCGAGCTCTTCGGTGGCGACGACGCGACGTGGGACGACTTCTTCAAGGTCGGCGAGCAGTACAAGGCTGCCACCGGCAAGCCCTTCTACGACCAGAGCGGCTTCGTCTGGAACGCCATGGTCAACCAGCTCCCCGAGGGCTACTACACCTCCGACGGCAAGCTCGACGTCGAGAACAACGCAGACCTGAAGGCGCAGTGGGAGAAGCTCGCCGGTGGCGCAGCCGCCGGCCTCTCCAGCGGCCAGGCTCAGTGGGACTGGGGTAAGGGCAAGGCCTTCACCGACGGTTCCTTCGCGACCTTCATGTGCCCGGGCTGGATGCTCGGTGTCGTCAAGGGTCAGGTCGAGTCCGCTGGTGGCGACGCCACCTCCGGCTGGGACTTCGCGGATGTCTTCCCCGGCGGCCCCGCCAACTGGGGTGGAACGTTCCTGACCGTTCCCACCACGTCGAAGCACCCGAAGGAGGCTGCCGCACTGGCCGCCTACCTGACCGACGCCAAGTCGGCCGTCTCCGCCTTCCAGGCAGCGGGCACCTTCCCGTCGGTCATCGAGGCGCAGACCGACGCCGGTGTCACCGGCGAGAGCGACCTGACCAAGTTCTTCAACAACGCCCCCATCGGCGAGATCCTCGGATCCCGTGCCGAGGGCGTCGTGGCCCAGTACAAGGGCCCGAACGACTCGGTCATCCAGGAGCAGGTCTTCGGACCGGCGACGCAGTCGCTCGACAAGGGCGCCTCGGGCGATGACGCGTGGAACGAGGCAATCACCACGCTGCAGAGCCTGGACCTCAAGTAAGTCTCACCAGCTCCACGGTGGCCCCCCGGAGACCCGTTTCCGGGGGGCCACATTCCTTGAGAGAGAACAGCATGACCACGACAGTCAGTCCCCCGGAGACGAGCACCACCCCGGCAGCGGCACGGCCCCCGAAGGCCTCGCCCTCGAAGGTGCCGTTCAAGCACCGAGTGAGCCGCTTCGACGCCAAGGTGTCGCCGTTCCTCTACATCGCACCGTTCTTCGTGCTGTTCGGCCTCATCGGCCTGTTCCCGCTGGTGTACACCTTCGTGGTGTCTCTCAACGACTGGGACCTGCTCTCCGGGCCGGGCGAGTGGGTCGGCTTCCAGAACTACACGGACGAGCTCACCGATCCGTACTTCTGGAACTCGCTGTTCAACACCGTGAGCATCTTCCTGCTCTCCTGCATCCCCCAGCTCCTCGCCGCGGTGTTCATCGCGGCCGTGCTCGACCAGAACATCCGCGCCAAGACCTTCTGGCGCATGAGCGTCCTCATCCCCTACGTGGTCACCCCCGTGGCGGTCGCCATCATCTTCTCCAGTGCGTTCTCCGAGAAGTACGGCCTCATCAACAACATCCTCGAAGCCCTGAACCTCGATCCGGTGATGTGGAAGACCGAGACCTTCCCGTCCCACGTCGCGATCGCCACCATGGTCAACTGGCGCTGGACCGGCTACAACGCCCTGATCCTCCTCGCCGCCATGCAGTCCGTGCCGCGCGACATCCACGAGTCGGCCGCCCTCGACGGCGCCGGAGCCTTCCGTCGCTTCTTCTCCATCACGCTGCCGAGCATCCGCCCCACCATGATCTTCGTGATCATCACGGCGACGATCGGCGGTCTGCAGATCTTCACGGAGCCGAAGCTGTTCAACCCGTCGAGCTCCGTGCTCGGCGGCCCGCACCGCGAGTACCAGACCACGGTGCTCTACCTGTGGGACATGGCCTTCAACCGCAGTGACTTCGGCAAGGCATCCGCCATCGCCTGGTTGCTGTTCATCATCATCGTGGCGTTCGGCATCATGAACTTCCTGATCTCCCGTCGCATCGCATCGGTCGAGACCCGCACATCGAAGAAGCGCACACGTCGCCGGATCGCGGAACACAACGCAGGGAAGGCCGAAGGCGCCCGCGCCATCGTCGCAGCAGCAGGGGAGAAGCGCTCATGAGCACCACGACCGACCTGAAGAAGCCGGCCGCTCCCACGACGGATGCCGGCGCCCAGAGCGGCAGCGGCAAGCCGCCCAAGCCCACGAGGGCACGCCGCGACGTCGGAATCGATCGCCGCCCCGGGTTCCTCACCTACGGCCTGCTCATCGCCCTGTTCCTCGGCGGCGCCTACCCGCTGTGGTGGTCGTTCGTCGCCGGATCCAGCGACAGCTCCGTGCTCGCGGACACCTGGCCGCCGCTGCTGCCCGGTGGACGATTCTGGGACAACGTCGCCTCGGTGCTCGACACCGTGCCGTTCTGGCAGGCGCTCGCCAACAGCATCATCGTCGCCAGCGTCATCACGATCTCGGTCGTGTTCTTCTCGACCCTGGCCGGCTACTCCTTCGCGAAGCTCCGCTTCAAGGGCCGAGAGGGCCTGATGGTCTTCGTGATCGCCACGCTCGCCGTGCCGACCCAGCTCGGCATCATCCCGCTCTTCATGCTCATGAAGGAGTTCGGCTGGACGGGCACCCTGGGCGCCATCATCGTGCCGACGCTCGTGACGGCATTCGGAGTGTTCTTCATGCGGCAGTACCTGGTCGACGTCATCCCCGACGAGCTGATCGAGGCCGCCCGCGTCGACGGAGCCTCCATGTTCGGAACCTTCTGGCACGTCGGCCTTCCCGCTGCGCGCCCGGCCATGGCCATCCTCGGGCTGTTCACGTTCATGACGGCCTGGACCGACTATCTCTGGCCGCTGCTGGTCTCTCCGCAGAACCCGACCCTCCAGGTCGCCCTCAGCCAGCTGCAGAGCGCGAAGTACGTCGACTACACGATCGTGCTCGCCGGCGCCGTCATGGCGACCATCCCCCTCCTCATCCTGTTCGTGCTGGCCGGAAAGCAGCTCGTCTCGGGAATCATGGCAGGAGCAGTGAAGGGCTGATGAGAATTCCACTCACCGAACGCACCTGGCCGACAGGGTTCCTCTGGGGCTCGGCCACCGCAGCCGCCCAGATCGAGGGCGCTGCCCACGAGGGCGGCAAGGAGGACTCCATCTGGGACGCGTACTCGGGGGTCCCGGGCGCCGTCGCCAACGGCGACACTCCCGAGCAGGCCGTCGACCACTACCACCGGGTCCCCTCGGATGTCGCCATCATGAAGGACCTCGGGCTCGACTCGTACAGGTTCTCCACCAGCTGGGCCCGCGTGGTTCCCGGTGGGCGCAGCGTCAACCAGGAGGGGCTCGACTTCTACAGCTCCCTGGTCGACGAGCTGCTCGACCAGGGCATCCTGCCGTGGCTGACCCTCTACCACTGGGACCTCCCGCAGGCCCTCCAGGAGGAGGGCGGCTGGGCCAACCGCGAGACCGCCTACAGGTTCGTCGAGTACGCCGAAGCCGTGTACGGCGCCCTCGGCGACCGCGTCACCCACTGGACGACCTTCAACGAACCGCTCTGCTCCTCCCTCATCGGCTACGTCGCCGGCGAGCACGCGCCGGGCCTGACCGATCCGGACGCCGGGCTCGCGGCGCTGCACCACCAGCACCTCGCGCACGGTCTCGCTGCAGCCCGCCTGCGGGAGTTGGCCGCACGTGACGGTCGTGAGTTGCAGATCGGCATCACGCTCAACCTCACGAACGCCGTTCCGAACAACCCGACCGACCCTGTCGACCTCGAGGCCGCCCGCCGCATCGACGGCCTGTGGAACCGCATGTACCTCGAGCCACTGCTGCTCGGCGAGTATCCGGCCGACGTCATCGGCGACCTGGCGGAGTACGACTTCCTCCAGTACGTTCAGGGCGGCGACCTGGCCGTCATCAGCACGCCGATCGACTTCCTCGGCGTGAACCACTACCACGACGACAACGTGTCCGGTCATCCCGCTGCACCGGATGCCGCACCCGGCCTGGTCCCGACGGACAAGCCCGGCCGTTCCCCCTTCGTCGGCAGCGAGTACGTCACCTTCCCGACGCGCCACCTGCCGCGCACCGCGATGGGCTGGGAGGTGAATCCCGACGGCCTCCGCACGCTGCTGGTGCGCCTCGGTCGGGAGTACCCGACTCTGCCGCCTCTCTACATCACCGAGAACGGCGCCGCCTACGAGGACGAGATCGTCGACGGAGCGGTGCACGACGCGGAACGCTGGGCCTACATCGACGCCCACATCTCGGCGGTGGGCGAGGCCATCGACGCCGGCGCCGACGTGCGCGGCTACTTCGTGTGGTCGCTGCTCGACAACTACGAGTGGGCATGGGGCTACAACAAGCGCTTCGGGATCGTGCACGTCGACTACGACACCCTCGTGCGAACCCCCAAGTTCTCCGCCACCCAGTACGCCTCCATCATCGCGGCGTCGAAGGCGAGCGTCTGATCAGCACTATCGTGGGAGCCAGTTCGAACATGGGGAGCGATGGAGTGGCAGAGAAGCTTCGGGCGGGCGCAGTGCCGACGCTCGAGATGGTCGCCGCACATGCCGGCGTCTCGCGCGCCACGGTGTCGAGGGTCGTCAACGGCTCACCGAAGGTCACTCCCGACGTCGCCGAGGCCGTTCAGCGCGCCATCGAAGCCCTGAACTACGTTCCGAACCGGGCTGCCAGGTCGCTGGCCAGCCGGAAGACCCAGGCGATCGCACTCATCGTTCCCGAGTCGGCCGCCCGCGTGTTCGCCGACCCGTTCTTCGCCTCGGTGGTGCAGGGCATCGCCCTGCACCTGGCCGACACCGACTACACGCTGAACATGATCATCGAGTCCGAGTCGCAGTCGGGCAAGACCAGGCGCTACCTGCTGGGCGGCAACGTCGACGGGGCACTCGTGGTCTCCCACCACACCGGCGACCACTCCTACGCTCAGTTGAGCCGCACGCTTCCTGTCGTCTTCGGCGGCCGACCGCTGAGCGACACGGAGAGCGACAACTACTTCATCGACGTCGACAACCAGCGCGGTGCCGAGACGGCCGTCGCGCACCTGGTCGCATCCGGTCGCACGAGGATCGCCACGATCGCCGGGCCCCAGGACATGCCTCCCGGTGTCGACCGCCTGGCGGGCTGGCGCGAGGTGCTGGGCGAGCACGGCATGGACACCGAGTTGTTCGAAGTCGGCGACTTCTCCCCCGCGTCGGGAGCCACGGCGATGAAGCGGCTGTTGGCCCGGGACCCGAAGATCGACGGCGTGTTCGCGGCCAACGACCAGATGGCCATCGGCGCGTACTCCGCCATTCGGGAGGCCGGTCTGCGCATCCCCGAGGACATCGCAGTGATCGGCTTCGACGACGACATCTACGGGGCCACGGCGAACCCAGCGCTCACGACGGTGCACCAGCCGGCTGTCGAGATGGGCCGCGAGATGGCCAGGGTGCTCGTCAAGCTCATCGAGGGCGAACCCGTCGACACCGTCACGAAGCTGAAGACCTCGCTCGTCGTGCGCGCGTCGACCTAGGACTGCTGCGGAGCGAACTGACTCAGCGTGAAGATCGCGCCGTGGGGATCGCGGATGAGCGCCTCGCGGGTCCACGGGCCGTCGGCTGTGGTGAGCACGGTGCCGCCGAGAGACTCGCTGAGGGCAGCCGAGGCGTCCCGATCGTCGACCGTGAACCTCACCTCCCAGCGCGCAGGCGCCTCCCCGGCCTCGATGCCGGCGACGACGTCGGCGAACCCCGGGGGCGCGAAGGCCTGGCGCTCCCTGATGTCGGGGTCGATGGTCGCCGCCAGGTGATCACCGTAGCCCGGCAGCCTGGCCATTCCGGCGCCGAGGGCCGGATCGACCTCCCAGCCGAAGACCTCCGAGTAGAACCGAATTCCGTTCTCTGGCGTCGGCGTGACCAGCACGCTGAAGTTCCACGAGCCGGGCACGTTCACGAGCTGGGCGCCCAGGCGCCTGCGAGCCTGCCAGACCCTGAAGACGGCGCCGTCGGGGTCGACGAACTCCGCCCAACGACCGCCGGGGCCGGCATCGACCGGCCCCGTGCGCACGCTGCCGCCCGCGGCGACGACGGTCTCGACCGCGGTGTCGGCGCTGCGAGTGGCGACGTAGCTGTTCCAGACCGCCGGAACCTCCTCGATCGTCGGCGAGATGGCGGCGACGTCGTGCCCGTCGAGGGTGGCGACGAGGTACGAGCCCGGCGCTCCCGGCGGCACCGCATCGTGGAACCGCCAGCCGAACAGCGTTCCGTAGAACTCCATGGCGTCATACGGATGCGCGGTCTCCACGTCGATCCAGCTGGGGACGCCCGGCGGGTATTCCCGGGTATCGGTGACTTCGACCATCGTCGTACTCCCTCCATCGGGCACGCCGCCCGTCCACCAGGGTCGAGAACAGGCCGGATTCGGCGATTGCGGCGACTACAGGCCAGACCGGCCTGTTCTCGGCGTTCCGGCCTGTTCCCGGCGGTCTACTCGATCGCCTTCTGCGGCTCTCCACCCTTGAGCGCTGCGAGCCGGGCCTCGACCTCGGTGAGTTCGCCGAGGTCCTCCAGGTCTTCGAACTGCGCGTCGAGGCTGGAGGCAGCCAGCTCCTGCTGGCCGCGCACCTTCGCCTCCTCGCGCCGGATCTTGTCCTCGAAGCGGCTGATCTCGCTCGTGGGATCGAGGATGTCGACACTCTTGATGGCGTCGTTCACCTGCGACTGAGCCTCGACGGTCTTCGAACGGGCGATGAGCTCGTCGCGCTTCGACGAGAGCTGATTGAGCTTCTCGCGCATCTTTCCGAGGCCGTCCTTGAGCTGGTCGACGACGGCCGTCTGCGAGGCGATCATCGGCTCGGCGCCCTTCGCCTCGTTCTCGGACTGCAGCTGGCGCCCGAGGGCGACCCGGGCGAGGGCGTCGAACTTGTCGGCATCCGTCGTGTTCCCGGCTCCCCGCAGCTCGTCGGCCTTGCGGCTCGCGGCCAGGGCCTTACGACCCCAGTCGTCTGCAGCGGCGACGTCTTCGCGGTGATCCTCCTCGAGCATCCGCAGGTTGCCGATGGTCTGCGCCACGGCGCTCTCGGCTTCGCCGATGCTCGACGTGTAGTCGCGCACCATCTGATCGAGCATCTTCTGCGGATCCTCGGCCTGATCGAGCAGCGCGTTGATGTTCGCCTTCGCGAGCTGGGTGATGCGGCCGATGATGGACTGCTTTGCCATGGTGTTCCCTTTCTCGTACTGCTGATTGATGCTGTTGCGTCGTTGCCCGCCACACTCGTGCACGACCCCGGCTGCGGTGCCGGATGCCGCTAGAACCTGCCGCCGGATCCGCCGCCGCCGAAGCCGCCGCCGCCACCGAAACCTCCGCCGAAGCCGCCTCCCCCGAACCCGCTGCCGCCGCCGAAGCCGCCACCTCCGCCGAAGATGCTGCCGGAGTCGCCGCCTCGCCCGCCGCCCCCTGTGAGGAGGCCGCCGAGTATTCCGCCGATGATGGCGCCGGTCAGGGCGTCACCGCCACCGGAACGCCTACCGCCGCCACCCCCGCCACCCCAGGAGTCGTCGTCGTAGCCCGACACATCGCTCTGGGCGATCTGGATGGCGCTGGCCGCGAGTGCCTGCGACCGCTGGGCCTGGTCGAGTGCCTGCACGGGGTCGCCCGGGCCGATCGCTCGGGAGGAGTCGAAGAGGCGCATCGCCTCCGACAGGCGCTGGCGCGCGTCGGACCCGACCGCTCCCCGCCTGGTGGCGATGAAGTCGGATGCGGCCTGGATCTGCGACTGCGCGGTGGCCTGAGCGCGACCCAACAGGGCGACGGCGCGCTCCTGCTGGACGCGTTCCTCACGTGAGGGCGCGAGCGCGGCATCGAGCGCCGCCTCGGCCTCCTGCAGGCGGCGAACCATGGCGAGCGGGTCGGTGCGACCTCCGGATGCCTGACGTGCGGCGACGAGCACCTGCTCGGCCGCAGCGATCGGTCCCTCGAGCGCGGCCTCACCGAGGTGCGTGGTGACGGCCGTACGCCGGGCCTCGGCCAGATCGCTCTCGACGTCGTCGATCTCCTTCGCCACGGCGGCCGTCGCATCCTCGAGGCTGCGGGCCACGCGGTCGACGGCGTCGAGCAACTGGCCGGCCTGGCCGATGCTCTGCTGGGCAGCGCGCACCGGGACGGCGACGCTCGGACGATGGCCGCCATCGGGGGCCGGCGTCGAGAGGGTCGCCGCGGCGGCTGCGGCGGTCTCGGTCGCGAAGGCGAGCAGCTGGCGAGCCTGGGCGGCATTGCCCGTGAGAGTCGACATCGTCTCGCCCTCGAAGCGGGTGTGCAGCTCGGCGATGCGGGCCTCCGTGGAGGCGAGGCGGGCGCCCAGCCTCTCGGCATCCGTCGTCACGGTCTTCAGCACGGGGAGGGCGTTGTCGTCGAGAGCCCGAAGGGCATCGAACTCGTCGGAGCGCTCGTCGAGACCGGCGATCGCCTGCTCGGTGAGGCTGGTGATCTCGGCCGTCATGGCCGCGCGCTCCGCATCGCTCTCGGGGAAGGCGTCGTCGAGCTTCTGCTTCAGGGCGAAGGCCTGGCGAGCCGAGGCGTTGGCCGCCGCGAGCGCGTCGGTGAACGGCTTCACGGCCTCATCGCCGAACTCCGCCGCAGCGAAGCCGACCTCCTGCTCGCTGGTCTTGAGGGCGTCGTCGAGTTGCACCAGCAGGCTGCCGGCGCGCTGCTCGAGTGCTGCTCGATCCTGAGCCGCCCGCGCTCGAGCGAGGGCGGCCCGGCGGCGCTTGCGGATGGCCGAGACCACCACGACCGCGAGCACGATGACGCCGACGCCCAAGAAGACCCACAGCAGTACGGCCCCGCCGTTGCCCGACCCGCTCTCGCCGGTGTCGGTACCACCGCCACCGCCGCTTCCGCCGCCTCCGCCGCTGAGTTCACCGTTCGATGCCGCCCGGATGCCGTCGGCAGCGCCGATCGCGGCGCCGGCCCAGTCCTCCTGCGAGAGGCTGGGAACGACATAGTCCTGGGCGATCTGCTCCGAGTCGGCCTGGAGCGGCGAGTCGTCGGAGAACGAGAGCTGGTAGAGCCTGTCGTCGATCGCCACGGCCAATACGACGTTCGACGCGCCGAGCTGGTTCTGGTCGCGCACCTCCTGCACCCACTGCTCGCGATCGCTCGGGTTCTCGAAGGTGTCGACATAGGCGACGAGCAGTGTCTGTCCGGTGTCGGCCTGCAACTGGTCGATGGCGTCCTGCACGGACTGGGTGTCTCCGCCCAGCACGCCGGCGGGATCGATGATGTCGCTCGAGCCGAAGTCGACCGGATCCTCGGCGAACGCGGGAGAAGCGGCGCCGACGGCGAGAGCGAGGCCGATGACACCGGCTGCGATCCCTGCGAACACGCGGCCAACGGCGGTGCTGCCTGTCGTCACGCGGGTCGCCTCCTCGTCTGGCCATCCGTCGTCGGATGCTCCATGTCGTCTCCCGTCTACGCTATCGGGCACGACCCCGCGTTGACGAGGCGTACAGCCACCTCTCGGCCAGAGCACAGAACGCAGCTCTCCGCCTGCTCGCCTGCTACTCGAACTCGACGCCGTCGACGGCCGCGAAGCGCGTGCGCATGATGGCGACGGCATCCGCGGACTCGTCGATGAGCGTGAAGCGGCGCCCGAGGGCCGCGGCCACGGCGCCCGTCGTTCCGGAGCCCGCGAAGAAGTCGAGCACGGCGTCACCCGGCCGGCTCGAGGCCTGGATGATGCGCCGCAGGATGCCCTCCGGCTTCTGCGTCGGGTATCCGGTCTTCTCCCTGCCGGTCGGCGAGACGATGGTGTGCCACCACACGTCTGTCGGCAGCTTGCCGAGCTCGGCCTTCTCGGGAGTGACGAGGCCGGGCGCCATGTACGGCTCGCGGTCGACGGCCGTGGAGTCGAACCAGTAGGTCTTCGGGTTCTTCACGTATACCAGGATCGTGTCGTGCTTCGTGGGCCAGCGCTTCTTGGACTTCGCGCCGTAGTCGTAGGCCCAGATGAGCTCATTGAGGAAGCATTCGCGACCGAACAGGGCGTCGAGCATGACCTTCGCGTAGTGAGCCTCGCGATAGTCGAGGTGCAGGTAGAGAGTGCCGTCGTCGGCGAGCAGGCGCCAGGCCTCGATGAGCCGCGGTTCGAGGAAGCCCCAGTAATCCTCGAACTGATCGTCGTAGCTGTAGAGGTCGCCGCGGATGCGCTGGTACTGCCGCCCCTTGAACCCGGAGATGACCCCGGCGGCGCGCTGGGGAGCCGCGTCCGCGTCACCCTCGGCGCCCAGTCCCGTGCGCACATGCGTCGTGCTCTGGCGGGACTGCGGGCGCCCGGTGTTGAAGGGCGGATCGAGGTAGATCAGCGTGAACGTCGCATCGGCCAGGCTCGGGAGCACAGTGAGGTTGTCGGCGTGGATGATGCGGCCGACGGATGCCGCGGCCGGCGCTGCATCACCGGCACGGCCGGGCTGCGCGCGGCCGGTGTCGTCGCCCGCCACCGCTATGTCGTCGTCGCGGAGGTCGGGCATCCCATCATTGTGTCAGCAGCCGGCGCTTCCGCCCTCTGGCCCGGATGGGAGTCTCGCTCGCCACGTGTGGCCGCTGGAACGACCGCCGGCGGCCACAGATGGCGAGCCGGCGAACGAAGCCGGCTAGAGGTCGAGGCGGATGCGGCCGTCGAACCGGGTCGTCGGGTCGTCGGCGTCGTTCGTCTCGAGGATTCCCTTGTCGTCATCGTCGGCGACGGGAGACGGGGCTGGAAGCACGCTCTCCCGCTCGCGCTGCACCTCGATCTCGTGCCGGTGCGGCGCGAACACCTCGTCCACCACTCCGAGGGCGCCGCCGCCTGCCGTGCCCCGGCCGACCTTGTTGCTGAAGTCGACCCAGCCCATGCGCGAGGCGAACACGATGAACGCGACGAGCACCGCTATCGCGACGGGGATCCACCAGTTCATGCGTCCAGCCTAGAAGAATGAGCCGGTGGTTCGTCAGCCCGGCCGGCCCGCTGTGCGGGAACCGAAGGCCTGACGCGGCTGCCGTCGGCGATCACGGCACGCGGTTGAGCCACTCCGCTGTCGCGAACTTCGACGCGACGAGCGCCTCGGCCTGGGCGTACTCCTCGTCGGTGATGTCGCCGGGAACGGCATCCGTCAGCGCGGTGAAGGTCTTCTCGAGCTGCTCGATGATGACGGCCCGCTCGACTCCGGCCTGGCGCTTGAGAGGGTCGACCCGCTTCGCCGCGCTCGCGATGCCCTTGTCGCTGATCTTCTCCCGGCCGATGCGGAGGACCTGCGTCATGATCTCGCCGTCCATGTCGTAGCTCATCGTGACGTGGTGCAGGATGCCGCCGTTGCCGAGGCGCTTCTGCGCGGCACCGCCGATCTTGCCGGTCGGACTCGTGATGTCGTTGAGCGGCTGATAGCTCGCTTCGACCCCGAGGGCGCGGAGCGCGTCGATGACCCAGGCGTCGAGGAAGGCGTAGGAGTCGGCGAAGGTCATGCCCTGCACGAGATCGGCTGGAACGTAGAGCGAGTAGGTGACGACAGAGCCCTTCTCCATCATCATCGCGCCGCCCCCGGAGATGCGGCGCACGACGTCGTAGCCGAACCTGGCGGCGCCGTCGGGGTCGACCTCGTTCTTGAGCGACTGGAAGCTGCCGATCACGACGGCCGACTCGTCCCACTCCCAGATGCGCAGCGTCGGCTGGCGGCGTCCAGCGCCCACCTCGACGGCCAGCACCTCGTCGAGGGCGAGGTGCATGGCCGGGCTCACGGCACGGGCATGGATGAGCTGCCACTGGTAGTCGCGCCAGCTGGTGGCCTTCTTCAGGGCGCGGCGGATGGCGACCGCCACGCCTTCCGCCGAGAAGCCGAGCATGACGGTTCCCTCGGGAAGCGCCGCCGTGATGGCGCGGGCTATCCCCGTGGCATCCGTCTCGGCCGAGAGCCCGTTGACAGCGGTGTCGATCGCGCCGAGAGCTTCGTCGGGTTCGAGGAAGAAGTCACCGGCGAGCCTGAAACCCGAGATCAGGTCGTCGACGACCTCGAAGTCGACGACGACGAGCTTGCCCTGGGGAACCTTGTACTCACCGTGCATGCGTCCAGCCTAGGACGGGGCGGGGCGTGTCTGCCGCTGACCGAGGGCCGGACGTGCGCTGCGCGTCCGAAAGCGCACGACGACAGTTCAGGCGCCGTCGTGCGCTTCGGGCAACCGCTCGCCCGGCCCTCGGGCACCGGGCGGAGCGGCCGTCGGCGATCAGTCAGAGGCGCAGGCCCGTCCGTTCAGCGTGAACAGCCACGGCTCGACTCGCTGCTTCGCATGCGAGCCCACGAAGGCGACAGGCACCCAGGCGCCCGGCTTGATCTTCGCGGTGGCCGAGGAGTTCTTCACGGTGACGGCATCGCCCACCTGGGTGACCTTGCCGCCGATGAGCTTCACGACCCTCTCGGAGCCGGCGAAGTTCCACTTCAGCGTCCAGCCCGTGATGGGGGCCGCACTCGTGTTACGGATGCGCAGCTCGGCACCGAACAGGCCGAACAGCGACTTCGTGGCCGAGTACGAGACCTGGCAGCTCGGAGCCGGGAAGGCCGGTACGGCGTTGGCGATCAGTTCGCGCGCCTGCTCCACGAACCACTGGCCGGCGGCCGGGTCCTCCATGCCGCGAACGGGATCGAGCGGGCCGGCAGTGCCGCGATAGCACTGCCCGTCGGACTCGCCGGGAACCTTGATCCAGAGGTAGGCGTCGATGATCGCGTTCCCGGTGTCCGTCGTCGGACGGACTCCGGCGCCGCGGTCCGGCGGGTTGCACCAGACCTCGGCGTCGCCCTGCCAGCCAGCCGGCGCCGTCCAGGGGCCGACGCCGTTCCGGCTGGTGTCGATGACGAAGTGCGCCTGCGCGGCGGGGTCGGGGGTGAGTCCGGTGTCGGCGTAGGCCTGCGCGTAGGCGGCATCCGTCAGTCCCCAGGTCGAGAAGTCGTCGGGGCTGGCCGGGTAGTACTGACTGCCGCAGTAGCTCGGCTCATACCAGCTGTTGACGCTGAGGTTGATGCAGTCCGAGATCCAGGTGCCGTACTTGGCGAGGCGCTCGGTCTGCACGTAGTTGGAGGCGTTCAGGAAGAAGCCGTCAGCCTTCTCGACGCCGCCGGCGATGAGGCGCTGCGAGATGTCCCCGACGCCCAGCCAGCCGCTGTGGGTGCCGTCGAGGTAGACAGCGGTGTTGGGCAGGGCCGTGAGCACGTCGACGGCGTGGTTGACCTGCTCGAAGCGGTCGGATGCGGCCGTCGCCGGGTCGAGGTCCGGCGGCTGGCACCACTCGAGGTTGCCGTTGATATCGGTGTGCCACGGAATGATGCCGAGGCCGTCAGGCTCCAGGATGATCGCCGCCTTGGCGTCGCCGATACCCGCCGCCACCGCGTCGACCCACGCCTCGTAGGCTGCCGTGTCGAGAGCTCCGCCCGCCGAGTACTGGGCGCAGTCGCGGTACGGCAGGTTGTAGACCACGACGGTGGGCACGGCACCGGATGCAGCCGCGGCCGAGGTCACCTCGGCTGCCGCCGCCTGCGCCTGCGCCGGAGTGCCCTTGGTGAGCCAGGTCGCCGAGGGGAAGCTGCCGAGCAGTTGGGCGTCGGTTCGCGCCTGGCCGGACAGGCCGGACGCCGCCTCGAGGGTCGTCGAGTGCGGATCGACGTAGAGAGCGCTGCCGGGGCCGAGCACGTCATTGGCTGCCGCGGCAGGAGTGGCCGTGAGGCCGAGCGTCGCCAGGGTCGCGATCGCCGCGACGGCAGCGATCCGCATCCCGAGGCGGGTGTTCTTCTTCATCATGCTGAGGACTCCCAGGGGGTCATCGTCGACCTCGGTCGACATCCTTGTGGACCGTGCAGGGTGGTGCGTCATGCGTGCGGCGCGAGGTGTACCCCGTTGTGAGAGCGCTCTCACGGGTGCCGCGTCTCCCAGAGTGCCGCAATCCATGACCCCCGTCAAGGGGTCGCCGCCGTTCCGCGCCACCGCGGTCTGACGCCGGTCAGTGAGGGTCTGCGGATCAGCGCTGTGCGAAGGGGCTAGCCGAGATGCTCGTCGAGCCAGGCCGTCGTGTCGGCGAGAACGTCGGCGCGGTTCAGCTCGTTGAAGATCTCATGGCGAGCCTCGGGGTAGACGATGAGGGTGACGTCGGTGAGCCCGGAGCGGCGGTGGTACGCATCGACCAGCTTGAGCGCACTCTTCTCGCCACCGACGCTGTCGTCGCCGCCCACCTGGATGAGCACGGGGATGTCGGGCAGGTCGGGCGCCGGGCGACCGTACAGACGTACGCCATCCACCAGTCCGAAGAGCTTCGCGATGGGAACGGAGGTGGTGAGCGGGTCGTCGAGGAAGGCCTGCTGCACCTCCACATCGCGGCTGAGCCACTCCATGCCCGTCGTTCCGAGGTTCTTATGGCGACGGTTGAGGTCGCCGCTGTTGACGGATCCCGGCATCCGGTACCCGGTGCCGGTGAGAATGGCGGCGGCGTAGTCGGCGGCCGATGAATTCAGGATGATCTGGGCCATGAGGGAGCCCCACGAGTGGCCGAGGAGCACGACCGGAGTCTCGGGGTTCTCCTCGCGGATGAGCTCGGTGAGCTGGTGCACCGCCGCCACGGTTGCGCGAAGGCCACCGGGGCCGAGCCTGCCGAGCATGGCGACGTCTCCGCCATGCTGCTCCATGCCGGTTCGACCATGGCCTCGGTGGTCGTCGGCGTAGACCGTGTAGCCCGCGTCGTTCAGCGCCTGGGCGACGTGACGGTAGCGACCGGCGTGCTCGCCGACCCCGTGCACGAGCTGCACGATCGCCTTCGGCTGCGGCACGTCGTGCACGTCGAAGTGGATGCGGATGCCGTGGCTGTCGGTGAAGGTGCGGGCTGCGCTGCTCATGGGCTCAGGGTATGACACGGATGCGGCGATCGCATGCGCCCGACGCGTGCGCAGCATGCGGCATCCGCCGCCTCGACGACACGCACGCCGATAGGGTCGGGGAATGCCCAGCGAACCCCGTCGACGTCGGACCGGAGACATCGTGACGGGGGTGATCCTGGGCGGTCTCTCGATCGTGATGATCGCGGTCGTCGTCGCGGCGGTCAACCCGTGGCCCAGCGCCATGCTGATCCGGTCGCTCTTCGAGAAGGGCGCCAGGGACACCGTCGCCGAGATGGAACCCTATGCACCGACGAGCGGGGTGCGCGCGCACCGGGACATCTCCTACGGCGATGCGGGTGCAGAGACCACGCTGGACGTCTTCTCCCCCGACGGGGCGACGGATCCGCTTCCCACGGTGGTCTGGATCCACGGCGGGGCGTGGATCTCGGGCGACAAGCGCGATGTCGCTCCCTACCTCCGGATGATCGCGGCGGCCGGCTACACCACCGTCGGCCTCAACTACTCCATCTCCCCCGAGGTGACCTTCCCGACCGCGTTGAACCAGCTCAATGACGCACTCGGCTTCCTGGTGGAGCACGCCGACGAGTACGGCATCGATCCCACCCGGATCGTGCTGGCAGGCGACTCCGCGGGCTCCCAGTTCACCTCCCAGCTCGCCACCCTCGTGACCAGCCCCGACTACGCGACGAAGGTCGGCATCACGCCGTCGCTCACCCCCGCCCAGGTGCGTGCCGTCATCCTGAACTGCGGCATCTACGACGTGCACGGCATCCCCGACGCCCCCGGCATCGGCGGCTGGGGGTTCCGAGTGGCACTGTGGTCGTACCTCGGCGAGAAGGACTGGTCTGCGACACCGGGCGCGCGGGACATGTCGACCATCGAGTACGTCACCGGCGACTTCCCGACCACCTGGATCTCGGGCGGCAACAGTGATCCGCTGACGGATGCGCAGTCCAAGCCGCTGGCCGCGAAGCTGACCGGACTCGGCGTCGATGTGACGACGGTCTTCTATCCGAAGGACGAGGAGCCGGCACTGCCCCACGAGTACCAGTTCCACCTCGACTTCCCGGCGGCGCAGGCCGCTCTGGACTCGACGATCGCGTTCCTCGGAGTCGTCACCGCCGAGTGACGCCGGGAGCTACGCCTCGCGCGTGATCTCGACGCGCACGAACAGCTTCGAGGCGCTCGGGCCGGCGTAGACGCCCCGAAGCGGAGAGACATCCGAGTAGGAACGACCGCGCCCGACGAGCACGTGCCTGTCGCCGATCTCGATCTGGTTCGTGGGGTCGTAGCCCACCCAGTCGCCGCTGAACCACTCGACCCACGCGTGGGACTCGCCGATGACGGTCTCGCCGATGGCCGCTTCGCGCTTCGGATGCAGGTAGCCGGACACGTAGCGCGCCGGGATGCCGACGGAGCGGAGCGCGCCGAGGGCGATGTGGGCGATGTCCTGGCAGACGCCCTTGCCCTGCTCCCACGACTCTCGCGCGGTGGAGCTCACCCGGGTGGATCCGGGAACGTACTGGATGCCGTCGCCGATGGCGCGACAGATCTCGAGGGCGGCGTCGTGGGGGTCGAGACCGCGGGAGACGATCTCGGCGGCGAGCGCGGCCACGTCATCGGGCGGCTGCGTCGCCTCGGTCTGTCGGAGCTGCTCGACGAAGACACTGGCGGTCTCGCGCACATCGGCGAGCTCCTCCCAGCCCAGCCGGGTGCCGGTGAGAGCGATCGGAGCCACGTCGACCAGGCTCGTCGCGGTGACGGACAACTCGGTGTGAGGCGTCAGCACGTCGAAGGTGCTGACGCGCGTGCCCCAGTAGTCGATGTAGGAGTGCTGGTGCGCCACCGGGTCGATGTGCAGTTCGCTCGACAGCACGAACTGGCCGCTGCCGTGCCAGGGCAGCATCCGTGCCTCGTTGTAGGAGGCGGTCGCCGCACGCGAGTACGAGAATCCGGTTCGGTGGACTATGCGCAGACGGCTCATGAGTTCTCTCCGATCCAGACGGGAACGGCGCTCGTCGGGAAGTATCGCTGTCTGATCGCCTCGCTGGCCGAGGCCGTCGCCACCTGGAACTCTTCCATATGGCCGGGAAGGTCGGAGATGATCTCGCTGATCGGCCTGAACTCCAGCTCGGCACGGATCTGCCCGAGCACACGCTGCGACTCCTCACGCACTCCGAGGCGGCTGCTCGTCGGATCGAGCGCCACGAGATACTCCTCGGCACGACTCAGGGAGAACATGACCGAGCGGGGGAACAGCCGATCGAGCAGCAGGAACTCGGCGGCGTTGCGGGCAGATGGCATGCCGCGGTAGCTGCGCAGATAGGCCTCGAAGGCGCCGCAGCTGCGCAGGATCGTGGTCCAGCTCGGCCCGCTCGCCTCGGTGAGCGACCTGGTGGCGAGCAGGCGCGCGGTCATGTCGGCCCGCTCGATCGTGCGGCCGAGGGAGAAGAACAACCAGGCGTCGTCGTGGCTGGTCGACGTCTCGGTGACGCCGATCGCCAGGGCCGTGCGCTCGCGCACCCAGCGGAAGAACTCGTGGGCCTTGTCGCCGGCCACCCGTCGCGGCATGCGGGCGTGGGTGGTGTTCAGGCACTCCCACAGTTCGGTCGAGATGATCTCGCGGGCGCGGCGCGCGTTCTCCCGGGCGGAGCTCAGCGAGTAGGCGATCGACGCCGAGTTGTCGCGATCGACGGCCAGCAGGGCCAGGACGTCCTTGCGGGTCAGCTGCACGTCGGGATTGCCCTCGCCGCCCATGAGCGCGATGAGCGATCGGCAGGCCGTGTCCTCGTCGATCCAGGGGTCCTCGAGCAGCAGCTGAAGGTGCACGTCGAGGATTCGGGCGGTGCCGTCGGCCCGCTCGAGGTAGCGCCCGATCCAGAACAGCGACTCGGCGATGCGACTCAGCATGAGAGGGTCTCCTGCCGCTGGAGCGCTTCGATCGCCGACTTCGTCCGGCCCTCAGCGAGCGAGGGTGGCTGTTGCTGTTGCTGTTGCTCCTGCTGTTGCTGTTGCTGTTGCTGTTGCTCCTGCTGCTGGCGCACTTCACCGTTGTCCTGCGGAGAGGTGGCGGCAGCCGGCATGGAGTCGTAGATCACCGGAGCGCTCGGCAGGGCCGCCTGATCGGACACCAGGCTCGCGGCATCCGTTCCCCGGGGAGTGCCGATGCGTCCGGTGACCCAGGTGTCCTTCGAGCCGCCGCCCTGCGAGGAGTTGACGACGAGCTGACCCTCGGGCAGCGCAACGCGGGTGAGGCCGCCCGGGAGCACCCAGACGTTCTCCCCGTCGTTGACCGCGAACGGCCTGAGGTCGGCGTGACGCGGGCGCATGCCGTCGTCGACCAGCGTCGGAATGGTCGACAGCTGCACCACGGGCTGCGCGATCCAGCCGCGGGGGTCGGCGATCAGCTGCGAACGCAGGGTGTCGAGCTCGGCGCGACTCGCGTCGGGTCCGACGACCAGCCCCTTGCCGCCCGAGCCGTCGACGGGCTTCACCACGAGCTCGTCGAGGCGGTCGAGGACTTCCTCGAGTGCACCCGGATCCTCGAGGCGCCAGGTGTCGACGTTCGGGAGCACCGGCTCCTCGCCCAGGTAATAGCGGATGAGGTCGGGCACGTAGGTGTAGACGAGCTTGTCGTCGGCGACGCCGTTGCCCACGGCGTTGGCGATGGTGACGTTACCCAATCGCGCGGCCAGCAGGATGCCCGGTGAGCCGAGCACGGAGTCGGGGTAGAACTGCTGCGGGTCGATGAACTCGTCGTCGACACGGCGGTAGATGACGTCGACGCGGGTCGGACCCGACGTCGTGCGCATCCAGACGCGGCCACCGGAGCAGAACAGGTCACGGCCTTCGACGAGCTCGACGCCCATGAGGCGGGCCAGCAGAGTGTGCTCGAAGTAGGCCGAGTTGTAGACGCCGGGGGTGAGCACCACGATCACGGGATCGTCGACGCCCTCCGGGGCACTGGCGCGCAGCGCCGAGAGCAGGCGATTGGGGTAGTCGCCGACGGGGCGGACGTGCATCGAACTGAACAGCTCGGGCAGGGTCTGCGCCATGACTCGGCGATTCGAGATCACGTAGCTCACGCCGCTCGGCACGCGCACGTTGTCCTCGAGGACGCGCCAGGCGCCGTTCTCGTCGCGGATGAGGTCGATGCCCGACACCTGGATGCGCACGCCGTTCGCGGCGACGATGCCTGCAGCCTGGCGGTGGAAATGGGTGGAGCTCGAGATGAGGGCCGCTGGAATGACGCCGTCGCGCACGGCCGCCTGGGCTCCGTAGGCGTCGGAGAGGAAGGCCTCGAGGGCCCGCACGCGTTGTTGAACGCCCTTCTCGACGACGGCCCAATCCGCGCCGTCGATGACGCGGGGAACGGCATCCAGCGGGAACGGGCGTTCCTCGCCGGCGAAGTCGAAGGTGACACCCTGGGCGAGGTAGGAGCTGGCCAACGACTCGGTGCGACCGCGCAGCTCCTCCTGCGTCATGCGGGCGAGCGCCGAGTGGATGTCGGTGTAGGCCTCGCGCACCGAGGTCCCGTCTCCGATGGCCGGGAACATCTCGTCCCAGGGGGACGCGCCGCGCCGCTTGATCGTCGCGGATCCGTAACCTTCGAACAGGTTCACCATGGGCCGAGCATTCCAGCGCACGGTTACGGGCGTGTTTCCGACACGCGTCCGCCCGCTTTCGGCGGTGAATCCGACGAACGGATGCCGCCCGTCGGGCGGACGCGACAGCCGAGTCAGCCGACTGCGAACCCGCCGTTGCTGAACAGGATCTGTCCGTTCATCCACGAGCCGGCATCCGAGAACAGGAAGCGCACCAGATCGGCCGTGTCCTTCGGCGTGCCGAGACGCCCGGCCGGCGTCGCCTCGACGCCCCACGCCCGCACCTCGTCCGTCATCCAGCCGGTGTCGATCGGTCCCGGGTTGATGACGTTCGCACGCACTCCCCGGTCGGCGAGTTCGACGGCTGCAGCTGTGACGATGCGGTCGAGCGCGCCCTTGCTGGCGCCGTAGGGCAGGTTGTTCACGGTGTGATCGCTGGTGAGGGCGACGACCCGTCCCCCGACCTTCCCCGGCGCGACCGAAGCCGGAAGCTCCTCGGCGAACGCCTTGATCAGAAGCCACGTCGCTCTGGCGTTGACGGCGAAGTGGCGATCCCAGCTCTCCAGGTCCGTCGTCAGGATGGAGCTGTCGACGGATTCGCAGTGCGACATGACGAGTCCGGTGACCGGCCCCATCCTCCGGGCAGCAGCGAGCAGCTCGCCGGGGGTGGCCGGGTCGCTCAGGTCTCCGGGGAGGAGCTCGACGGCGGCGCCGAGCGAGCGGCACTCCTCGGCGATCACCTCGGGGTCGTCGGGAAGCCGCTCCAACCCGACACGGTCGTCGTAGGGACGCCAGTGACTGAGCGCGAGGTCCCAGCCGTCCTCGGCCAGCGCGAGCGCCAGGCCGGCTCCGATCGACCGCCGCCGTCCGACTCCGGTGATGACGGCGACGCCCCGTCTGTTCGGTGTGCTCATGACCAGAACGGTACAAGACCGCCATCCCCCGGTCCGGCGGTGTGAGGATGGGGAGATGGCACCCACGCTCGCGTCTCGCTTCGTCACGTCACTCACCACGACCCCGCGTGCGTCGACCACGCCGCAGCTTTTCGGGCGCATCGCGCTCGGCGCCGCGCTGCTGTTCGCCGGAATCAGCCACCTCACCTTCGCGCGCGACGACTTCCAGGCGCAGGTGCCCGACTGGGTTCCCGCAGACAAGGACTTCGTGGTGCTGGCCTCCGGCGTCGTCGAGATCACGCTCGGCGGCGCCCTCCTCGTGCTGGGCCGCAGACGCGTCGCCGTCGGCTGGATCGTCGCCGCCTTCTTCGTCGCCGTCTTTCCGGGCAACATCTCGCAGTACGTCACCAGAACGGATGCCTTCGGCCTGGACACCGACACGGCTCGCGGCATCCGCCTCGTCTTCCAGCCTCTCCTGGTGCTGTGGGCGCTGTGGTCGACGGGCGCGCTGCGCGCTCTGCGCAAGCGCGGTCGCTGACGCCCGTACCCGTTCGCTCAGCCCGTACCCGCTCGCTGAGCCCCGCACGGACCCGCTCCCTGACGCCCGGACGCAGTCCGCGGTCGAAGCGCACTCGGCCCTCAGCGAACGACGATTACTTAGCAACACTAATGAGCTAAGCTAAGTAATACCATGACCATTCCCCAGCAGAGCTCCCTCCTGCGGATGTCGACGTTCCGGCTGGCCAGGCGCCTGCGCGCCCAGAAGAGCGACGACTCCGTGTCCGATGCGCAGTTCGCCGTGCTCGCGACGCTCTCGATCCACGGTGCGCACACGTTGTCTGCCCTGGCCGAGCGCGAGCGCGTGTCGGCGCCGTCGATGAACCGCACGGTCAACTGCCTCGAGGAGGCCGGCTACCTCGCCCGCGCCGAGGACTCAGTCGATCGGCGCAAGACGAACATCAGTCTCACGGCATCCGGAAGCGACCTCGTCACGGCGACCGTGTCCAAGCGCGACGCCTGGCTCACGGAGCGCATGCGTGCGCTCACTGCCGACGAACGCGACCTGCTCGCGCGTGCCGCCGACCTAATGGGGAGGCTCGCCACCCAGTGAGAGCGATGTTCCGTTCCCTCTCGACCTACAACTACAGAATCTGGTTCGTCGGCGCCCTCGTCTCCAACATCGGCGGATGGATGCAGTCGATGACGCAGGACTGGGTCGTGCTCACCCAGCTCACCCAGAACAGCGCCGTCGCCGTCGGCTTCACGATGGCACTCCAGTTCGGGCCGCAGCTCGTGCTGGTGCCGTTCACCGGCCTCGTTGCCGACCGTTTCGACCGCCGCCGCATCCTCTTCGTCACGCAGACCGTGCTCATGCTACTGGCCGTCGGCCTCGGTGTGCTCCTGCTCGGCGGTCACGCCGAGCTGTGGCACCTCTACGCCTTCGCACTGGCGCTCGGCATCACCAACGCCTTCGATGCACCGGCTCGCCAGAGCTTCGTGAGCGACCTGGTCTCCGGCCAGAACACGTCCAACGCCGTCGCACTGAACGCCGCATCCTTCAACACGGCCCGCCTCATCGGCCCGGCCGTCGCCGGCCTGCTCATCGTCGTGATCGGTTCCGGCTGGGTGTTCATCGTGAACGCGTTCACCTTCATCGCCATGCTCGCCGCCCTCGCCATGCTGCGACGCGACGAGTTGAGGCTGCATCCGAAGATCAAGCGCGCCCGCGGCCAGTTCGTGCAGGGCTTCAGGTACGTGGCGACGCGCCCCGATCTGAAGGTCGTGTTCGTGATCGTCTTCCTGGTGAGCGCGTTCGGCATGAACTTCCCGATCTTCGCCTCGACCATGGCCGTGGAGTTCGGTGAGGGCGCCGGCGAGTACGGCCTGCTCTCGTCGATCCTCGCGATCGGATCCCTGACGGCGGCGCTGCTCTCGGCGCGCCGGTCGCGGGCGCGCCTGCGGGTGGTGATCGCGGCCACCGGCTTCTTCGGCCTCGCGGCCCTGACCGCAGCGCTCATGCCCAGCTACGCGACCTTCGCCGTGTCGCTCATCTTCATCGGCTTCGGCACCGTCACGCTGCTCACCACGGCCAACGGCTATGTGCAGACGACGGTGCCGGGTGAACTGCGCGGCCGTGTGCTCGCGCTCTACATGGCACTGCTCATGGGCGGCACGCTCATCGGCGCACCCGTCATCGGCTGGGTGGCCGACGCCTTCGGGCCGCGCTGGGGTCTCGGAGTCGCCGCCATCGCCGCCACCACCGGATTCGTCATCGGCGCGTGCTGGATGTTCTTCGCTCGCGGCGTGCGGCTCGTGCGTGTTCCGCAGACGCGCTGGCGCTTCTCCGTGGCCTCGGCGGAATCGGCCGACGCCATCGCCGTCGGGGATCGCGTGACACTGCCCGGTGCGGCGGATGCCGACCAGGCGACCTCGCGGCATCCGCTGCCCGAGGACTTCTCCGACGAACTGGCACTCACCTCGCCCATCCCGCTGCCGAAGCTGCCGCCACGCGACGCGCAGGCGCACGGGCACACCCGCACGGGACCGCTGCCGCGCACGAACTGAGTCGCGCGCCCGTCGTCGCACCCGCATCCCGGACCCTGGGCCGCGACTCCAGCGCGTACGAGTCAGCGGAGTTCGTCAGCCTCCGCCGGCTGCAGGCGCCGGACTGGGCGGGCTCTGCTGCGCGCCGAGCGGCCGAATCCGCTGACTCGTACACGACGGAGGTGAGTCCGCGGGCGGCGAGCGGGCGGCCGGTGAACTCGGCTCAGACGCCGCTCGTCGACTGACGCACCACGAGCTCGGGCTGGAACACCACATGTTCGCGCTCGAAGCCGGCGGCGCCGGCGGCCTCGCGCAGCATGAGGTCGACGGCCGTGTACCCGATGAGGGCGGCCGGCTGGCGGATCGACGACAGCGGCACCACGGCGGCCGCCGCGAAGCCGATGTCGTCGTAGCCGATCAGGGCGATGTCATCGGGGATGCGGATGTCGCCCAGCATGTGCAGCGCCTGCAGCACGCCCATCGCGAGCAGGTCGTTGGCGGCGAAGACGCCGTCCGGCCGGTGCACGGCCTCACGGGAACGCAGCGCCTCGCCTGCTGCTCTGCCCTGGAGCACGGAGAGCGAGTCGGTGTCGATGAGCTCGAGCTGAACGCCTGGGGTCTCCGTCACGGCCTTGCGCGCACCCGCGAGGCGATCGCGCACCTGCCGCAGGCCGTGCGGGCCTCCCACGAACGCGATGCGCCGCTTGCCCTGCTCGATGAGGTGCCGCACCGCGAGGTAGCCCCCGGCCACGTCGTCGACGGACACGGACGAGAACTCGGCCCGATCGGCCTCTCGGTCGACGAGCACCGCCGGCGTTCCATTCGCCTGCACTCGTCCCAGCCGAGCAAGGTCCTCTCCGACGGGGGTGATCAGGATGCCGTGCACCCGCTGCTCCTCGAACAGGTCGAGGTAGGACCCTTCGCGGGCCAGCTTCTCGTCGCTGTTGCCGAGCAGGAGGGTGAAGCCGTCTTCTGCGGCGCGGTCCTCTGCTCCCCGAGCGACGTCGGTGAAGAACGGGTTGCCCACATCGAGCACGACCATGCCGATGCTGCGGCTCTTGCCGGCCCGCAACTGCCGGGCGGCGTCGTTGCGCACGAAGCCGAGCTTCTCGATGGCGGCCTGCACCCTCGCCACGGTCTCGGCAGCGACCTTGTCGGGATGATTGAGCACGTTCGACACTGTGCCGACCGAGACGGATGCCGCCGCCGCGACGTCGCGGACACTCGCTGACATGGATCCCCCTGACGACACTGACGATGCGGGCGCGTACCTGTCGCCGACGCTCCACGGCGAGGCGACCCGTACACGCCACTGT
The DNA here is from genome assembly GCF_001425325.1 of Leifsonia sp. Root1293. Lineage (NCBI taxonomy): Bacteria > Bacillati > Actinomycetota > Actinomycetes > Micrococcales > Microbacteriaceae > Leifsonia > Leifsonia sp. Root1293. The sequence goes on along the minus strand of NZ_LMEH01000002.1, from coordinate 437,251 downwards.
AACGATTCATCGGCGCGCAGGGGTCACGACTTGACCACGACACCGGGATCGTCCTATTGTTCCCTTGTGCCGTATTGAAACGGTTCAACTCAATGAGGAGATGATGCCGATGGTGTCGCGAGATCAGACGCCCACCGATGCCCTCGTGCTCCGCGACGTCGGAAAGGCGTTCGGCGCCGTCGTCGCACTCCGATCGGCCTCCCTCACGCTGCAGCGCAATTCCATCCACGCGCTCGTCGGCGAGAACGGCGCAGGCAAGTCGACGCTCGTGAAGATCATCGCCGGGCTGTATCAGCGCGACACCGGCGATTTCGAGCTCGACGGCCAGTCCGTCGACTTCACATCGACGGCTCAGTCGAAGGCATCCGGGATCGCCGTGATCTACCAGGAGCCCACCCTCTTCCCCGACCTGTCGGTCACCGAGAACGTGTTCATGGGGCGACAGCCGACAGGACGCTTCGGCCGCATCGACCGGAAGGCGATGCGCACCGAGGTCGTCGCGCTGTTCAAGCGTCTGGGCGTGCGCATCGACCCCGACCGCCCGGCCGAGGGGCTCTCCATCGCCGACCAGCAGATCATCGAGATCGCCAAGGCCATCTCACTCGACGCCAGCGTGCTCGTCATGGACGAGCCGACCGCCGCACTGTCGGGTGTCGAGGTCGACCGCCTGTTCGCGGTCGCCAGAAGCCTCCGCGACGAGGGTCGCGCCCTGTTGTTCATCTCGCACCGCTTCGACGAGGTCTTCGCGCTCTGCGACACCGTCACCGTCATGCGCGACGGCGAGTACATCTCCACGGACGCCATCGTCGACACCAGCGTCGAGGAGATCGTGCGGCGCATGGTCGGCCGCGACGTCGGCGACCTGTTCCCCAAGGAGGTCGCCGAGATCGGCGACCCCGTGCTCGTGGTCGACGGACTCCACTCGGCGGGAGTCTTCAGCGACATCAGCTTCACCGTGCGCTCGGGCGAGATCGTCGGGCTCGCCGGTCTGGTGGGTGCCGGCCGCAGCGAGGTGGCCCGTGCCATCTTCGGCGTCGACTCCTACGACAGCGGCAGCACCAGCATCGGCGGCGTCCCGGTTCCCAAGCGCAATCCGACGGCAGCCATGCGCCTGGGCCTCGCCCTGGTGCCCGAGGATCGCCGCAAGCAGGGACTCTTCCTCGACGCGTCGGTCTCCGGCAACATCACCATGGCCATCCGCCGCCAGCTTGTCAAGGCCGGCATCCTCACCGCGGGAATGGAGAATGCCGCTGCGCAGATCTGGGCGAGCCGGCTCGAGGTCAAGACCAGTGCGCTCGACACCCTCGCCGGAACACTGAGCGGTGGAAACCAGCAGAAGGTCGTGCTCGGCAAGTGGCTCGCCACGGATCCTCGGGTCCTCATCATCGACGAGCCCACCCGTGGCATCGATGTCGGCACCAAGGCCGAGGTTCACCGGCTCCTGTCGGAGCTCGCCGGCCGCGGCCTCGCCATCCTGATGATCTCGTCGGAGCTGCCGGAGGTGCTCGGCATGGCCGACCGCGTCCTCGTCATGCGAGAGGGCCGCATCACCGCAGAGATCGACCGGGCCGACGCCACCAGCGAGTCGGTCATGTTCGCAGCCACCCACGCATCGGAGCAGCACTCGTGACCACCGTCGCCCCCACCGCGAAGAAGCCCAACCGCGTCGTGAGCAGCGCCGGCAGCCTGCTCAAGGCCCGCGAATTCGGCATCTTCCTCGCCCTCGCGCTCGTCGTCATCGTGACGACGGCCAAGAACCCCAACTTCCTCTTCAGCCCGGACGGCTGGCGCGACCTGCTGCTCACGCCGTCGATCCTCGTGCTCGTCGCCGTCGGCCAGGCCATCGTGATCATCACGCGCAGCGTCGACCTGTCGGTCGGCTCGGTGCTCGGGCTCTCCGCATACCTCAGCGGCCGTCTCTTCATCGACCTGCCGGGCATTCCGATCCCGGTGGTGTTCCTGCTCTGCATCATCTTCGGCGGGCTGCTCGGCCTCATCAACGGCGCCCTGGTCGCCTTCGCGCGAGTGCCGGCTCTGGTGATCACGCTCGGAACGCTCTACGCCTATCGCGGCATCAACGTGCTCTGGACCGGCAGCGATCGCATCAACGCCTCCGACTTCCCCAAGGCGTTCCTCGCGCTCGGGACCAACTCCATCCTCACCATCCCGATCCTCACGATCATCGCCCTTGTGGTGCTCATCGTGGCGGCCTGGTACATGAAGAACATCCGCGGAGGCCGCGAGTTCTACGCCATCGGATCGGACCCGGATGCCGCCGAGCTCTACGGACTGCGCGTGACCCGCCGCATCCTCACCGCCTTCATCACCTCGGGCGCCCTCGCCGGACTCGCCGGCGTGCTCTACGCCGCGCGGTACGGAACGGTCAACTCCCAGGCCGGCGTGGGCTTCGAGCTCGACGCCGTGGGAGCGGCCGTCATCGGCGGCGTCGCCATCTTCGGCGGATCCGGCACGGTGTGGGGCGCTGCCATCGGCGCCGTCCTGCTGCTCACCATCAACCGGGCGCTTCCGATCCTCGGGGTGCAGGACTTCTGGCAGCGTGCCGTCGTCGGTGCCCTCATCATCGGCGCCATCGTTCTGGACCGCCTGCTCTCCCTCCGACAATCACGCAAGCTCCTGGAAGCGAGGGAGGAATCCGAATGACCAGCCTCGACACAGCGCCGGCCACTCCGGCCGCCGCCTCGGCACCCCGCAGCTATCGCAACTACGGGCATCCGCTCTGGCGACGCATCCTCGTGAGTCGCGAAGCCGCCGTCATCGGCGCGCTCATCATCGTGATCCTCGTCGCCTCCGGGATGGTGCGCAACTTCGGCAGCCCCATCACGATGACCTATCTGCTGCTCGACGTGGCGCCGATCCTGCTCATCGCCCTGCCGATGACGCTGATCATCATCACCGGCGAGATCGACCTCTCCGTCGCCAGCATCGTGGGCCTCGCCAGCGTGCTGCTCGGCACCCTGACCCAGGGCGGGATGCCGATCGAGCTCGCGGCGCTCGTGGCCATCGTGGTCGGCGCCCTCGGCGGCGCCCTCAACGGATTCCTCGTCACCGTCGTCGGGCTGCCGTCGCTCGCGGTGACGATCGGAACGCTGGCGCTCTACCGTGGTCTCGCGGTCGGCCTGCTCGGCACCACGGCCGTCACCGACTTCCCCGAGTTCTGGACCGACCTCGCCAAGTCGAAGATCGCCGACACCGGTATCCCGGCCATCGTCATCCCCTTCATCATCCTGGCCGCCATCTTCGCCGTGCTGCTGCACTTCACGCCGTTCGGCCGTGGGGTCTTCGCCATCGGCCAGAGCTCGGAGGCGGCGACCTTCTCGGGCGTGCACGTGAACCGCACCAAGCTCATCCTGTTCGTGCTGTCCGGCGCGGTCTCGGCCTTCGCCGGGCTGTACTACACGCTGCGCTTCGGGAGTGCCCGCGGCGACAATGCGACAGGCCTCGAGCTCCAGGTCATCGCCGCGGTGCTGCTGGGTGGCGTGAGCATCTTCGGCGGACGCGGCGCCCTGCACGGCGTCATCGCCGGCGTTCTCCTCATCGGAGTGCTCGCGAGCGCCCTGCGCCTGGCCAACGTCACCTCCGACGTCATCAACATCATCACCGGAGTGCTTCTCGTGCTCTCGGTGGTGTCCACAAGCTTCCTGACCTGGCTGCAGAAGAGACGCCAGAAGCCAGGGGGGATCCGGAAGCCACCGCCGCGCACAGCCACCTCGTAGGCGCAGCACACTCTCTTCCGAATTCGCTTCACCGCACTGCCCACAACCGAAAGGAAGCACAAAGATGTCATTCCCCACCAAGCGCACCCGCCTCGGTGCGATCGCGGCCCTCGCCGTGACCGTGGCCCTCGTCGCGACAGGCTGCTCGAGCGGAGGCTCGGGCGGAGGCTCGACCGAGGGCAGCGGAGGCGGCGACGCCAACCTGGCCATCACGTTCCTGCCCAAGAACCTCGGAAACGCCTACTTCGACACCTCCGACAAGGGAGGCCAGAAGGCCATCGAGTCGTTCGGCGGCACCTACGCCGAAGTCGGCCCGGCCGAGGCGTCGCCCGACGCCCAGGTCAGCTACATCAACACCCTCACCCAGCAGGGCGTCGGCGGCATCGTCGTCTCGGCGAACGACCCCAAGGCCATCTGCGACGCCCTCAACGAGGCCCGCGACGCCGGCATCAAGGTCGTCACCTTCGACTCGGACACCAACCCCGAGTGCCGCGACATCTTCATCAACCAGGCCACGGCCGACGGCATCGCCAAGGTGCAGGTCGACATGATCGCCGACCAGATCGGCGACGCCGGCGAGGTCGCCATCCTGTCTGCGAGCGCCAACGCCACGAACCAGAACGCCTGGATCGAGACGATGAAGTCGCTGCTGGCCTCCGATCACCCCGACATCAAGCTCGTCGACACCGTCTACGGCGATGACGACGACCAGACGTCGTTCGACAAGACCGCAGCGCTTCTGCAGACCTACCCCGACCTCAAGGGCATCATCTCGCCCACGACCGTCGGCATCGCGGCTGCCGCGCGCTACCTCTCGACCTCGGACTTCAAGGGCAAGGTCGCACTCACCGGCCTCGGAACCCCGAACCAGATGCGGGACTTCGTCGAGGACGGCACCGTCACTGAGTTCGCGCTGTGGAACCCCGCCGACCTCGGCTACCTCGCCGCGTTCGCGACCAAGGCCCTCATCGAGGGTGACATCACCGGCAAGGAAGGCGACTCCTTCACGGCCGGCGACCTGGGCGACTTCGAGGTCGGCGCCGACGGCACCGTGCTCCTCGGAGAGCCCTACAAGTTCAACAAGGACAACATCGGCGACTTCGACTTCTAGTCGCCTCGGGGATGCCACGCTCCGTCGTGGCATCCCCACCTCCTCCTTCTCCCCGGGACCTTCGCCATCAGCGGCCTTGCCCGGAGGCAGCTTCACCAGTACTATTGAAACGATTCATTACCTTCACGATCGGATCTCGACGATGAGCCAGGACGACACGGCGACACCGACGCGCGTCTGCTTCCAGCTGCAGGTGCAGCCGGCGAAGCTCGACGAGTACCGCGAGCGTCATGCCCACGTCTGGCCCGAGATGCTGCAGGCCATCGCCGACGCCGGCCGCCGCAACTACTCGCTGTTCCTCCGCGACGACGGCCTCCTCATCGGCTACTACGAGACCGACGACGACGACGCGGCGCAGGCCGCCCTCGAGGCCGACCCGCGCACCGGCGCATGGGAGGCGGCGATGGCCGACTTCTTCGTGCAGCTCGACGGTCGCCCAGACCAGGCAGCACCCAGACTCCTCGAGATCTTCAACCTCGAGACCCAACTCTCAGCGGCATCCGATGCCGACAGCTCGTTCGAAAGGAACCACTCGTGAGCCTCTCCCCAGACACCCTCGCCCTGCTCGAGCAGCAGGCGATCGAACTGCCGTCGTGGGCGTTCGGCAACTCCGGCACCCGCTTCAAGGTGTTCACGACGCCGGGCACCCCGCGCACGCCCGAGGAGAAGATCGCCGACGCCGCGACGGTCAACAGGTACACGGCGCTCGCCCCGAAGGTGGCGCTGCACATCCCGTGGGACAAGGTCGACGACTACGCGGCCCTGCGCGCCTTCGCCGAGGACCAGGGCGTCGCGCTCGGCACGATCAACTCCAACACCTTCCAGGACAACGACTACAAGTTCGGCTCGCTCACCCACGTCGACCCCGCCATCCGCCAGAAGGCGATCGACCACCACTTCGACTGCATCGACATCATGCACGCGACGGGGTCGCAGGATCTGAAGATCTGGCTCGCCGACGGCACCAACTACCCGGGCCAGGGCGACCTCCGCGGCCGCCAGGACCGCCTCAACGACTCGCTCCACCAGATCTACGACCGCCTCGCCGACGAGCACCGCCTGGTGCTGGAGTACAAGTTCTTCGAGCCGGCTTTCTACCACACGGATGTTCCCGACTGGGGAACCAGCTACGCCCAGGTCGCCACCCTCGGCGACAAGGCGATGGTCTGCCTCGACACCGGGCACCACGCGCCGGGCACGAACATCGAGTTCATCGTGATGCAGCTGCTGCGCCTCGGCAAGCTCGGCTCCTTCGACTTCAACTCGCGCTTCTACGCCGACGACGACCTGATCGTGGGAGCGGCAGACCCGTTCCAGCTGTTCCGCATCATCTACGAGGTCGTGCGCGGCGGCGGGTACGGCGCCGACTCCCCCGTGGCGTTCATGCTCGACCAGTGCCACAACGTCGAGGACAAGATCCCCGGCCAGATCCGCTCGGTGCTGAACGTGCAGGAGATGACGGCGCGGGCCCTGCTCGTCGACAGCGCCGCGCTCACCGCAGCCCAGGAGGCGCACGACGTGCTCGGCGCCAACGGCATCCTCATGGACGCCTTCTACACGGATGTGCGCCCCGACCTCGCCGCCTGGCGTGAGAGCCGCGGGCTCGCCGGCGACCCGATGGCCGCCTATGCGGCATCCGGCTACCAGCAGAGGATCGCCGAGGACCGCGCCGGCGGCACCCAGCTGTCCTGGGGCGCCTGACCCACCCGACCACACCGCCACCGAGTCGCCCGTCTTCGTCGCCATTCCCGCCGTCCAGGCGGCCGGATGCGACCAGGATGGGCGACTCGCGGAAACTGAAAGAGAAGACCTCGCCATGACGAACGAGACAGCCGCCGCCCTGATCGCGCGCTCAAACCGCCTCGGGTCCGACCCGAAGAACACGAACTACGCCGGGGGCAACACCTCGGCCAAGGGAACGGATGTCGACCCCGTCACGGGCGAGCCCGTCGAGCTGCTCTGGGTGAAGGGTTCCGGCGGAGACCTCGGCACCCTCACCGAGTCCGGCCTGGCCGTGCTGCGGCTGGATCGCATGCGCGCCCTCGTCGACGTCTACCCCGGCGTCGACCGCGAGGACGAGATGGTGGCGGCGTTCGACTACGCCCTGCACGGCAAGGGCGGGGCCGCTCCCTCGATCGACACCGCCATGCACGGCCTCGTGGATGCCGCCCACGTCGACCACCTGCATCCGGACTCCGGCATCGCCATCGCGACGGCAGCCGACGGCGAGGAGCTCACCCGGAAGATCTTCGGCGAGACCGTGGTGTGGGTGCCGTGGCGCCGCCCGGGCTTCCAGCTCGGACTCGACATCGCCGCTCTCAAGGCCGCGAACCCGCAGGCCATCGGATGCATCCTCGGCGGGCACGGCATCACGGCGTGGGGCGACACCTCGGAAGAGTCCGAGGCGAACTCGCTGCACATGATCGCGACGGCCGAGGCCTACATCGCCGAGCACGGGCGCCCCGATCCGTTCGGAACCGTTTTGTCGGGTTACGAGGCGCTCGACGCCCCTGAACGCTCGGCGAAGGCGGCAGCACTGGCCGCGACCATCCGCGGGCTGGTCTCGACCGACCGCCCGCAGGTCGGCCACTTCTCCGACGCCCCCGAGGTGCTCGACTTCCTGGCGGCATCCGAGCACCCGCGTCTCGCGGCCCTCGGCACCAGCTGCCCCGACCACTTCCTGCGCACCAAGGTGAAGCCGCTGGTGCTCGACCTGCCGGCCGACGCCTCGATCGAGGACTCGATCGCCCGCCTGCACGAACTGCACGAGGCCTACCGCGCCGACTACGCGGCCTACTACGCCGCGTACGCCACGCCGGAGTCGCCGGCCATGCGCGGGGCCGACCCCGCCATCGTGCTCATCCCGGGCGTCGGCATGTTCAGCTACGGCGCCAACAAGCAGACCGCCCGCGTCGCCGGCGAGTTCTACCGCAACGCCATCAACGTCATGCGCGGCGCCGAGGCGCTCTCGACGTACTCGCCCATCTCCGACGAGGAGAAGTTCCGCATCGAGTACTGGGCCCTCGAGGAGGCCAAGCTGGCGCGGATGCCCAAGCCCAAGCCGCTCGCCACCCGCATCGCTCTCGTCACGGGGGCGGCATCCGGAATCGGCAAGGCCATCGCCACCCGCCTCGCCGCCGAGGGAGCGTGCGTCGTCATCGCCGACCTCGACCTTGAGAAGGCCCAGGCCGCAGCAGCCGAGATCGGGTCGACGGATGTCGCCGTCGGCGTGCAGGCCAACGTCGTCGACGAGGCCCAGGTGCAGGCGTCCATCGACGCGGCGCTGCTCGCGTTCGGCGGCCTCGACATCGTGGTGAACAACGCCGGCCTGTCGCTGTCGAAGTCGCTGCTCGAGACCACCGTCGCCGACTGGGACCTGCAGCACAACGTCATGGCCAAGGGCTCGTTCCTGGTCTCGCGTGCCGCCGCGAAGGCCCTCATCGAGCAGAAGCTCGGCGGAGACATCGTCTACATCTCGAGCAAGAACTCGGTGTTCGCCGGACCGAACAACATCGCCTACTCGGCGACCAAGGCCGACCAGGCCCACCAGGTGCGCCTGCTCGCGGCCGAGCTCGGCGAGCACGGCGTGAAGGTGAACGGCATCAACCCCGACGGCGTCGTGCGCGGTTCCGGCATCTTCGCCGGCGGCTGGGGTGCCAAGCGCGCCGCCGTCTACGGAGTGCCGGAGGAGGAGCTCGGCGCGTACTACGCCCAGCGCACCCTGCTCAAGCGCGAGGTGCTGCCCGAGAACGTCGCGAATGCCGTGTTCGTGCTCTGCTCGAGCGACCTCTCGCACACGACGGGCCTGCACATCCCGGTCGACGCCGGCGTCGCCGCCGCGTTCCTGCGCTGACGACCGTGGCAACCACCGGCAGCGTCGCGGCCATCGACCTCGGCGCCACGAGCGGGCGCGTCATCCTCGGCGACGTCGGACCGAATGAGCTGCGGATGCAGCAACTGGCCCGCTTCCCGAACGTGCCCGTCTCGACCCCGGGCGGCCTGCACTGGAACATCGGCGAGCTGTACCGCAACGCGCTCGTCGGCCTGACCGCCGGGTTCAGGCAGGAACCGAGACTGGCGAGCATCGGCGTCGATTCCTGGGCGGTCGACTACGCCCTGCTGCACGACGGCCGGATGCTCAGCGAGCCGTTCCACTATCGCGACACCCGCACGGCCGCTGGGGTGGAGAAGACTCACGCCATCGTGCCGTTCCGCGAACTGTACCGCCGCAACGGCCTGCAGTTCCTGCCGTTCAACACCGTGTACCAGCTCATGGCCGAGGTCGATTCCGATCGGGGCATCGGATGCCTCACCAGAGCCGACGGCATGCTGCTGATCCCCGACCTGCTCACCTTCTGGCTCACCGGCGAGCGCATCGCCGAGCGCACCAACGCATCGACGACGGGGCTGCTCGACGTCGTGACCGGCGAGTGGAATACCGCCCTGCTCGGGCAGCTCCACCTGCCGCCGGCACTGCTGCCGACCCTCGTCGACCCCGGTACCCGCGTCGGCCCCCTTCTGCCCGAGGTGGCGAAGCAGCTCGGCGGCACAGCCGACGTCGTGGCCGTCGGCAGCCACGACACCGCATCGGCCGTGGTCGCTGTTCCCATGGATGCTGCCACCAGTGCGTACATCTCCTGCGGCACCTGGGGGCTCGTGGGTGTCGAACTCGAGGAACCCGTGCTCACGGATGCGGCTCGCGAGGCGAACTTCACCAACGAAGGCGGCGTCGACGGCCGCATCCGTTTCCTGCACAACGTCATGGGGCTCTGGCTGCTGAGCGAGTCGGTGCGGAGCTGGGAGGCCGACGGTCATGCCACCGACCTCGCTGCGCTGCTTGCGGCCGCGGCATCCGTCACGGCTCCGGTCGCCGTGTTCGATGCAGACGACCCGCGATTCCTGACCCCGGGCGACATGCCGGCACGGATCGCGGAATACTGCCGGGAACACGATCTCGTCGTGCCTGGCTCGCCTGCCGAGTTCGTGCGGAGCATCATCGAGAGCCTCGCTGACGCCTTCGCCACCGCGGTGCGCACGGCTGCGGCACTCTCAGGGCGTTCTGTGGAGACGATCCACATCGTCGGCGGCGGTTCGCAGAACGAGCTGCTCTGCCAGCTCACCGCCGACCGTGCCGGGCTGCCCGTGCTCGCCGGCCCCGTGGAGGCGACGGCCATCGGCAACATCCTCGTCCAGGCGCGCCTGCAGGGCTTCGTGGACGGCTCGCTCGAGTCGTTGCGCTCGGTGGTCGCCGCCGCCTTCCCACCCAGGCGGTACACCCCCCGCTGACTCGTCCACGAAGAGACTCTGTCGCCGACGGATGCATGAGAGCAGACTGTTCGAGTCGATACCCGAGACGCACGTCCACCCAGCTGTGCGTCGCGACACTGAGGAGCCTGCCATGGCGCGCAGCACCGTCGAGATCCGCAACGAGACCTCCATCACGCTCGAGCTCGCCGACCAGAAGGGCGACTTCGTCGAGCCGCCGCCTCGAGCGATCCGTACCGGAAGCAGTGCGACGATCATTCTGGAGACCGGTCTGCTCGGCGGTTCCGGCCACGTCGCGTACTCGATCGGGTCGATGTCGGCCGCCCACCTCGACGTCACGTGGAAGTCGGGCTTCCTCGACCGTGACCGCAGCGACGACGTGACCGTCGACGCACCTCAGGGCTTCGACGTCTCGGTGGTGCGCAAGTACGAGCGCGCCGTCGTGCGAGTGATCGAGTCCGTGAGCCCGGCCGCACCCGGGGTGCATCCGTCATCGGAGACGCCGCCGCCTGTGTGATCCTCAGCCGGATGCACCCGGGAGGCTCTCCAGCAGGCGCGTCCATCAGCCAGCCACATGTCGTTCACGCCGGATCGTGCAGCGGTTCACCGCCGGCTCATAGCCTCCTCGTGATCCGGGAGCGTCCACAGTGCGCGCCGACTGGCGCTTTCCGCTCCCGGATGCATCGAGAGAGGAACCCCTGTGCTTTCCACCCCCCTGCGCCGCCGAGCGGTCGGAGCGATCGCCATCGCCGCCGGTGCCGCCATCGCGCTGAGCGCCTGCTCAGCCCCAGCCGCCGACGCCGACTCCTCGTCGGACGCCGCCACGGCCACCAGCCTCACCGACTTCGGCACACTCGCCGACCTCGAGACCGCGGCCGAGGCCGAGGGTGCACTCAACGTCATCGCCCTCCCGCGCGACTGGGCGAACTACGGCGAAGTGCTCGACGCCTTCACGAAGAAGTACCCGGACATCGCCATCACCGAGCAGTCGCCCGACGTCTCCAGCGCCGAGGAGATCGAGGCGGCCAAGACCAACGCCGGGCTCGACACCGCACCGGACGTGTTCGATCTCGGGCTCACCGTCGCCCTGGCCAACACCGACGTCTTCGCCCCGTACAAGGTCGCCACCTGGGACGACATCCCCGACGCGCTGAAGGAGTCGAACGGTCTCTTCGTCGGCGATTACGGCGGATACATGTCCATCGGCTACGACTCCTCGAAGTTCGCCGCCCCCGAGGCTCTCGACGACCTGCTCGGCGCAGACTACAAGGGCGCCGTCGCCATCAACGGCGACCCGACCCAGGCCGGAGCCGCCTTCGCCGCGGTCGGCCTGAGCACCGTGCAGAGCGACGGTACGCTCGACGACTTCCAGCCGGGCATCGACTTCTTCAGCAAGCTGCAGAAGGCCGGCAACATGTTGAAGGTCGACGTGACCACGGCCACGGTCGCGTCGGGCGAGACCCCTGTCGTCTTCGACTGGGACTACTTGAATGCAGCCCACACGGCGGACAACCCCGACTGGAAGGTCGTGATCCTTCCGGGCACGGGCTACGCCGGTTACTACAACCAGGCGATCAACAAGGAGGCACCGCACCCCGCCGCGGCGCGCCTGTGGCAGGAGTTCCTGTACAGCGACGAGGCACAGAACCTCTGGCTGAAGGGCGGAGCGCGCCCCGTGCGTGCCGAGGCCATGTCGGCTGCAGGCACCATCGACGAGAAGCTGTTCTCGGCGCTCCCCGCAGCACCCGAGGAGACCGTGGTCCCGACCGAGGAGCAGAGCACCGCAGCCGGTGAGCTCCTCGGCACGGAGTGGGCCGCCGCGGTCCAGTAGGCATCCGCCCCTCCATGGCGATCAACGCCCCCATCGCGCCGAGCGCCGGGTCGAACCTGCGTGGTTCGTCCCGGCGCTCGGCCGCGCCGGTCTCACTGCCCGCGTTTCTCGGCCTCGTGCCCTTCGCCGCCTACGTGCTGTTGTTCCTGGCCCTGCCCACGCTTCTCGCCGTGCTCAGCGGATTCTTCACCGAAGACGGTTCATTCACCCTCGACAACCTCGCCGCTCTCGCAGACCCCGTGATCGTGCGCACCTTCCTCAACTCCATCGCCATCTCCGCACTCACGGCCGTGATCGGCGCTGTGGTGGGCGCTCTCGCCTGCTACGCCATGCTCGGGCTGGCGGAGGACGGCCGCATCCGTGGAATCGTCGATGGAGCCAGCGGCGTGCTCGCCCAGTTCGGCGGGGTGATGCTCGCCTTCGCCTTCATCGCCACCATCGGAGTGCAGGGGCTCGTCACCGTGTGGCTGCGGGACACCTTCGGCATCGACATCTTCGCCAACGGTGCGTGGATCTACGACCTCCCCGGCCTCGTTCTGCCCTACATCTACTTCCAGGTGCCGCTGATGGTCATCACCTTCATGCCGGCGATGGCGGCGCTGAAGCCGCAGTGGGCCGAGGCGAACCTCACTCTAGGCGGATCGACCCGCGGCTTCTGGCTGCACATCGGATTCCCGGTGCTCGCGCCCTCCTTCGTGGCAAGCCTGCTGCTGCTCTTCGCCAACGCCTTCTCCTCGTACGCCACGGCGGCGGCCCTCGCCAGCCAGGGTTCGCAGATCGTGCCCCTGCAGATCCGCGCGGCGCTCGTCAGCGAGACCGTGCTCGGTCGCGAGAACCTCGCGGGCACCCTCGCCCTCGGCATGGTGGTCATAATGGGCGTCGTCATGTGGGGCTACTCCCTCATCCAGCGTCGCGCGGCCAGGTGGCAACGATGAGCGCCACCCTGGGCCCCGGGCGCGTCACCCGAACTGCGATCGGCGTCGTCATCGGAGGGCTGTTCGCCGTGCCGATCATCGCGATGATCGAGTTCACCCTCCGCGATGGCGATGGACACTCCCTCGTGCACTGGCTCGGGCTGCTCGACCCGGGGAACGCCCCTCGCTACGCTCCGATCTGGCTCGGGCTGGGCAACTCCCTCGTGCTGGCCGCCGTCTCGATCGGCATCGTGCTGCTCCTGCTCGCCCCAACCATGATCCTCATCACCCTGCGCTTCCCGCAGCTGAGGCGCGCATTCGAGTTCGTCGTGCTGCTGCCGATCTCCATCCCGGCCATCGTGCTGGTCGTCGGTCTCGCCCCTATCTACCTGGTGATCGGCCGCACCTTCGGCACGGGCATCTGGTCGCTCGCCTTCGCCTACGGCATCACCGTTCTCCCCTACGCCTACAGGGCCATCCAGAGCAGCATCGACGCGACTGACGTGCGCACCCTCGCCGAGGCCGCTCGATCGCTCGGCGCCGGCTGGGGCCCAGTGCTCACCCAGGTGCTCGCGCCCAATCTCCGCCCGGGACTGCTGGCGGCCTCGCTCATCTCGGTTGCCGTCGTGCTCGGCGAGTTCACCATCGCATCGCTGCTCGGTCGGCAGAACCTCCAGACCGCCGTCGTGGTCGTGAGCAAGCAGGACACCTACGCCGCGATCATCGTCTCCCTGCTCGCCCTGCTCTTCGCCTTCGTGCTCCTCGTCGTCATCCGTCTCGCCGGGCGCACTCCGGGAGCGGATGCGCGCTCGGCGCGCGGTGCACGCACGGCACGCCGCGCACCGGTCGCGGCCAGCGGCCCGGCTCCCGCCACGCCATCAGCATCCGACTCGTCCCGGAAGAGGACCCCAGCATGAGCACCACCCCGGCATCCGCCGCCTCCATCGCCACCGCCGACAACCTGCTCATCGCGGGGCGCGGGGAAGGGGCATCCGTCACCTTCGACTCCGTCGTGAAGGACTACGGATCGACCCGGGTGCTGCACGGCGTCGACCTGGCCATCGAGCCGGGCGAGTTCGTGTCCCTGCTCGGGCCTTCGGGCTGCGGCAAGACCACGGCGCTGCGCGTGCTCGCCGGGCTGGAGCAGTCCAACGGCGGTCGAGTGCTCATCGACGGCACCGACGTCTCGCGCGTGCCGACAAATCACCGCGACATCGGGATGGTGTTCCAGTCGTACTCGCTGTTCCCGCACCTCACCGTGCTGGGCAACGTCATGTTCGGGCTCCGGATGCGCCGCGTCGCCCGCGCCGAGGCACGCCGACGCGGGCGCGACTCCCTCGCCCTCGTCGGACTCGGGCACCTCGCCGACCGCTATCCGCACCAGCTCTCGGGTGGCCAGCAGCAACGCGTCGCGCTCGCCCGCGCCCTCGTCACCGAACCGCGCGTCCTGCTGCTCGACGAGCCGCTCTCGGCGCTCGATGCCAAGGTGCGCGTGCAGCTGCGCGACGAGATCCGCCGTATCCAGCTGCGGCTCGGCATCACGACGGTGTTCGTGACGCACGACCAGGAGGAGGCGCTGGCCGTCTCCGATCGCATCGCCGTGATGGACGCCGGCGGCATCGAGCAGGTCGGCACCCCCGAGGAGCTCTATCTGCGGCCCGCGTCGCCGGTGGTGGCCGCATTCGTGGGCCTCAGCAGCGTCGTCCCCGGAACCGTGATGGGTGATCGGGTGCACGCCGTCGGCACCGACCTTCCTCTCACCCGTGCCCACGCCGACGGACCGGTCGAGGTGTTCATCCGTCCCGAGAGCGTGAGCTTGACCGGCTCCGACGGTGTTCCCGCGACGGTGCAGGAGAGCACCTTCCTCGGCAGCCTCCGACGCACCCTGCTGCTCACGGCCGACGGTGTGCCGCTGCGCATGCAGCACGCGGCGGAGCAGCGCCTCGAGTTCGGCCAGCACGTTCACGTGAGCGTCTCCCCCTCGCCTGTCGCGGTGAGGGAGCTTCGGCAGGCGGCCGCGGGCCCGGTCACGTCCGTCTAGCGCCGCGGGTCCGGCGCCGCCGGTCTGGCGCAGCCGGTCTGGCGCAGCCTCCGAGGCGAGAGGTTGCGTGTGGTCGGACCACACCGCTATTGTGGTCAGACCACAGAGAGGCGGTAGCGCGATGAGCTCCACGGATGCAGCGATCATCCCCGCCCCTGTCGACGACCTTCGAGCGTGGCAATCCGTACTCGCGCACATCGAGGCCCAGCTGCTCGACGGCACACTCTCCCCCGGAGACCACCTGCCTCCCGAGCGCGCCCTCGCCGCCGACCTCGGAGTCGGCCGCTCCAGCCTGCGAGAGGCTGTGCGGGTTCTCGAGGCCATGGGCCTCATCCGCACGCAGACCGGATCGGGCCCGAGCGCCGGCGCCATCATCGTTGCCACGCCGCAGGGCGCGATGAGCGCGCTGCTTCGCCTGCAGGTGGCCGCTCGGGGGTTCCGGGTCAGCGACGTCGTGAAGACCCGCCTCGTGCTCGAGGCCGCCGTGGCCGCCGAGGTGGCCGACGCCGCGAGTCCGGAGCTCGGGGAGTCGGAGCGTCTCCTCGATGCGATGGACTCCCCGTCGCTCAGCCCCCAGGAGTTCCTCGCGCTTGACGCCGCCTTCCATGTGTCGTTGGCGGCGGCATCCGGCAACGAGGTGGTGACGGCGATGATGACCGGCCTGCGTTCCTCGATCGAGGGCTACGTGCAGGCCGGACTCACCGTCATCGACGACTGGGAGGCGACGGCGGCACGGCTCCGCGACGAGCACCGCGGCATCCTGACGGCCATCGCGGCAGGCGACGCCTTCGCAGCCCGCGCCCGGGTGCACTCGCACATCACCGGCTACTACACGCAGACGGCACTCGTCAGCGAGGAGCCTCCGACCCCCGAGACGACCGCCGTCGTCGCAGCCCCCACCGGAACCGGGCACATCGCCCTGTCCCGGCGCGCAGCAGAACAGTGAGGAACACCATGGTCCAGCGCCAGATCCCGAAGCCGGCCGAGCTCGCCGAGCTCATGAAGTTCAAGAAGCCGACCCTCAACCCGACCGAGCGCAGGCTCGAGAAGGCATTGACCATCGCGGACCTGCGCGCGATCGCGAAGCGACGCACTCCCAAAGCGCCGTTCGACTACACCGAGGGATCGGCCGAGGGCGAGATCTCGTTGAAGCGCGCTCGGCAGGCGTTCCAGGACATCGAGTTCCACCCGTCGATCCTGCGCAACGTGCCCGTCGTCGACACCACCCGCCAGGTTCTGGGCGGCCCGAGCGCCCTGCCCTTCGGCATCGCTCCGACGGGCTTCACGCGCATGATGCAGACCGAGGGCGAGGTGGCCGGAGCCGGAGCCGCGGGCGCAGCCGGCATCCCGTTCACCCTCTCGACCCTCGGCACGACCTCCATCGAGAACGTGCGACAGGCCAATCCCGTGGGCCGCAACTGGTTCCAGCTGTACGTGATGCGCGACCGCGAGATCTCCTACGAGCTCGTCCGTCGCGCCGCGGCCGCCGGCTTCGACACGTTGTTCTTCACCGTCGACACTCCCGTCGCCGGCGCCCGTCACCGCGACAAGCGCAACGGCTTCTCCATCCCGCCGCAGCTCACGCCGGGTACCGTTCTCAACGCGCTGCCGAGGCCGGCCTGGTGGATCAACTTCCTCACCACGCCCAAGCTGGAGTTCGCTTCCCTCTCGTCGACCGGCGGCACCGTCGGCGAGCTGCTCGACTCCGCCATGGACCCGACGATCTCCTTCGACGACCTCGACATCATCCGGGGCATGTGGGCAGGCAAGATCGTGGTCAAGGGCGTGCAGACGGTCGCGGATGCGAAGCTGCTCGCCGACCGCGGGGTCGACGGCATCGTGCTCTCGAACCACGGCGGACGCCAGCTCGACCGGGCACCCATCCCCTTCCACCTGCTGCCGGATGTCGCCCGCGAGGTGGGAGGCGACCTCGAGGTGCACCTCGACACCGGCATCATGTCCGGAGCCGACATCGTCGCCTCGATCGCCCTCGGCGCTCGCTTCACGCTGATCGGACGCGCGTACCTCTACGGCCTCATGGCCGGTGGACGCCGGGGAGTCGACAAGACCATCGACATCCTCCGCACCGAGATCGTGCGCACCATGAAGCTGCTCGAGGTGTCTTCACTCGACGAGCTCGGGCCGCAGCACGTCACGCAGCTCGCGCGTCTCACGCCGATCGCGCGTGGAGTGACGGATGCCGCCGAGGCTGCGGCCTCCGCGAAGCCCTCCGTCGTGCGCACGCCGCGTGCCAGTGCGCCGCGCAAGGCTCCGGTCAGGAAGTAGTCGGCTTCGCTTCCTCCGCTGGTCGAATAGGCCGCGATCTCCCGCTGGTCGAGTAGCCCCCCCCTCCGCTGGTCGAGTAGCCCGCGAGCGCAGCGAGCAGGCGTATCGAGACCAACGTCCCCACCCTGATTTCGATACGTGTCCGACTTCGTCGGGCACTACTCAATCAACGGAGAACCGGCCGCCCGCCAGCCCCCGCTGGTCGAGTAGCCCGCGAGCGCAGCGAGCAGGCGTATCGAGACCAACGTGACCGGCACCGCTCACGATGATTTCGATACGTGTCCGACTTCGTCGGGCACTACTCAATCAGCGGGAGCGGAAGCGGAAGCGGAAGCGGAAGCGGGAGCGGAGGCGCCAGAGCGCAGGCGCACCCGCCGCTTGCTCCCGTCGAGCGGCGAGAAGTTGACGACCTCGGCCGGAACCCTGAACCTGTCGTCGTCGTACAGGGCGGCGAGCTCCGCCACCGACACCGCCGGATCGGCCAGCCGAGCTGCGAGCCCGTCGAGCTCCGCTGCCAGGGCGGCATCAGCGGCCTCGAGGGACTCCAGCACGCCCCAGATCTCCCAGAGGATCATCTCCTGCTTGTTGAGCGCGGCGAGGTCGAAGACGAGGTTGTGCAGAAGGTACGGCCACGAGCGCAGGTCGGGCACCATGAGGTCCGGCGCCACCACGAACCGCTCCGGATCGAGCTCGCCCGAGCGGCAGGCGATCCAGGCGGCAGCGCCGGTGAGGAACCGATCGCGCGGCACGTCATCGAACGAGAACGGCACGGCGATGTCGCCATCGCCGAACTGCGCGTCGACGAGACGCCAGCGCTGCTCGTCGGCGACCCACACCTCGGCGACGACGTGGTCGAGGTACCAGCCCTCCACGAAGTAGCCCGAGAAGCCGACCCTGGCGCGGGCCGGGATGCCGAGCCTGCGGGCGAGCGCCACGAACAGCACCGTGTAGTCGCGGCAGCAGCCGAGGATGCGATCCGTTGCGGCGCGCTCCGGTTTCACCAGCTCGGGGTCGAGTTCCGCGAGCCTGGCGAGCATGGCGTCGGCGTAGCGCAGATCGATCTCGTGCAGGCGATCGGGAGCGAACCCGAGCTGTGTCGGGTCGCCGGATGCCCGATAGTGGAACACCAGCCTGGAGACGAGGGCACGGATGCCCGCGATCGACGTCGGCGCTTCGGCGAGGGCCGCATCCGCCCACCCGGGATCGGTGAATGCACTCTGCGCGCTGTAGTACTCGAGGTCGGTGGCGGAGGTCATGGGGACTTGTCTACTCCGTTTGTCGCTGGTTGAGTAGCGGTCAGGCCGCGTTGGCCGCGGCCAGCAACTGCTCGATGTGCGACCGGTCGATGCCCATTCCCGGGAATCCGGCGAGGCGTCCGATCGGGAACGACTCCATCATCTTGAACATCCCGGGGTCGTCCATGAGGGCCGAAGTGAAGCCGTCGCCCTGTGAGGCCATCGCCTGCAGAATGAACTGCGAGGCGACAGGGTGCGCCATCAGTTCGCCGATCGAGGAGTTCATGTCGAGCGTCACCCGCACCTCGTCGCCAGTCACCTCCACCGCGGCCGAGGCGCGGATGTCGCGACTCGACGCTGCGACCTCCACCGTGTACGTGCCGCCCTCGACCATCCAGGAGTCGACGCGGGTGTCGAAGTAGGCGAGGTCCTCCCGGCGCACGGCGACCTCGACGATCCGGCTCTCCCCGGCGGCCAGCGCCACCTTCGTGAAGCCCTTGAGCTCGCGCGGAGCACGCACGACGGCCGAGCCGGGCAGCGACGTGTAGACCTGCACCACCTCGGCACCGGCGCGGCTGCCGGTGTTGGTGACGGTCACGCGCACCGCGAGGCCGGCGGCATCCGTCGTCACCGAGACATCGGAGTAGTCGAAGGTGGTGTACGAGAGGCCGTGGCCGAACGGGAAGGACACCTCGATGTCGCGGGCGTCGAACCAGCGGTAGCCGACGAACAGGCCCTCCCCGTAGCGCACGTGGCCGTGCTCGCCGGGGAAGTCCAGGTAGGCCGCCGTGTCCTGCAGTCGCTGCGGGATGCTCTCCTGCAGGCGACCCGACGGATTGACGACTCCGTAGAGCACGTCGGCCACAGCACCGCCGCCGGCCTGGCCCAGGAGCCAGCCCTCGACGATGGCCGGAACGCGGTCGGCGAAGCCGGAGAGGCGCACGACGCCGCCGTTGGAGAGCACGACGACGGTGTTCGGGTTGGCGTCGATGACGGCATCCAGCAACGAGAGCTGCTCGGCCGGCAGCTCGATGTGGTCGCGGTCGAAGCCCTCCGACTCCTGCTCGGCGGGAACTCCGAGGAACACGATGGCGACGGATGCTGCCGCAGCAGCCGCCTGCGCCTCGGCCACCAGCTCCGCATCCTCGGTTCCGTCGGCCGCGTAGCCGGCGGCGAAGGAGACGGCGTCGGATGCCGCGAGGCGGCGGATCTCGTCGAGCGCATTGTCGAGCCTGGTCGGGTTGATGAGCGATGAGCCGGCACCCTGGTAGCGGGGCGAGCGGGCCAGCTCGCCGATCACCGCGACCGAAGCGTCCGTCGCCAAGGGCAGCACGCCGTCGTCGTTCTTGAGCAGCACGATCGAGCCGCCTGCAGCCTCGCGGGCGAGGGCGTGGTGGGCATCGACGTCGTACGTGGCGTCATCACGAGCGCCGGCGACGGCCTTGAACGCCAGGTCGATGGCCCGGCGGGCCGCAGTGTCGAGCACGGACTCGGCGAGGACACCCGCCCGCACCGCCTCGACGAGCTGCGCGTCGGTGCGCCCGCTGCTCGAGGGCATCTCGAGATCGAGGCCGGCTGCGACGCCGGCGACGCGATCATTGACAGCGCCCCAGTCCGAGACGACGAGGCCGGTGAAGCCCCACTCATCACGCAGCACCGTGTTCAGCAACCACGGGTCCTCCGAGGTGTAGACGCCGTTGAGGCGGTTGTACGAGCACATGACGGTCCAGGGCTGCTCGTCCTCGACGATGCGCTGGAAGCCACGCAGGTAGATCTCGCGCAGCGGACGCTCGTCGATGTCAGCCGACACGCGCATGCGGTCAGCCTCCTGGTTGTTGGCCGCGAAGTGCTTGAGCGATGCGCCGACGCCCTGGCTCTGCAGGCCGCGCACCAGGGCGGAGCCGAGCACGCCCGAGGCGATCGGGTCTTCGGAGAGGTACTCGAAGTTGCGTCCGCCGAGCGGCGAGCGCTTGATGTTGATGCCGGGGCCGAGCAGCACGCCCACGTTCTCGGCGACGGACTCCTCGCCCAGGGCGATGCCCACCCGCTCGAGCAGCGTCACGTCCCAACTGGAGCCGAGGGCGACGGCTGGCGGGAAGCAGGTGGCCGGAACGCTGTCCGTGATGCCCAGGTGGTCAGCGTTCGCACGCTGCTTCCGCACGCCGTGCGGACCATCCGTCAGCATGATCGACGGAACACCCGGCGCCGACTTCGTCGTCCAGAAGTCCGCACCGCTGGTGAGCGAGGCCTTCTCCTCGATAGTGAGGGCCGCGAGGGTCTCGTCGACGGATGGCTGCGTGGTGGTGTCGGTCATGCTGCTCCTTCTGGTGCGGCAGGGGCGTCGGCAGAAGGATGACGTCACTGTCGTCTCGGTGGTCGAGGTGCGCCAGCGGCGAGCCGGCGCTAAAACCATACATCGCTCGGTTTTCGATCTCAAGCACTCCGCCCTACGATCGAGGCATGACAGCACGGGGGCAGTACGCGAAAGGCGTGGCCAAGCGCGAGGAGATCCTGACGAGCGCCCTCGCGGTGATCGCCCGCAACGGCTACCGCCGCACCTCGGTGCGCGAACTCGCCGACGAGGTGGGTCTCAGCCAGGCCGGACTGCTGCACTACTTCTCGTCGAAGGAGGAGCTCTTCCAGGAGATCCTGCGCAAGCGCGACGAGGTGGACCGCGACGCGTTCGACCTCGAGGCGACAGCTCCGATCGACGGACTGATCAACGTCGTCAGGCACAACGCCGAGGTGCCCGGACTGGTGCAGCTGTACGCCCAGGTCTCGACGGAGGCCGGCGATCCGGAGCATCCGGCCCACGACTTCTTCGTCGAGCGCTACAAGAGCTTCAGGGAGAGCTACAGCGCAGCGATCAGGACCGAGCAGGACGCCGGCCGCGTGCCTTCAGATGTCGACGCCGACAGGCTCGCGTCCATCGTGCTGGCGGTCACCGACGGCCTCCAGACGCAGTGGATGCTCGACCCGTCGATCGACATGGCCGCGACCATCGAGCACCTCTGGCAGCTCGTCGCCCGCCCGGCGTCCTAGCGGATGCCGCGCATCAGCTTCAGGACGGGCTTGGCGAACGCCAGCAGGATGGCGCCGAGAACGATCGCGATGCCGCCCAGCACGCCGAAGTACGGAACCTCGTTCTTGACGTCGTAGAGCGCTGCGAGCTGGCCGGAGATGGCCGATCCCAGAGCGACCGACAGGAAGAACAGGGCGACCATCTGGGTCGTGAACGCTCGCGGAGCCAGCTTGGTGGCCACCGACAGCCCGACCGGCGAGATGAAGAGCTCGGCGACGGTGAACACCAGGAGGATGATCACGATCGCCAGCAGCGGCGTGGAGTTGGCTCCGCCACCGGCGAACGGCAGGAACAGCAGGAACGCCGCGCCCATGATCATCGTGCCGAGGGCGAACTTGACGGGCGTCGATGGCTGGCGGGTGCCGAGCTTGGTCCAGATGGCCGCGAACACTCCCGAGAGGATGATGATGAAGATCGGGTTGATCGACTGCACCCACGACACCGGCATCTCCCACCCGAAGATGCTGCGGTTCAGCTTCTCGTCTGAGTAGATGGTGAGCACTGTGAACTGCTGCTGGTAGAGCGACCAGAACGCCACGCTGGCGATGAAGAGCGGGATGAAGGCGAACACCCGCGACCTCTCGGTCGCGTCGATCCTGCTGCTCGACAGGATGACCACGAAGTAGGCGATGGCCGCGATGACGGTGAGGGCGATCACGATCGTCACCAGGTTGGTCGCCGTGATGAGTCCGGTGAACACGCACACCAGGATCACGACGATCGCGGCCACTCCCACGCCGATGAAGAGCGGACGACGCCGGGCCGGCAGTGGGTTCGCGATGCGGTGTGCTGCGGCCGGGAGGTTCTTACGGCCGAAGGAGTACTGCGTGAGGCCGATCGCCATGCCGACGGCGGCCAGACCGAAGCCCCAGTGGAAGCCCAGCGTCGACTGCAACAGTCCGGTGAGGATGGGGCCGAAGAACGCACCCAGGTTGATGCCGAGGTAGAACAGCGAGAAGCCGGCATCACGGCGCGGATCCTCGGGCTTGTAGAGCGTTCCGACGACGCTGGTGGCGTTGGCCTTGAGCCCACCCGATCCGACGGCGACGAGGATGAGGCCGACGATCACACCGGAGAAGCCGGGCAGCAGGGCCAAGCCGATGTGCCCGAGCATGATGACGATGGCACTGACGAACAGCACTCGCTCCGAGCCGAGCAGCCTGTCGGCGATCCACGCGCCGAGGATGGTCGACAGGTAGACGGCGCCGCCGTACGCTCCCACGATTCCGGCGGCCGTCGCCTGCGGCAATCCCAGGCCGCCTTCCGCGGCGGAGTAGTACAGGTAGATGAGCAGGATGCCCTGCATGCCGTAGAAGCTGAAGCGCTCCCACATCTCGACACCGAAGATGGTGGCGAGCGATCGCGGCTGGCCGAAGAAGCCGTGATCGCGCTTCGGGTCGACCGGTTCCTCGTCGATGGCCGACGTGTCAACGTTGCTGCTCATCGCTCCAGTCTGGCACTGAGCGCGCGCGACCGCCTCAGCTGTCTGGGCGAGCGAAGTCCTCGAGCACGGCGGCCAGCTGCTCGACCGCCCAGTCGAGATCCTCCCGCGAGACCACCAGCGGAGGTGCGAGACGGATGGTGGAGCCGTGCGTGTCCTTCGCGAGCACGCCGCGCTCCATGAGGGCCTCGCAGACCGCGCGGCCAGATGCCAGAGACGGGTCGATGTCGATTCCGGCCCAGAGCCCGGCACCGCGCACGGCGACGACTCCGGAACCGACCAGCTGCGACAGCGCGGAATGCAGGTGACCGCCGAGATCGCGTGCACGCTGCTGCATCTCGCCCGTCGCGAGCATCCGCACCACTGCGACGCCGACGGATGCCGCCAGTGGGTTGCCACCGAACGTCGAGCCGTGCTGTCCGGGAGCGAGTACGCCCAGCACATCGACGTTGCCGACGACGGCGGAGACCGGAACGATGCCGCCGCCGAGCGCCTTGCCCAGCAGGTAGAGATCGGGCACCACGCCCACGAGGTCGCAGGCGAAGGTGGCGCCGGTGCGACCGAGGCCCGACTGGATCTCGTCGGCGATGAACAGCACGTCGCGCCGCGTGGTGAGCTCGCGCACGGCGGGCAGGAAGGTCGCGGGCGGCACCACGATGCCGGCCTCGCCCTGGATCGGCTCGATCAGCACGGCCACGGTGTTCTCGTCGATCGCGGCCTCGATGGCGGCGACGTCGCCGTAGGGAACGGTGCGGAACCCCGGGGTGAACGGACCGAAGTCGTCGCTGGCATCGGCGTCGTCGCTGAAGGAGATGATCGTGGTGGTGCGACCATGGAAGTTGCCGGCCATGACGATGATGTTCGCCTGCTCGGGGGCGACGCCCTTCACCCTGTAGCCCCATGCTCGCGCGACCTTGATGCCCGATTCGACGGCCTCGGCGCCGGTGTTCATCGGCAGCACCATGTCCTTGCCGGCGAGGGCTGCGAGTTCGGTGACGAAGGGCCCGAGCTGGTCGTTGTGGAAGGCGCGGCTGGTCAGGGTGATGCGGCCGAGCTGGGCGCGCGCCGCATCGAGCAGCGCGGGGTTGGAGTGGCCGAAGTTCACGGCGGAGTACGCGGCGAGGCAGTCGAGGTAGCGCTTGCCGTCGACATCCGTGACCCAGGCTCCATCACCCGACGCCACCACGACGGGGAGGGGGTGGTAGTTGTGGGCGGCGTGCGCTTCCTCCTCGGCGATGAGGGTGCTGGTTTTTTCGCTCAGTGGAGTCGTCGAGGGCTCTTCGCCCGATGTCTCCGCCCAAGGATGCCCGCCGAACCCCGAGACATCGCGCGAAGAGCCCTCGACTGCGTTATTGGGGAAGGAGCCCTCGACTGCGTCATCGGGGGAAGGGATCGTGGCTGAGTTGTCGGTGGTGGTCATCGTCGAAGCTCCAGGGTGCAGCACTTGACGCCGCCTCCCCCGAGCAGCAGCTCGGAGAGGTCGACGCCGATGGGGTTGTAGCCGTGCGCCCGCAGTTGACGCTCGAAGTCGGCGGCGCGGGAGGCGATCACGACGTTGTAGCCGTCGCTGAACGAGTTGAGGCCCAGCACGGCGGCGTCGATCTCGGTCACGATCACGGCATCCGGGTACCGCGATCGCAGGATGGCCAGACTGGGCTCGTCGAAAGCGCTCGGCAGGTAGGCGATGTGCTCCTGGCCGGGCGTGGAGTCGAGCACGGCGAGGGCCGTGTCCAGGTGGTAGAAACTCGGATTGACGAGTCGCAGGGTCACGACCTCGCGACCGTAGATGGCGGCGAGTTCGCCGTGGCTGAGCGAGTCGCTGCGGAATCCGGTTCCGGCGAGGATCGTGTCGCCGACAAGCAGGAAGTCACCCTCGCCCTCGTTGATCTGCTCTGGCACCCGCACGTCCAGGCCGTGGGCCCGGAACCAGTCCATGTACGCCGGACCCTCTGGCTGGCGTTCGGGGTGAGTGAAGCTCGCGCCGTACGCGATGCCGTCGATGACCATGCCTCCGTTGGCCGCGTAGACCATGTCGGGCAGGCCGGGGATGGGGTCGATGAGGTGCACGTCGAACCCCAGGTCGAGGTAGGTCTGATGCAGCACGGACCACTGGTCGACGGCGAGGTTCGTGTCGGTGGGCAGCGCCGGGTCCATCCACGGATTGATGCGGTACACCACGGTGAAGAATTCGGGGCTGCACATCAGCACCGACCGCGTGGTGGGAGTGCGTGTGGGGCGGATGCCGCCCGGCTGGGTGGTCGTGTCCTCGACGATGTCGGTCATGGCCCTCTCCTCTGGCTCGAAATCTCAATCGCAGGAGTGGCGGACCAGGTCGCTCGAGTCGAGCCGGCATCCACCGGGGTGGGCACCAGACGCCACCTCCAGTGTCACACGCAGCTATCTCGAAGTTCTCGCTGTCGAGCGCAGCATGCATGCGTACGCACGCGACACCACGCAAGGATCGCGCTTACACTTCTCGGATGGACAACATCGACCGCCGAATCCTCGACGAGCTGCGCCAGAACGCCCGAGCGGGCTACGGCGACATCGGGTCCGTGGTCGGGCTGTCGGCATCCGCCGTCAAGCGTCGCGTCGACCGTCTCGTCGCCGACGGAGTGATCCGCGGCTTCACGATCCATGTCGACCCCGCCGTCGACGGCACCACCACCGAGGCGTGGGTCGAGGTGTTCTGCCGCGGCACGGTGTCGCCCGATGAACTGCAGCGCATCCTCTCGGCCGTGCCCGAGGTCGTCTACGCGGGCACCGTGACCGGCAGCGCCGATGCCATCGTGCAGATGCGTTCCCGCGACATCGCGAGCCTGGAGGCCGCGCTCGAGAAGGTGCGCCTGGCGGCCAACGTCGACCACACCCGCAGCGCCATCGTGCTCACCCGGCTGGTGCAGCGCGCCCACGAGGACTGACTCGCGTGATCGCCATCGCGATCGACGCCGCGTCGCCGGTGCCCCCGTTCGAGCAGATCCGCACGCAGGTCATCGCCGCCGTCCGCTCCGGTGACCTCGTCGCCGGTGAGCGGATGCCGACGGTCCGAGCGCTCGCCGAGCGACTGGGGCTGGCGGTCAACACTGTCGCGAAGGCGTACCGGGCGCTGGAGTCCGACGCCGTCATCGAGACGCGGGGACGAGCGGGAACGCTGGTGTCGGCATCCGGCGACGTCACGCATCAGCACGCGCAGACTGCAGCGGCGGCGTATGCAGCGCGCGTCGGCGAGCTGGGCATCGACGCGGACGAGGCGCTGGCGCTGGTCGAGGCGGCGCTGCGCTCACGCTGATCCTCCCGCTCGCCGCGCGGATCGAGGAGCGCCCGACGCAGTCGGACACCCCCGCTGATCGAGTAGCGCCCGACGCAGTCGGACGCGTATCGAGATCCACGGGCCGCCCCGAACAACAGCGCCGTCGGAGTGGTCTCGATACGGCTGCTCGCTCCGCTCACGGCCTACTCGACCAGCGGGAGGCCACGGAGTGGTCTCGATACGGCAGCTCGCTCCGCTCACGGCCTACTCGACCAGCGGGAGGCCATCGGAGTGGTCTCGATACGGCTGCTCGCTCCGCTCAAGGCCTACTCGACCAGCGGGGGGCCGTCGGAGTGGTCTCGATACGGCAGCTCGCTCCGCTCACGGCCTACTCGACCAACGGTTCGAAAAGCGGTCTACTCGGCCGGGGGCGTCGGCAGCGGCTCCTTGGGCAGCTTCCGCACCCTGGCACGGCGCTTGCGTCGCTCGGGGATCATCGACCGCATCTCCTCGAGCTTGCCGAAGCACAGCAGCCTGTCGCCGGCTTCGAGCTCGACGTGCCCCCGCGGATTGGGCACGACGGACGTGCCCCGGTGCAGCGTGAGCACGGTGATGTCGCGCTCCGTCAGGCCCGACTCGGCGATCGTCGTACCGACCAGGTCGGCGCCGGCGTGCACGAGCAGCTCGGCCACGCCGTAGCCGCGCGACACGGTGAGGCGCTGGCGCACATCGATCTCGGGGAAGGCGACCTGGTTGGCCATGTAGTCGATGATGGCGCCCGCGACGTCGAGGTTGGTGGCCGTCTCGATGCCCTGCAGGCCGGGCGAGGAGTTGACCTCCATGACCAGGGGCCCGTCGTTGCCCTCGAGCATGTCGACACCGGCGACCTTGAGGCCCATGATCTGGGCGGAGCGCACGGCGACCTGCTCGTACTCCGGCGTGAGCTCGATGGCCTCGACGCTGCCGCCGCGGTGCACGTTCGACCGGAACTCGTCGCCGTTCGCCGTGCGCCGCATGGCGGCCACGACACGGTCGCCCACCACGAGGGCACGCACGTCCTTGCCGCGGCTCTCGGCCACGAAGCGCTGGATGAGCACGTTCTGGTTCGTCGAGTGCAGAGTCTCGATGATCGCCTCGGCCACCTTCACCTGGGGCGCGAGGATCACGCCGATGCCCTGCGTTCCCTCGAGAAGCTTGATGACCACTGGCGCGCCACCCACCTGCTCGATCGCCGGGCGCACGTCGGCGCGGTTGCGCACGAAGGCCGTCGCCGGCATGCCGATGTTGTGCCGGGACAGGATCTGGCTCGCCCGCAGCTTGTCGCGCGCGTTCGTGATGCCGTTGGCCGTGTTGGGCGTGTAGACGTCCATCTGCTCGAACTGGCGCACCACGGCGGTTCCGAAGTAGGTGATCGAGCTGCCGATGCGCGGCAGGATCGCGTCGTAGTCGGAGAGGGCGCGACCGCGGTACTGCAGGTCGGGTTCGGCACCGGAGAGGTCGATGGCGAAGCGCAGGGTGTTCAGCACTTTCACCTGATGACCGCGCTGCAACGCTGCTGCGCGGAGTCTCTGGGTGGAATACGCCTGCGGGGCGCGCGAGAGGATCGCGAGTTTCAACGGGTGCCCCTGACAAGATGGACGGGTGAGCGAACCTGTCCATTCAAGCACCATCGCCGGCTGGCGCGAATGGGTTGCCCTTCCGGCGATCGGAGTTCCGTGGATCAAGGCCAAGCTCGACACCGGCGCCCGCACCAGCTCGCTCCACGCCTTCGACATGGAGGAGTTCGAGCGCGACGGAGAGTCGTACGTGCGGTTCGGCGTTCAACCATGGCAGGGCAGTGATGAAGACGCCGTCACTGTCGAATGTCCGGTGCTCGACCGTCGCTCGGTGCGCAGTTCGTCAGGCCACAGCGAGGAGCGCATCGTGGTGCTGCTCGACATCGTGCTGCTCGGCAAGGCACTGACGGCCGAAGTCACCCTTACCAATCGGGACTCGATGGGTTTCCGGATGCTGATCGGGCGTGAGGCGCTCGAACAGGGCTTCGCGGTCGACGCCGCCCAGTCGTTCATCGGAGGTCGTGCACCACGGACCGTGCGGCGACAGAACCGCGGGCGGAACTAGCGCCCACCCACCGCTCGCCGAGGCCCGGACGGAGTCCGCGGCCGAAGCGCACCAACGACGAACCGCTCACTGCGGAGCGCTTCGGGCGATCGCTTCGCTCGGCCCTCAGCGAGCGGGTACAGCTCCTAGATCACACCGTCCGACAGCGTGCTCGGGTTTCCGAACCGGTGGGCCGTGATCGAGATGGCCTGCTCGTGCAGGAACGGAAGCAGCTCCACCCGCCCCGACTGGGTCACCTCGTGCGCGTACACCGCGACGTCAGGGGTGCCGTCGAGCGCACCGGCGACGGCTGTCGCGAGCGCATCCCGAGAGCCGGCGGCGACGACTCGCACGCGCTTCGGTCCGTCGTCGTCGAGCACGGCCGACGACGCGAGTCCGGCGAGCCAGGCGGCATCCGTCTCCACGGTCACAGGCACGTCGCGGAGGTCGAGGAGCCCCTGCACCGCCGGTGGCAGCGCCGTCGGGAGCGACACCGTGTACTCCGACTTCGACAGCGTCGCCGCGATGACGACCCGCAGCGCGTCGACGAGCGAGGCGTCCTCCGCCGCCCGCACTGCGACCGGCACCGGAAGGTAGCGGAAGACATTGCGCTCCAGCACGAGCTGCGACACGTCGCGCGTGACGCCGTACTCCTCGCGCCAGGCGATGGCGTCGGAGAGCGCTGCCCGACGCAGCTGGTCGAACTCTTCGTAGCCGAGCGATGCCTGCGACGCCTCGATGATGTCGGTCACGCGGTCCTCGAGGCCGCGCAGGTGCAGCGTCTTCGACCTGTTGCCGGCATCCGTCTTCCAGGTGCCGAGTCCGAACAGGTAGTTGGGCCCACCGGCCTTGGTCCCGGCTCCGACCGACGAGCGCTTCCAGCCGCCGAAGGGCTGGCGCTGCACGATCGCGCCGGTGGTCCCGCGGTTGATGTAGAGGTTTCCGGCCTCGACGGTGTCGATCCAGAGGGCGAGCTCATCGCTGTCGAGCGAGTGCAGCCCTGCCGTGAGGCCGTAGTCGACGGCGTTCTGGAAGCGGATGGCCTCCTCGAGGTTGCGCGCGTGCATGACGCCGAGCACCGGTCCGAAGAACTCGGTGAGGTGGAAGTAGGAGCCGGGAGCGACGCCCGTGCGGATGCCGGGAGACCACAGCCGGCCGGTCTCGTCGAGCTGCTTCGGCTCGACCAACCACTCCTCGCCGATGCCCAGCTCGGTGAGGGCGTTGAGCAGCTTGCCGCTCGCCGGTTCGATGATCGGACCCATCTGGGTCGATGGATCGTCGGGGTAGCCGACCCGCATCGACGTCGCGGCGTCGACGAGCTGGTTGCGGAAGCGCTCGGACCTGGCCACGGAGCCGACGAGGATGACGAGCGAGGCCGCCGAGCACTTCTGGCCGGCATGCCCGAATGCGCTCTTGATCACATCGGATGCGGCGAGGTCGAGGTCGGCCGACGGCGTGACGATCACGGCGTTCTTGCCGCTCGTCTCGGCCAGCAGGGGCAGATCGGGGCGGAACGACCTGAACAGCTTGGCCGTCTCGTAGGCGCCGGTGAGGATGACCCTGTCGACCGACGGATGCGCAATCAGCTGCTGCCCGAAGTCCTGTTCGGCGAGGTCGACGAGCGCGAGAACGTCGCGCGGAACGCCGGCCTCCCACAACGCCTCCACCATGACGGCTCCGGTGCGCTGCGCCTGCTTCGCCGGCTTGATGATCACGCCGGAGCCCGCAGCGAGGGCGGCGAGCACACCGCCGGCAGGGATGGCGACCGGGAAGTTCCACGGCGGCGTCACCACGGTGAGCTGCGCTGGCACGAAGAGCGCGCCCTGCACCCTGTCGAGCTCGATGGCACGCTCGGCGTAGTAGTGCGCGAAGTCGATGGCCTCGCTGATCTCGGGGTCGGCCTCCGCGATGGTCTTGCCGGTCTCGGATGCGGCGACCTCGATGAGGCGATCCCGGTTGGCGGCGAGCGCGACCCCGGCGCGGTGCAGGATCGCGGCGCGCTCCGCCCCTGTGCGCTGACCCCACGCCCGGCCCGCGGCGGAGACCGAGTCGATGAGGGCGTCGAGAGTGTCGGCATCGCTCACCTGCGATGCCGCGATCGTCTCGGATCCGAGGGTCGACGCGGCCACGCGGCCGAGGATGCGGCGTCCCCACGCCCGGTTGGCGGGAAGCGCGGGGTCGGTGTCCGGTTCGTTCGAGAAGCTTCCCGACGCACCCGGGTGCGCGGCCGGGCCGCCGCCGCGCGATCCCCGGGTGATTCCGAGAAGGGCGCCGGTGAGGGTCGGATCGGTCTGCTCGGCTGCCGAGGTCACGACAGGCTCGGCGGGCAGTGGCGGAAGCACCGGAGCCTGCGACCTGTCCTGCGTGCGGTTCGGGCCGGGGACGGTGTCGTCGAGGTCGGCCAGCGACGCGAGGAAGCGGTCGGTCTCACGCTGGAGCAGGGCGTCGGAGGTGGTGAGCTCGAACACCGCCGACATGAAGTTCTCGGTGCTCGCGTTCTCCTCGAGGCGACGGATGAGGTACGCGATGGCCACGTCGAACTCGGCCGGGTTCACCACGGGCGTGTAGAGCAGCAGTTGCCCGACATCGCGGCGCACCGCCTCGGCCTGGTTCGTGGCCATGCCCAGGAGCATCTCGAAGTCCACGGCCGAACTGACACCGCGTCGCTGGGCGAGCAGGTGGGCGTAGGCGACGTCGAAGAGGTTGTGACCTGCGACGCCGATCTTGACGGCGTCGGTGTTCTCGGGAGTGAAGGCCCAGTTGAGCACGCGCTTGTAGTTGGTGTCGCTGTGCTGCTTGGTGTCGTAGGTGGCGAGCGGCCAGTCGTGGATGGCCGCATCGACGTGCTCCATGGCGAGGTTCGCGCCCTTCACGATGCGCACCTTGATGGGGGCTCCACCCTCGGCCCGGCGGCGCTGGGCCCAGCTCGTCAGCCCCTGCAGGGCACCCAGGGCGTCGGGCAGGTAGGCCTGCAGCACGATGCCGGCCTCGAGCTGGCGCAACTGCGGCTGGTCGAGGATGCGCTCGAACACCGCGATGGTGAGATCGAGGTCGCGGTACTCCTCCATGTCGAGGTTGATGAACTTGGTGGTCTTCGCTGAGGCCGCCAGCTCGTACAGGGGCGTGAGGCGCTCGACCACGCGCTCGACGGCCTCGTCGAACGACCACATGGAGAGCTGGCTCACCACGCTCGACACCTTGATCGACACGTAGTCGACGTCGTCGCGGGCGAGGAGTTCCCGCGTTCCCGCCAGGCGTCGGTCGGCCTCGCGGTCGCCGAGAACGGCCTCGCCGAGCAGGTTGAGGTTCAACCTGTTGCCGGTGGAGCGGAGGTGCTCGATCGCAGGCCCCAGCTTGTCCGGCGTCGCGTCGATGACGAGGTGTCCGACCATCTGGCGCAGCACGCGTCGCGCTGCGGGGATGACCACCCACGGCACGACAGGTCCGAGCGCGCCGCCCAGGCCGATCGCGCCGCGCATGTACGACGGCAGGAAGGCCGGCGCCTTCGGGGCGACCTTCGCGAGGTTGTGGCCGGCGACCATGAGGTCTTCCGGGCGCATGACGCCGTCGACGAAGCCGACCGTGAAGTCCAGCCCGTTGGGATCTTTGAGCACGCCGGCCAGACGTTCTCCGGACGGATCGGCTGGGATCTCCGCGCTCTGAGCGAGCCAGCGGCGCACCAGCGCGATGGACTCGGTCGCGAGGTCGGCCTGGGACTCGACGGGCGTGCTCGACATGGTCATGACATTAGTTCTTTCTCGCGGGAGCACCCACCGGGAGAGGCTCTCTCAGCACAGTGTCGGGCATCCGTTCATTCGGGTAAAGCGAAGCTTTCCCACCAGTATCCGTTAGTTTGGCTGATGAATCGGGAGGTGACGGATGCTGGACGTCAGACGCCTGCGCCTGCTGCGCGAGGTGAAGCTGCGCGGGACCCTCGCTGCTGTCGCCGAGGCTCTGGCGTACTCGCCGTCGTCGGTGTCGCAGCAGTTGTCCCTGCTCGAGGCCGAGGCCGGAGTGCCACTGCTCGAGAAGGCCGGCCGCCGGGTGATCCTCACTCCGCAGGCGGAGCTTCTCGTCGCACGCGCCGAGCAGGTGCTCGACATCCTCGAGCGTGCCGAGGACGAAGTGGCGTCGTCGCTCGGTGAGGTGCGCGGTACGGTGCGGCTGGCCGTCTTCCAGTCGGCGGCGCACGCGATCCTGCCGGCAGCACTGACCATCCTGCGTGAGGCCTACCCGCAGCTGCGCGTCGAGGTGACCGAGCGTGAGCCCGATGCCGGCCTGTTCGAGGTGTCGGCCCGCGACTTCGACCTCGTGATCGCCGAGCAGTACCCGGGCCACACTCGAGCGCACCGGTCCGACCTCGACCGGGTGGTGCTGGGCGGGGACGCGATCCGTCTGGGGGTGGGCGGTGCGACCGCCGCAGCGCTGCCCGATGCTTCTGCACAGCATCACGCGCTTCGGCAGATCACCGAGGGGCGGGCGTGGGTGATGGAGCCCGTCGGCACGGCCTCGAGGGAGTGGGCGATGCAACTCTGTCGCGCCGCCGGCTTCGAGCCGGACGTGCGCTTCGAGACGGCCGACCTCATGGCCCACATCAGGCTGATCCGCTCGGGAAACGCCGTCGGACTCCTGCCCGATCTCGTGTGGGCGGGAGAGGCGCCGAGTGTGCGGCTGGTCGACCTGCCTGCAGACCCCCACCGCACCATCTTCACGGCAGCGCGGCGTTCGAGCGCCGACCGTGAGGCCGTGGCGGTATGCCGCGCGGCGCTGGCCCAGGCCGTGGCGCTGGTGACGCCCGCGCGTTGAGGGTGATCTCGATACGCGTCCGACTTCGTCGGGCGCTACTCGATCAGCGGTGAATGAGCCGCTCGCTGCGCGTGATCTCAGCGGTGAATAAGCCGCTGGTCGAGTAGCGAGCGAGCGGAGCGAGCACGCGTATCGAGACCGCCCCCCACCCGCACAGCGCCGCCCACCGGACCCGAACCCCGGTGGGCGGCGCTGCGCGAGCTGCCGGCCTAGCGGCGGCCGCAGTTCAGGGCTGCAAAGCCCGGCGTGTATGTCGAGTACGAGCCGACGCCGTTCACGAAGGTGTAGCCGGCGACGGTCGCCGTGCCCTTCGGCACCGACTTGGCGCCCGTCGGGAACAGCTTGTACACGGCCTTGCCGAAGCCGACCTTGGTGAACTTCGCGTCAGCCCACTGCGTAGTCAGGCGGATGTCGGCCTTGGCCTTGCCGATGTTCAGGGCGTAGACCGCCACCGACACCTTGCCGTTGATGCACAGCGAGGCTGCGGCGACGGCGAGCGGCACCTTGCCCGCGACCTTCGCGGGAACAGACAGCGAGCCGTCGGTCGACCTGTTGCCCGCTGCATCCGTCGCCCGATACCCGAAGGTCGTGGCGGCGTCTCCCACGGCGACCGGCGCCGTGTAGGCCAGCCAGGCGCCACCGCCCAGGCGGTATTCGATGCCCGAGACGCCAGAACCCGAGCCGTCGGTCGCGGTGACGGATGCCTTTCGCGACGTCGCATCGAACGCCACCGTCGCGACCGGAGCAACGCCGTCGACCTTGCCGCTCCACGTGGCGACCGACGAGACGTTGCCCGAGCCATCCGTCGCCCGCGCCTGCACGGAATGCGTGCCGTCGGCGATGGCGATCGGGCCGGTGACGGCCTTCCAGCCGGCGCCGTCGACGTTCGCTTCCAGGTTGAGCGGCGTGTAGTCGTCGCTTCCGGTCACGGTGAGCGAGACCCCGCCGCGGTACCAGCCGTTCGATCCGTCGGGTGCGGCCGGTGCCGCGGCGATCGACACCGTCGGCGCCTGCGTGTCGGCGGGCGGATAGGACAGCAGGCCCGGTGAGGCGAAGCTCCCCACGGCGGGCAGTCCGGCGTCGTTGATGATGTGGTTGATGCCGCCCGAGCCGTTGAGGAACACGCTCACCATGTTGGTGAATGTCACCCCGGCCGATTTCGGCGCCTGGATTCCGCTCTCGACGCGGATGTCGACGTTCTGGTTGAAGAACGAGTAGACGCCGAGACCGGATGCCGAGTGCGAGGTCACGTCCGGTGCCACCTGGTAGGAGGCGTATCCGAGGCGATCGCCGTCGGACCAGGCGGCCTGGCTCGGCGGATCGTACGGGAGCTCGCTCTGGTAGAAGAGCGTCGTTCCGCCGTTGCCGTTCCACACGGTCTGCGCCTTCTGGTAGTGCTCGACGAAGAGGCCGAGGGCCGTGACGTCGTCGCCGTTCACGACGACTCCGTGGTCACCGGTGTTCGAGTCCCAGGCAACGCCGTCGCCGTGATCCGCGCGCCAGGCCCAGATGTGGTCGAGCAGCACGTCGTCGCTGTTCACCTCGATGCTCGTCGTCGCCCGACCGACGTGCGCGCCGCCGACGCGAACGAACACGTCGCTGAGCGTCGTGGGGTTCGCGGGGTCACTGGCGCCGGCTCCGGCTGGTCCGACCTTGACGAGCACCGGCGAGTTGACCTCACCCGCGTCGACCGTGAGGCCGGCCACCTTCACTCCCGGCACGTCGGCGATGTCGATCGCCGCGTTGCCGTTCGTCGGCACCAGGGTCGCGAGGCCAAGGCCGAGCACGACCGTGTCGGCCCGCGTGACCGTGATGGGCTCGCTCAGGGCGTAGACCCCGGGCGTCACGAGCAGGTTCTTGCCCGCGGCGAGCGCGGCGTTGATCTGCGCCGCCGTGTCTCCGGTCTTGGCGATGTAGAAGTCGGCGATGTCGATCGCGTCTCCGGATGCTGCATCCGTCGACCAGTCGATTCCCGAGCTGTTGGTCTTCGCCTTCGGCACGAACACCTTGTACTCGTCGCCGTCGAGGTAGAGGAACGGCGACTCGCGGGTCACCGGAGTCTGGGCGACAGTCGTGTACAGCGGGGTCGCGGCATCCCCCGTTCCGGCGGGAGTCCCGGCATGAGCACCCTCGACACCGACCGAGGTGACGTTCCAGACGCCGCCCTCCCAGGTGCCGACGTTGCTGTCCCGGGTGAACCACTGCTGCTGGGACCCGTTGACCACGGTTCCCGACACGGCGGTGTTGGCCATGTAGCCGCCGCTCGCGTACTCGCCGACCCGGCCGAACAGCGTGAGGGACCCCTCGATGTTCATCCGGCGGAGAGGTGCCGCCTGGGAGACCGCCCACCGCATCTGGTGCGGATCGGTCACCCCGCTCGGGAAGGGTCGTTCGGCATCCACGCCGAGGGGCCTCTGGATCGGGTTGATGCTCATGTTCGAGAGCGATCGCCAGAAGCGCGTGAGGGAACCCGGTGACTGGCAGTCCCAGGGGTTGGGTTCGCAGGCGCGCACCGGTTCGACGTGAAGCGCGCCGTTGATGCGCACGTCCTCCGGCGATGCGCCGAGACCCGAGATCGAGGTGTAGTAGCCCACCTCGGCGTTGACGATTCCTGTCGCCGTGGAGGGGTCGTTCTCCCCTGCGGCACTGCCGTAGGTACCGGGCTTGAAGAAGGCGGCGTGCCGGTTCGTGCTGAACTCGGCCTCGTTCGCGAACGACGCCAGGGTGGCGTTGATCTCGTCGACCGGCGTGCTCGGGTCGAAGATCGTGACGTTCGGACCGAAGTCGGGTGTGCTCGGACCGGCGTAGGCGGGCGTCGCGACGACGGCACCGCTCGCCACCAGCGCGAACACTGTAGCGCCGAGGCCGAGCGCGCGCACACGGCGAGGTGGTGCGCCCTGTGCGGCAGGGGATGGGACTCTCACGGGGACGTTCTCCTTTGAACTGGGCCCATGCGCCGAACGACTCTGGCGACTGCGCTGTGCCGGATCTCGTGGAACGTCATCCACACCCGTACGGGGGATGACGTCGTCAATGTAGCAGAAACACTTACTGACCGGTAAGTAATACTTCTTCATGCAGAGTCTGCTGTCCGGTGCTGCCGGCACGGTCGGGTCCGGGCATCCAGCGCGGAGTCGTCGGAACACAGCCAGTCGACCGGTCGCATAGGGTCGATCCATGAGCTCCGACGCCGCAGCCAGCACTGCCACTGACTCCGCCCCCGCCGCCTCCCACGACGTCGTCATCATCGGAGGCGGCCACAACGGCCTCGTCGCTGCGGCCTACCTCGCCCAGGCAGGACGCAGCGTGCTCGTGCTCGAGCGCGACGACCACGTGGGCGGCGCCGCCATCTCGGCACAGGCGTTCGCCGGGATCGATGCGCGGCTGTCGCGCTACTCCTACCTGGTGAGCCTGCTGCCTGCACGCATCATCGAGGAGCTCGGGCTCGACATCTCCCTGGTGCGCCGCCGCTTCTCGTCCTACACGCCGGACCCGCAGCATCCGGAGCGGGGACTGCTCGTGGACAACGCCGACGCCGAAGCCACCCGTGCCTCGTTCGCAGCCATCGGGGCCGAGCAGGATGCCGCCGCGTGGGACTCGTTCTATGCCGACACGGCGGCGGTGGCACGAGCGCTCTTTCCGACGGTGCTCGAGCCACTCCCCACCCGGTCCGAGGCGCAGCGCCTCGTCGATGACACGGTGTGGAAGCAGGTCTTCGAGCGGCCCCTCGACGAGGCGATCACCGCCAGGTTCGGGAATGACCTGGTGCGCGGAGTCGTCGCGACCGACGGGCTCATCGGCACCTTCACCGCCTTGGACGACCCTGCACTCGACGCCAACCGCTGCTTCCTGTACCACGTGATCGGCAACGGAACCGGCGACTGGGATGTGCCGATCGGCGGCATGGGTGCCGTCAGCGGTGAGCTCGAACGGGCAGCGCGAGCGGCCGGAGCACGAATCGTGACCGGCGCCGACGTGACGGGCGTCACGCCTGAGGGAGTCGTGCGGTACACCCTCGACGGAGGCGAGCACGAAGTACGCGGCGAGAGCCTGCTCGCGAATGTGGCGCCCGTCGTGCTGCAACGCTTGCTCGGCGAGTCGACCGCGGACCTGCCCGCTCCCGAGGGCGCCCAGGTGAAGGTCAATCTCCTCCTCGGTCGACTGCCCCGGCTGCGCGACGCGAGCGTCTCACCCGAGGCCGCGTTCGGCGGCACGTTCCACATCAACGAGTCGTACGCGCAGCTCGGCGCCGCCTTCGAGGCGGCATCCGGCGGGCATATCCCGCATCCGCTGCCTTGCGAGATCTACTGCCACTCCCTGAGCGACCCGTCGATCCTGTCGCCCGAGCTGGCGGCGTCCGGGGCGCACACCCTCACGGTGTTCGGACTGCACGTTCCACACCGGCTCACCACGCCGGAGAACAACGATGAACTGCGTGCGCGGCTGCAGGATGCCGTGCTGGCATCGCTGAACTCGGTGCTGGCCGAGCCGATCGAGAACGTGATCATGACGGATGCCGCCGGCCGGCCGTGCATCGAGACCAAGACCACCCTCGACATCGAGCGGGCCGTGAACATGCCCGGCGGCAACATCTTCCACGGGCCGCTGTCGTGGCCGTTCCTCGAGGACGACGACCCGCGCAGCACCGCGGCCGAGCGGTGGGGTGTGGCCACGGCGCATCCCCGCATCCTCCTGTGCGGATCGGGTGCACGCCGCGGCGGCGCCGTGAGCGGCATCGGCGGGCACAACGCGGCGATGGCGGTGCTGGAGGAGTAGAAGCCCACCGCGGGTCGAGTAGTGCCCGAGCGGAGCGAGGACACGTATCGAGACCACTCCGCCCGACCGTCACGTCTGGAGCGGGGACGATGTGGTCTCGATACGCGTCGGACTTCGTCCGGCGCTACTCGACCAACGGTGGGGGAACGCGTCGGACTTCGTCCGGCGCTACTCGACCAACGGTGGGGGAACGCGTCGGACTTCGTCCGGCGCTACTCGACCAACGGTGGGGGAACGCTTCGACCGCGGCCTTCGTCCGGGCCTCAGCGACCGGCAGCCCCCGATGAGCGGCCAGTCGGGCGCGGCTACTATCAGTAACCAAGGCACTGGCGATGACTTTCACACCCGACATCCTTGCGAGCCGGGAGGCCCACGATGACCGCGACCGAGACTGAAGCATCCGTTCCGCTCAGCCCGAAGGTGCGCGGCGAACGCGGCCGCGGGCTGGGGCACCGCCTGCGGGTGATCGCCGGCTGGATCGTGGGGGTTCTGCTGCTGATCGTGGTGCTCTTCGCGGTCTACACGCAGATCGTCATGCAGGGCGAGCGTCCCGCCGCCATCGACGCGTGGAGCGACGAGGGCGTGAGCATCACCTCGACCGATCACTCCATCGTGATGACACCGACCGGCGAGGCGAGCGGTGATGGCCTCGTGTTCGTCCCGGGCGCCAAGGTCGACCCGTACGCCTACATGAACAAGCTCTCGGGCATCGTGGCCGATGGCACGACCGTCGTGATCACCAAGCCCACGCTCAACCTCGCGTTCTTCGACACCCGCCCGCTGTCGGCCTTCACAGCCGATGCCCCCGATGTCTCGACCTGGTACGTTGGCGGGCACTCCCTCGGAGGAGTCCGGGCCTGCATGCTCGCCGACGACCCCGACGTGAGCGGCATCATCCTGTTCGGCAGCTACTGCGCCAACGACCTGTCGGAGACGTCGCTGGCGGTGTTGAGCCTCGGCGGCCAGAACGACGGGCTCTCCACCCCCGAGAAGATCGCGGATTCCGCCGCGCTGCTTCCGTCGGATGCCACGTTCGTCGAGATCGCGGGCGCCAACCACGCCAGTTTCGGGGACTACGGCGTGCAGCCGGGCGACGGCGAGGCCACCGCGACCTCGGACGAGGTGCGCGAGGAGATCACGGCGCAGGTCGACGCGTTCCTGGGCGAAGTGCGCTGACGCTTCGTCGCTGCATTCTGCGAGCGGCACATCCACGTCCCGGTCGCTGAGGGCCGAGCGAAGCCACCGCCCGACGCGCGTTCGAGCGGCCGCCGTGTGCGCTTCGACCGCGGACTTCGTCCCGGCCTCAGCGACCCGAAGGGCTAGAAGATGAAGAGCTGGCCCAGCACGACCGCGGCGATCACGAGGATCGCGACGGCGGCTGCGACGATTGCGAGAGCGCGGCTCGAGAGGTGCGAGATGCCGAAGCCGACGAGGAACGGCAGCGCGACGAGCAGCAGGGTGATGATCCACCAGAACGCCTGGTAGCCACCCGTCGTCGCATCCGACAGACGCCCGGCGAACAGCTGCTGGGTGTTCGGGTTCGTCGCGAACGCGAGCGACGCCGAGATCGGCACCGCCACGAAGACGAGCACGATGAGTCCCGCGAGCCAGGCGCCCGCGGAGGAACGGTCGCTCGACAAGAACACGCCGCTCCCGGACTGGTGCGAATCGGCCTGGGCCGGGGTCTTTGACTTGCTGCTCATGCCGCCACTCTAGGGCACCACCGCACGCCGCGTGGGGAGTGTGTCGCGCCGCGGCCGGACACCCGAACATGCCCCGTCGCCACTACCCGCCCGGCGGCATCCGGCGTACGCTGACAATCGCAGGCGATGTTGCCACGGAGGTATCCATGTCAGTGCGACCAACAGGGCGTCTCGCCCACCGACCCGACGGCCTCTACCTTCTGATCGACAGGCTGTTCACCGCTCCGATCGAAGACGTCTGGTACAGCCTCACGAACCCGGTCTTCATGCAGAAGTGGATCGGCACCTACACCGGCAACCCGTCGACCGGTGCCGTGCGATTCCTGATGTCGGCCGAGCCCGATGCGGAGTGGGAGTACACCACCATCCGGGAGTGCGACCCTCCCCACCGCTTCCTCGCCGAGGTCGGTACCGGCGATGACATGTGGCACGTCTTCTGCCACCTGCGGGAGGCCGGCGGGCGAACCACGCTCACTCTCGGACAACGCATGCACGCGTCGACGGATGCCGCCACGATGGGGCCGGGCTGGGACTACTACCTCGACCGCCTCATCGCGGCGCGGGAGAACCTCCCCCTCCCCCAGTGGGAGCACTACTACCCGGCGCACTCCGAGTACTACCGCGACCTGGTGGTGCCCTCGGCCTGAGCTGGCGCGGATACCCCTGTCACTATGCTTGCGCCGTGACCAACCTGCAGCAGAGAGCCCGACGTGACAAGACCGTCGCGAGCGCCACGAGCCTGATCGCGAACAAGCCGTTCCAGTGGGCGTTCGTCGCCACTCTCGGCGTGCTGCTGGCGCTCGCCCTCGCGTGGGCGGCATCGAGCATCTCCAGCGTCATCTTCTCGGTCTTCGCCGCCGTCTTCGTCACCCTCGGGCTCGACCCGCTGGTGCGCTGGTTCGAGAAGCACGGGATGCCGCGCGGTGCCGCCATCGTGACCGTCATCATCCTGTTCGTGCTGGTGATCGTCGGGCTGCTCTGGCTCGTGCTCCCGCTGGTGATCGGGCAGGCGGCCCAGTTCGTGCAGGACGCACCGAAGATGCTGGCCGATCTGCAGTCGCAGCAGTGGTTCAAGGACGCCTCGAACGGGTCGGGTGGAGTGCTCAGCACTGTCTACACCTGGCTCACCGGCCTGATCGCCGACCCCAAGTTCTGGACCACGGTGGGTGGCGGTGCGCTGTCGTTCGGCGTCGCTCTGGCGAGCGGGATCTCGAGCGGCATCTTCATCTTCATCCTCACCATCTACTTCACGGCCACCCTCGACGTCTCGAAGCGGGCGGTGTACTCGCTGGTGTCCGCGTCGCATCGCGAGAGCGTCGTCGACTACGCCGAGCGCATCATGCAGAACGTCGGGCGCTACCTGAGCGGCATGGTGGTGCTCGCGTTCATGAACGCTGTCTTCAGCTTGATCATCCTGGTGATCGCACAGGTGCCGTTCGCACTGGTCATCGCCACGGCGGCGTTCTTCATCACGCTCATCCCCCTGATCGGAACCGTGCTCACGACGGCGGTCATGACGGTGCTGGCGCTGTTCGTCTCCCCACTCTCAGCCCTCGTGGTGCTGGTGGCGATGCTGATCTACATGCAGGTGGAGGCCTACATCTTCACCCCCAAGGTCATGAGCAAGGCCGTGCAGGTTCCGGGGTCGATCGTGCTCATCGCGGCCCTCGCCGGTGGAACGCTCGCCGGACTTCCCGGCGCCCTCGTCGCCATTCCCGTGGCCGCCGGCATCCTGCTGATCATCAAGGAGGTCGTGGTGCCGCGGAAGGCCCGCACCTAGCGACTGACTGCCGTTCGACCGCCGTCAGGCGTCGGCCCATTCCGACGGGGCTTCGGCACGGGTGGCCGGCAGCGCCACCCCGGCGCCCCACTCGATCAACCGCTCGGGCACGACCACGCTGTCTGGCACGTGGCCGAGCGCCTCAATGAGCTCCTCCACGGGCACGACGCCACCCGTCCGGCGTAGGAAGCGCCCGCGGATGTAACCCTTCGCGTAGACCTCGGGCTTGCCCGAGGCATCCGGTCGCACGAAACGCTGTTCGACGAAGACGGCCTTGTCATCGAAGCCGAGCACGCGCGACTCGATCGTGAAGCGCTGCCAGAGCGTGAGCGACTTGCGGAAGCTGATGGTCTCGGACACCACGACCGGGTACCAGCCCTTGTCCTGCAGGATCTTCCACGCGCCCGTGCGCTTGAGCATGTCGAAGCGGGCGACGTCCATGATCGACAGGTACACGCCGTTGTTCATGTGCTTCAGGATGTCGAGGTCGGTCGGCAGCGTGATGAAGTTCGTGCGCGCCACGTCGTAGTGCCCGAGGCGCTTGCCGAAGCGCGACAGCCAGAAGTGCAGGAGCGTGCGGAAGAACATGTGCATGCTGCGACGCTAGCGCCGCGACCGCGCTCCGTCACACCGGCTGTCAGGTGCCGACAGTGCGGGGAACGGATGCCGCGGGCCGCGTTGCACGCATCCCACAGGGCGCGGCTCGAACACCCTCAGGCCTCGGGCAGCTCGCGCTGGTCGACTCCGTTGTAGACGGCGAGCGGACGGATGAGCGCGTTCGCCGCGAGCTGCTCCATCACGTGGGCGGTCCAGCCGGTGATGCGACTGGCCACGAACAGCGGCGTGAACGTCTCAGTCTCGAACCCCATGACGTGGTACGTCGGGCCGGCGGGGTAGTCGAGGTTGGGCTTGATGTTCTTCTTCTCGCCCATGCCGGCCTCGAGCTTCTCGTACATCTCGAGAAGGTCGGGTCGGTCGTAGTGCTCGAGCATCGCCACCATCGAGGCGCGCATCGTGGGGACGCGAGAGTCTCCGTTCTTGTAGACACGGTGACCGAAGCCCATGATCTTGGCCTTACGGGCGAGGGCGTCCTCGAGCCAGGCGTCGACGTTGTCGGGGTTTCCGATCTCGCCGAAGGTGCGCATCACGGCCTCGTTGGCACCGCCGTGCAGCGGGCCCTTGAGGGCTCCGATGGCGGCGACCACCGAGGAGTACAGGTCGGAGAGGGTGGACGCGACCACGCGAGCGGTGAACGTGGAGGCGTTGAAGGAGTGCTCGGCGTAGAGCACCATGCTCACTCGGAAGGCTGTCACGACGTCTTCGGGAGCCTCCTCGCCGAAGGTCATCCACAGGAAGTTGCGCGAGTAATCGAGGTCGTCGCGCGGTTCGATGAGCGGGAGGCCCTGGCGGCGGCGCTGGTCGTAGGCGACGATGGCCGGCAGCTGCGCGAACAGCAGCTTGGACTTGCGCAGGTTCTGCTCCGGATCGTTGTCCTCGGCATCCGGGTCGTCCGCCCCGATGACGCTCACGGCCGTGCGGACGACGTCCATCGGATGCGCCGTCACGGGCAGGTCGTCGATGCAGCGACGCACGTTGGCCGCGAGGGCGCGCTCACTGCGCTCGGTCTCGACGAAGGCGTCGAGCTGCTCGGGCGTCGGCAACTCGCCGTACCAGAGCAGCCAGGCGACCTCTTCGAAGGAACGCTGGGCCGCAAGATCCTGCACCGGATAGCCGCGGTAGAGCAGTGTGTTGGTGTCGGGGTTCACCCGCGAGATCGCGGTGTAGTCGACGGGCACGCCCGCCAGTCCCTTGTAGATCTCCGGCGCTTCGCTCATGGCGTCCCCTTCGTCGCTGGCATGGTCTCCCAGACTACTTCCCGCGCGTTCGATTGCTCGAACGGATGCCGAGCCTCAGCGCGCGACGCGGAAATTGAAGATGCTGCTGTCGAAGTGGTTGTAGCCCTCGTAGTCGATGAGCTCGTACAGCTCGGCGCGGTGCTGCATGTCGCCGAGCTTGCCGGTGAGGTTGCCGGCATCCGTCAGCTCATCGAGGCCGGCCATGGTGGCTCCCATCGCGAGGCGCAGCAGCGAGACCGGCCAGATGACGATGTTCATGCCGACGTCGGCGAGCTGCCGGGTCGTGAACAGCTCGCTTTTGCCGAACTCGGTCATGTTGGCGAGCAGCGGCACGTCGACGGCCGCACGCATGGCCTCGAACTCGGAGAGGTCGGCCATCGCCTCGGGGAAGATGGCGTCGGCTCCCGCGTCGACAAGGGCCTTCGCCCGGTCGATCGCGGCCTGGAGTCCATCGACGGCACGGATGTCGGTGCGTGCCATGATGAGGAAGTTCGGGTCTCGACGCGCGTCGACGGCGGCACGGATGCGCTGCAGGGCCGTGTGCTCGTCGACGACCTGCTTGCCGTCGAGGTGACCGCACCTCTTGGGGTTCACCTGGTCTTCGATGTGCATGCCGGAGACTCCGGCATCCTCCATCTCCTGCACCGTGCGCGCCACGTTCATGGGCTCACCGAACCCGGTGTCGGCGTCGACGATGGCGGGAAGCTCCGTCATCCGGGCGATCTGCTTGGAACGTCCAGCCACCTCGGTGAGGGTGGTGAGGCCGATGTCGGGCAGGCCGAGATCGGCTGAGAGCACGGCGCCCGAGATGTAGACGCCCTCGAAGCCCTTCTGCTCGATGAGGCGGGCGCTCAGCGGGTTGAAGGCGCCCGGCAGTCTGAGGAGCTCGCCTGATGCGAGGGCCGATCGGAAATCGGCGCGCTTGTCGGCCGGGGTCTTCTGGGCGTAGAGCATGCCTCCACCCTACTTTCCGCTCGCCGCACACCGAGTCGCCCGAATGTGTCGCGATTCGGCGCCCGGCGCGGCCGCATAGCGACCACTATGGGCGACTCGGCGTTGGGGTGGAGAGGTCGGGGTGAAGGGTTAGAACAGTCCCTGCGGGCTCTCGACCGAGGCCAGCACTC
This sequence comes from Leifsonia sp. Root1293, assembly GCF_001425325.1. Lineage (NCBI taxonomy): Bacteria > Bacillati > Actinomycetota > Actinomycetes > Micrococcales > Microbacteriaceae > Leifsonia > Leifsonia sp. Root1293. Next base: position 392,916 of record NZ_LMEH01000002.1, on the reverse strand, counting down.
CAGGGGCCGCCGTGACCGTGAGGCCCACGAGCTCATCGGACGTCAGTTCCGGCAGGCGCTGCACGAGCGCCAGGAAGCGCTCGATCTCCGTCTCCTCGAGCACGAAGTCGGCGAGAGTGCGGAACTTCTGCACGTACTCCGCCCGACCGAACGGACGAGCGCCCAGAGGGTGCGCATCCGCCACCGCGATCTCGTCGGTGATCGTGTTGCCGTCGGCCAGGACGATCTCGACCCGACCGCCGAACGCCTTCTCGTTCATGTCGAGCGAGTGGTAGCGGCGCGTCCACTCCTCGTCCTCGACCGTGGTGATCTTGTTCCACAGGGCGACGGTGTCGGGGCGATTGGCCCGTGCTGGCGAGTAGGAGTCGACGTGGTGCCACGTGCCGTCCTGCAGGGCGACCGCGAAGATGTACGGGATCGAGTGGTCGAGGGTCTCGCGCGACGCCGACGGGTCGTACTTCTGCGGGTCGTTGGCCCCGGAGCCGATCACGTAGTGCGTGTGGTGGGAGGTGTGGATGACGATGCGGTCGATGCTCTCGACGTCGTCGAGCAGCAGCGGGTACTCGTTGTGCAGCTTGCGGGCCAGGTCGATCCAGGCCTGGGCCTGGTACTCCGCGGAGTGCTCCTTCGTGTAGCTGTCCAGGATGGCGCGCTTGGCCTCGCCCTCTTCGGGGATCTCGACGGAGTAGCGCGCATCGGTTCCTCCGAGGAGCCAGGCGATCACGCCGTCCTCGCCCTCGTAGATGGGCGACGGGCTGGTCTCGCCGCGCATCGCACGGTCGACGGCCTCGACCGCCATCTTGCCCGCGAAGGCCGGCGCGTGCGCCTTCCAGGTGGAGATGGCGCCCTTCCTGGACTGCCGCGTGGCCGTCGTGGTGTGCAGGGCCTGGCCGATGGCCTGGTAGATCGTCTCCTGGTCGAGACCGAGGAGGGTACCGATGCCGGCTGCGGCCGACGGGCCCAGGTGCGCGACGTGGTCGATCTTGAACTGGTGCAGGCTGATGGCCTTGGCCAGGTCGATCTGCAGTTCGTAGCCCGTGGCGATGCCGCGCACGACGTCGGATCCCGTGAGCCCACGGGCGGCAGCGAGGTGCTGGGCGACAGCGACGATCGGAGGGATGTTGTCGCCGGGGTGCGAGTACTCCGCGGCGAGGAAGGTGTCGTGGTAGTCGAGCTCGCGCACGGCCACGCCGTTGGCCCAGGCGGCCCACTCGGGCGAGGTGCGACGCCCCGCATCGACGCCGAACACCGTCGAGCCCTGACCGCCGACCGAGACCGGGTGGGTCAACGCCTGGCTTCGAGCACTGGTGACTGGGGCGCGTGTGAGCGAGGCGACCGCGACGGCTGCATTGTCGATCACGCGGTTGATCACCATCTCGGTGACCTCGTCTGTCACGGGCACGGAGTCGACGGCGACACCGGCCAACTGCCAGGCGAGTTGACCGTCTGTGGTCAGGTTCTCGTCGCTACGGTGCACGCGGAGTTCATGGGTCTTCACGCTCCCACGGTATCCGACAAGCCGTCGGCGGCATATCCGGGAGCGGTTTCAGTCAGGGGGGTTGACGGATGCCGCACCGCAGTCCGGCCGCGCCGGTCCGCCCCGCGAACGATGTCCCGGCCGATCAGCTCCAGAGCGGCTCGGCCGGATCCTGCGCGATGGCCGCGAGAACGGCATCCGTGTCGATGTCGTCGATGGTGGCCGGATTCCACCGCGGCGAGCGGTCCTTGTCGACGACCTGGGCGCGGATGCCCTCCCGCAGGTCGGGCTGCTCGATGAGCCAGGCGACGGCACGGTACTCGCTCTCCAGGGCCTGCTCGAGGTTCGACGCGGCCCGCGCGGAACGGATGCCGGCGAGAGTCGCCGTGAGCCCCGTCGGTGAGAGGGTCGAGAGGTCGTCGGCGGCGCGGGCCGCTTCTGGCTCCGGCCTCTCGCGCAGGCGATGGATGATGTCCGCCACCGTCGGAGCCGAGTAGCAGGCGTCGATCCAGCCGCGCTGCGCCTCCAGCTCGGATGCCCCGGGCGTCTCGTCGAAGAGCAGCACGATCTCGGGCGGTGATCCGGGGTCCGCCCGTTCCCGGAGCGCCTGCATCAGGTGCGGGAGCGACTCGCTCGGCACGAGGTAGTCGGCGAACCCGGCGGCGATGGCGTCGGCCGGGCCCATGGTGGCGGCGGTGAGGCCGAGGTGGGTTCCGAGTTCGCCGGGGGCACGACCGAGCAGCCAGGTGCCCCCGACGTCGGGGCTGAATCCGATGCGGGTCTCCGGCATCGCCAGCGTCGAGCGCTCGGTGACGATGCGGATCGAGGCATGACCGGCGAGTCCGATGCCGCCGCCCATGGTGATGCCGTCCATCAGCGCGACCACGGGCTTCGGATACCGGGCGATCATCGCGTTGAGGCGGTACTCATCACGGAAGAAGGTGCGCGAATCGGCGTTGCTTCCGGCCGTCGCGTTGTCCCACAGCGCCCGGACGTCGCCACCGGCGCAGAACCCGCGGTCGCCTGCTCCATCGAGCACGACCATCGCCACCTCGGGATCGGAGCGCCAGACCTCGAGGCTCGCGGTGATGATGCCGACCATCGCGTAGCTCAGGGCATTGATGGCGCGCGGCCGGTTGAGGGTGATCCGGCCCACGCCGTCGGTGACGGAGGTGAGCACCTCGGGCTCGGTCTGCGGCTCGCTCGGGGTCTGGCTCGTCGTCTCGGTCACGGATGCCACGCTAGAGCACCCGCATGAAGGCGTCGTCTGAAGGCACCGTCGCGACCCGTTCCCCGGCAACAGGGGAGCCGGCGCGCGGTTGCCTTCACATGGCGGGGAAATCGCCTTCAGATCGCGGTGGGCTGACGGGAGCCGCCGGCGGCCTGCGGCGCTACGATCGACGGGTGATCCCCACCTCGAACCTGCTGGCCTTCGTGCTGGCGTCGGTGGTGCTCATCGTCATCCCGGGACCGAGCGTGCTGTTCGTCATCGGCCGGTCGCTCGCCCTGGGCAAGCTGGGCGGGTTCCTCAGCGTGGTCGGGAACGCGCTCGGGATGCTGCCCCTCGTGGTGGCCGTCGCGCTGGGAGTCGGTGCGCTCGTGGCGCAGTCGGTGGCCATCTTCACCGTCGTGAAGCTCGCCGGTGCCGCCTACCTCGTCTACCTCGGCGTGCAGGCCATCCGGCATCGTCATGACGCCGCGGCCGCGGCGACCGGCGATGTCGCACCCCGCTCGCCGTGGCGCCTGCTCAGCGAGGGCTTCGTCGTCGGTGTGACGAACCCCAAGACGATCGCGTTCTTCGTGGCCGTGCTTCCGCAGTTCGTCGACTACACGCTCGGCTTCGTTCCGCTGCAGATGGCCGAGCTCGGTGCGGTGTTCGTCGTGCTGGCGCTCTGCTGCGACAGTATCTGGGCGCTCGCCGCCGGCACGGCCCGCGACTGGTTCGCCAAGTCTCCGAAGCGCATCTCGACGCTCTCCGCCACCGGCGGCGCCATGATGATCGGCCTCGGCGGCGTGCTGGCGCTGAGCGGCAACAAGCACTGAGCCGACGCCCGGCGCCAGACTGTCGCGCTTCGGCGGCGATCGCTGTTGGCCGCCGGGGCGACGATCGGGCGCATTGTGATGGATCTCGATACGCGTCCTCGCTGCGCTCGGGCGCTACTCGATCAGCGGAAGGTGGGGGGCGCTCGGGCGCTACTCGATCAGCGGAAGGTGGGGGGCGCTCGGGCGCTACTCGATCAGCGGAGTGGGGGGTGCAGTCGCTCGGGCGCGCCTCGATCAGCGGGGTGGGCGGCCTCAGTCGCTCGACGCGGTTCCCACCAGGATGCCGCGGGCGAGACCGTGGAAGTGGGCGTTGAACCCGAGCACGGCCGGGGTCGCGCCGTCGGGGATGTCGAGGTGTGCGACGTCGAGCGCCGTCACGACGATGAAGTAGCGGTGCGTCCCTGTGCCCGGAGGCGGAGCAGCGCCGCTGTACGAGGTGAGGCGCTTCTCGTTCGGCAGCGTGATCGCTCCGGCAGGGAGGTGCTCGCTTCCGGGCGACCCCGCCCCGCTCTCCAGTGAGGTGACGGATGCCGGGATGTCATAGACCGCCCAGTGCCAGAAGCCCGAGCCGGTGGGCGCGTCCGGGTCGAAGATCGACACCGCGTAGCTCTGCGTCTCGGCGGGCGCACCACTCCACGACAGCTGGGGCGAGATGTCGGAGCCACCCATCCCCCGGTCCCACTGCGCAGTGGCGAGCGCTGCGCCCGGCGCGAGGTCGTCGCTCGTGAGCGTGAGCGGTGCGAAGTCGCGCAATGTGGCGAGCTCGGCATAGGGGTCGTAGTTGAACATCGGTCTCCCTCGACGCGGCCTCGGGTCCCGTCGAGCCGATTGCCGACCGGATGCCGCACCTGCAACGCAACCACCGCATCCGTCGGCCCGCAAGGGCTTGCCGGGCCAGGGACCGAACGTGCACCCGATACACAGGCCCGCGCTGCGCGACCGGGCAGAATGGGCTGCGCGACCGGGCAGAATGGACGGATGGCCACCGCCAAGATCCTGCTCTTCTATGCGTTCACGCCCTTGGCCGACCCCGACGCTGTGCGCCTCTGGCAGCGCGACCTGGCCGAGCTGCTGGGCCTGCGCGGCCGCATCATCCTCTCGAAGGACGGCATCAACGGCACTGTGGGCGGCGAGATCAGGGCCGTCAAGCGCTACCTGCGCAAGACCCGCGACTACCCCGCCTTCAAGCACCTCGACGTGAAGTGGAGCGAGGGCAGGGGGCTCGACGACGACGGCTTCAGCATCGACTTCCCGAAGCTCAGCGTGAAGGTGCGCGACGAGCTGGTCTCGTTCGGCGCTCCCGGTGAGCTGCGGGTCGATGAGCACGGCGTCGTCGGCGGCGGCACCCACCTCGATCCCGACGCCCTCGACGCGCTGGTCGCCGAACGGGGAGAGGACGTCGTCTTCTTCGACGGCCGCAACGCCTTCGAGGCCGAGATCGGTCGCTTCGCGAATGCGGTGGTTCCGGATGTCGCCACCACGGCGGACTTCGTCGCCGAACTCGACAGCGGCAAGTACGACGACCTCAAGGGCCGCCCGGTCGTCACCTACTGCACCGGAGGCATCCGCTGCGAGGTGCTCTCCAGCCTCATGGTGAGCCGCGGCTTCGGTGAGGTGTACCAGCTCGACGGCGGAATCGTCCGCTACGGGGAGGCACGCGGAGACGACGGCCTGTGGGAGGGGTCGCTCTACGTCTTCGACAAGCGCGGATCAGTCGACTTCAGCGATCACGCCGCCGTGATCGGCCACTGCGTCGTCGACGGAACGGCGACCAAACGGATGCAGAACTGCACCGATCCGTCGTGCCGCGAGCAGCTCGTGGTGTGCGAGGCGTGCGCCGCCGTGGGCGCGGTGTACTGCGACGCCCACGCGGCGGAACGCGCCGCGTCGCCGATCGAGTAGCGCCCGACGAAGTCGGACGCGTATCGAGATCCGCCAGCGACAGCGCCCGATGAGAGGCGCCCTCGAACGAGGTCTCGATACGGCTGCTCGCTGCGCTCGCGGCCTACTCGACCAACGAGACCGGTGCGCGCGCGGCCTACTCGACCAACGGTTCCCGCCCCCGCGCCCGCCGCGAGTACGCCCGCGCCGAGCGACTCGACAGCGCGAGCAGGATGAGGATGTCGAGTGACAACGTCACCAGCGTGGTGCGCAGCGTGATGCCCTCTCCCCCGGCAGCCACGTCGACGGCGGCCACCACGATGCCGAAGGCGGCGACGACGAGCACGAACAGGCGGGCCCAGTTCACCCCGCGGTAGACGAGCAGCACGACGCTCAACTCGACGAGGAGCACCAGGATGCCGACGCCCACGACGATCCAGAGCACGAGGTCCAGGAAACCGGCCGCCTCGCCCGGAGCCATGCCGTCGATGTCCAACGACGACCCGGCCACGATGCCGTCCCACTCCGTCGCCAGCTGCAGCAGCCAGGCCGAGCCGCCGATCACGCGCAGCACGATGAGCACAGCGCCCATGGTGATCGTCGACGGGCGCTTGGCCGCTGGCGCTGTGGTGACGGGAAGGGCGAGGTCGAGCGAGCTCTCGAAGGCCGCTCGCTTGTCACCCGGACGTGCGGTCGAGGCGGGCTGAGCCGGCATCCGGGAGACGGATGCGGCCCCGGCGGCATCCGTCGGCGCAGATCGCAGGTCGACGATCGGCATGTCGCCATCGGTGGTGATGGAGTCGCCGCCGCCGTTGCGCGAGTGGTAGCCGGTCGAGAAGTCCCTGATGACATCGAGGCGCGCGCCGGGAACGGCTCGGGTGATGGTGTCGATGATGTGGTCGCGCTCGATGTCGGTGTCGGCATCGATCTTGTGCGTGACCTGCAGAGTGAAGAGTGAGAGCCCGACGGCACGGTCGAAGGTGCCCGCGGCCAGCCACTCGACGCGGCGCCCACCGGGCAGCAGCCAGTCGTCAGGACAACGCCAGAACCTCACGTGATGGCGCTTCGCCGGGTTGCCGGCGACCTCCTGCTGGTAGGCGAAATCCTGCTGGCGTCCGAACAGGAACAGCGGGCTCACCGGGGCCTCGTCGTAGGAGCGACGCGTGATCGTCGACGAGATGATGCGCAGGCTCGACGCAGCCGTCACGTCGTCGGCGCGAGTCCAGCCTGCGGCGGCGAGGGCGGCGTGGATCTCGTCCTCGGTGCCGAGCATGGCGAGATTCACCGGATCTCCGAGCAGCCCGTCGCTCGTGCGGGCACGGCCGATGAAGTAGTCGGGCACGTAAATGGTCGTGAGGATGCGGTGGAGCCGGGGCAGAACGAGGTAGGCCAGCAGCACCCAGAACACGATGAAGTACGCCAGAGACGCCCACCGCCACTGGAAGCCCTCGCCGAACACGATCGTGGCCAGCCACACGGCGGCGATCGCGGCGAAGATGAAGAAGAACCCGTCGAGCATCGAGCTCACAGAGAATCGCCGTCGCCCTCCGGCTGCGGCTCTCGGCTCGACCACGATCTCGGTGGACATTTCGTCATGCTATTCCCTCGGCGTCCGGTCAGAGCGGGCACGGCGACGCGACCGTTCCCCCGCCTCCCCGTCGCGCCGGGCCAGAACCCTAGGCTGATTCCCATGGCCTACGACGTCGATCGCATCCGTTCGCTCTTCCCCTCGCTCGACGACGGGGTGGCGCATTTCGAAGGGCCGGGCGGCACGCAGACACCGGCATCCGTCGGCGAGGCCATCGCCAGGACACTCACCGGTCCCCTGTCGAACCGCGGCGTCGTCGGCGATTCCGAGCGCACTGCGGATGCCGTGGTGCTGGCCTTCAGGCAGGCCTGCGCCGACCTGCTCGGTGCCGACCCGCGCGGAATCGTTTACGGACGCAGCGCCACCGCGCTCTGCTACGACTTCTCGCGCACGCTGGCGCAGGGCTGGGGACCCGGCGACGAGGTCGTGGTCACGCGCCTCGACCACGACTCGAACGTGCGCCCGTGGGTGCAGGCGGCCGAGCGGGCAGGTGCCACGGTGCGCTGGGTCGACTTCGAGGTCGAGACCGGCGAGCTGTCGCCGGGTGCGATCGCCGCCGTGCTGAGCGACCGCACGCGACTCGTGGCGGTGACGGCAGCCTCCAACCTCATCGGCACGATGCCCGACATCGCCGCCATCGCAGCACTGGTGCACGCGACCGGGGCGTTGCTCTACGTCGACGCCGTGCACTACGCCGCCCACGAACTCGTCGACCTCGAGGCTCTCGGCGCCGATTTCGTGATGTGCTCGCCGTACAAGTTCCTGGGACCGCATTGCGGCGTGCTGGCGGCGTCGCCCGAGCTGCTGGCCACCAGCCAACCCGACAAGCTGCTGCCGTCGACGGATGCGGTTCCCGAGAGGTTCGAATTCGGAACGCTGCCCTACGAGATCATGGCCGGAGTCACCGAGGCCGTCGACGTGCTCGCCTCGCTCGACGCCGACGCGTCCGGAACCCGGCGTGAGCGTCTGACGACGTCGTTCGCAGCCCTCGAGCAGCACGAGAAGGCCCTGCTCACGCGGCTCGAGGACGGGCTGGCGACCCTGCCCGTGACGGTGTGGTCGCGGGCAGGGCACCGCACGCCCACGGTGCTCATCACTGCCGACGACCCGACGGGAGAGCGTGCAGCATCCGCCATGTACCGCGCCCTGAACGAGCGGGGGATCCTCGCGCCGGCCAGCAACTTCTACGCCCTCGAGGCCAGCCGGCTGCTGGGCCTGGGCGACGCCGGCGGGCTGCGGATCGGCCTCGCCCCCTACACGACAGCCGACGAGATCGATCGCCTGCTCGAGGCGCTGCGCGAGCTGGTGGCCTAAGGGCGGTCTGCTCGTCCGTCGTGGCCGCCCGCCCAAAGCTGGCTCGCCACCTGTGGCCGTTGCCCGCCGGGCGGAGCGGCCACAGGTGGCGAGTGAGGCGTGCTTCGGGCGAGCCGTCGACGGGCGGGTGCCGCCTAGTGCGCGAGCACGGGCTCAGCGTCCGCTGACGCCGGCGCGTGGTTCGACGAGAGCGCCGAGTGCGCGCGGCGCTTGAACAGCAGCGCCGAGAGGATGGCTCCGAAGGTGAAGAACCCGGCGCCCCACCAGTACGCCGCGGCGTAGCTGTGCACGGCGGCATCCGCCGCGATCTCGGCCGTCGTCGGCAGGTGTGCTGCCAGGTAGTCGGCCGCTGCGGTCGCCGCCAAGGTGTTGAGCAGGGCCGTGCCGATCGATCCGCCGACCTGCTGGCTGGTGTTCACCATGGCCGAGGCCACTCCGGCGAACTCGCGGTCGACGCCGAGGGTGGCGGTCTGCATCGAGGCCGGCATGATCGATCCCATCGCGAACCCGAGGATGAGCAGAGGCGGCAGCACGTCGGCCGCGTAGGTGCTGTCGAGGTCGAGATGCGTGAGGTAGACCATGCCGATCGCGCCCAGGGCCATGCCGAAAGGCACCATGAGCTTCGGTCCGAAGCGCGGCACGAAGATGTTGGTCGAGAGCTGCGCGGCGAGCACCAGCATCGCGATCATCGGCAGGAACGACAGGCCGGTCTGGATGGGCGAGTACCCGAGCGACGCCTGCAGGTAGTACGTCACGAACAGGAAGATGCCGAACATGCCGGCACCGGCGATCAGCACCGAGCTGTAGGCAGCGCCCCTGTTGCGGTCGAGCACGATCGACAGCGGCAGCAGCGGGTGCTTGGCACGCATCTGCCAGAGCACGAAGACCACGAGCAGGATCACGGATGCGGCCAGGTACCCCCAGGTGAGTGGCGACTCCCAGCCGTCCGACTCGGCGTTGGAGAAGCCGTAGACCAGCGAGAACAGGGCGGCCGAGACCAGGATGGTGCCCGGAACGTCGAGCTTCGGACGCGGGCCGACGCGCTTCGCGTTGACGACGAAGATCATGGCGCCGATGACCGCGACGATCGCGATGAAGACATTGATGTAGAGGTTCCAGCGCCAGTTGAAGTTCTCGGTGAGCACACCGCCGAGGAGGAGACCGACGGCTCCCCCCGCTCCGGCGATGGCGCCGAACACGCCGAAGGCACGCGCGCGTTCCTTCGGGATGGTGAACGTCGTCGTGAGCACGGCGAGCGCTGTCGGAGCCAGCAGTGCTCCGAACGCACCCTGCAGCGCACGGGCGCCGACGAGCAGTCCGAAGGTGTCGGCGGCTCCACCCAGGGCCGAGGCCACGGCGAAGCCGATCAGGCCGATGATGAAGGTGCGTTTGCGGCCCATCAGGTCGGAGAGGCGGCCGCCCAACAGGAGCAGGCTGCCGAAGGCGAGCGAGTACGCCGTGATGACCCACTGGCGGTCGGCGTCGGAGAAGCCGAGGTCGGCCTGGGCCGCGGGGAGGGCGATGTTCACCACCGTGGAGTCGAGCACCACCATGAGCTGGGCGATGGCGACGACCGAGAGAGTCCACCAGCGGCGGGACGGGTGGTCGGAGGAGCCGGATGCGGCCCCAGACGCGGCGGCTGAAGGCGCCACGGGAACTGAGGTATTCGAGGACATGAAGGACACTATATGCGGTACTGTTGAGTTTCGGATCTAATCCGTTCTGAATTTACCTCCGGGTAACATGGCAGTCACCGAGGTCGCTGTCACGACGCTCGCGACGGCATCCGTCGTCCGCGAAGAAAGGGGTCACCGCCGCAATGACGCAGCTCGACAACCCTGCCGCCCCCACGAAGCTCGGCCGCAAGCGCGACCACACCCGCGACCCCGAGATCCTCGACGCCGCCCTCGACGTGCTCGCCGAGACGGGATACGACGGCATGACGATCGACATGGTCGCCGCCAGGGCGAAGGCGGGCAAGGCCACCGTCTACCGGCGCTGGTCGTCCAAGGCGGAACTCGTCGTCGACGCCGTCGCCTGCATGAAACGCAACGATCTCGACGTGGAGCACCTGCCGGACACTGGCACCCTGCGCGGCGACCTGGTCGCCATGATCAAGCCGCGTTCGATCGAGGACGCCGAGAAGAAGCTGCAGATCATGGCCGGCCTGGTGTCGATGATCTCGCGGGACCCCGGTCTCTCCGAGGCCGTGAACGCGGCCATCGTCGAACCGCGGGTCTCGGTCAACAGGACCTTCCTGAACCGCGCCATCGCGCGCGGCGAGATCTCGGAGGACTGCGACGTGGAGACGCTCGCGCTGCTCAGCCCCTCCATGGCCTCGTACCGCGTGCTCATCGAGCAGAAGCCCGTCGATCGGGAGTTCCTGCTCGCGCTCATCGACGGCGTCATCCTCCCGGCAGTGGGCCTCAGGGCCCCGTCAGACCCCGCTCGCTGAGGCCCGGACGAAGTCCGCGGTCGAAGCGCGCCCGGATGCGCTTCGAGCGGTGCGCCGGTCATGTCCGATGCCCGCCGGACGACGTCCCCAGGCCGCCATACGCTGAACGCATGACCTCGAACACCGCCTCGAAAGCCACCGAACTCCGCCGTCTGCACGAAGCCCCCGAGCTGCTCAGCGTCGTCAACGTCTGGGACGTCGTCACCGCCCGCGCCGTCGCCGCTCTCCCCCAGACCCGCGCCCTGGCCACGGCGAGTCACTCCATCGCCGCCACGTTCGGCTACCCCGACGGCGAGGTGATCCCCCGCGACCTCATGCTCGACATGGTCGGCCGCATCGCGGCATCCGTCGACGTGCCCGTCACCGCCGACCTCGAGGCCGGGTATGGCGACGCCGGCGACACCGTCCGGCGGGCCATCGACCTCGGCATCGCAGGCGCCAACCTCGAAGACGAGCTGAAGCCGCTGACGGATGCCGCAGCCGCCGTGGCCGCAGCCGTCACTGCCGGCGAGAACGCCGGCGTGCCGTTCGCCATCAACGCGAGAACCGACGCCTTCCTTCGCGGCGGGCACCGCCCGCTCGCCGAGAACATCGCCGATGCGATCGAGCGCGGTCGCGCCTACCTCGACGAGGGCGCCACCTGCGTCTTCGTTCCCGGCAACTTCGGCGAAGACGTCGTGCGACAGCTCGTCTCCGGCCTCGGCGAGCGCCGCCTCAGCGTGATCGGGCTGCCGGACCTGCCGGCTCCGGCACGCCTGGCCGAGCTCGGTGTCGCTCGCATCTCGTACGGCCCGTACAGCCAGCGCGCAGTGCTCGGGGACCTCCAGGACCTCGCGAGCGCGCTCTACGACGGCGGCACGCTGCCGACCGACCTGCGTCCGCTGAACTGAGGAAGCACCGGCCGCATGCGCCGGATTGCGGGGTTTTTGCGGCGTGGGCGGGGAAAATGCCCACCTCCGCCGATACGCTGAAGCTGCAGTCGACGAAAGGCCCGCAATGCCCACGGGTGTGCCCATCGAATTCTCCGGCGTGACCAAGCGCTTCGGCGCGGTCACGGCTGTCGCCGATCTCTCCTTCACCGTCGAACCCGGGCGCGTGACCGGCTTCCTCGGCCCGAACGGTGCCGGCAAGACCACCAGTCTCCGGATGCTGCTCGGACTCGTGCGCCCCACCTCGGGCACGGCGACCTTCGGCGGCACCGCGTATCGCGATCTGGAGAACCCGCTCACCACTGTCGGCGCCGCTCTGGAGGCCGCGAGCTTCCACCCCGGGCGCACGGCCCACAACCACCTCAGGGTCTACGCCGCTGCTGCCGGTCTCCCCACGAGCCGCGTCGACGAGGTGCTGCGCCGCGTGGGTCTGGCCGAATACGCGAAGAGGCGCGTCGGCGGATACTCGCTCGGCATGCGCCAGCGCCTCGGCCTCGCCTACACACTTCTCGGCGACCCCGGCGTGCTCGTGCTCGACGAGCCGATCAACGGTCTCGACCCCGAGGGCATCAAGTGGATCCGCCTGTTCCTCCGCGAGTTGGCGGCGGAGGGGCGCACGGTGCTGGTGAGCTCGCACCTCCTGAGCGAGGTGCAGCAGAGCGTCGACGAGGTCGTGATCATCGCCAAGGGTCGCCTCGTGCATCGCGGAAACCTCGCCACCCTCGACACCGAGGTGGCGCCGCACGTGGTCGTCGATTCTCCCGACCGCGCCAGGCTGGCCGAGGTGCTCACCATGGAGGGCTTCGAGTTCAGCACCGGCCGCACGGGCCTGCTCGTCGCAGAGGGCGACCCCGGACGCATCGGCCACGTCGCCTTCGTCAACGGCATCGAGATCTCGATGCTGCAACGCCAGAAGGCCGGGCTCGAGGAGTCGTTCCTCGCCCTGGTCGACGGCGGCGAGGTGGTCGGCGGATCGACGGAGGCCGCGGCCCCGTCGGAGGCGGAGGCCGCGGCCGAGGCCGACGACGCCGACGCCGAGACGACCGAGCACGACGGCGAGGACCAGCGATGAAGGCCCTGTTCCGCTCCATCGCCTCGGAGTTCCTCAAGATCCTCACCACCCGCATCTGGTGGATCCTCGCGATCGTGATGGTCGTCTACGTCGGTGCGACGGCCGGCGGTCTCGCCGCACTGTTCGGATGGCTCAGCCAGAACCCGGAGCAGGCGGGCGGTGGCGGCGGGCAGGGCGTACCCACCGGCGATCAGCTGCAGCCGCTCGTCTACGGCTTCGCCACCACCATCGGCTACGTCTTCCCGGTGCTGCTCGGTGCTCTCGCCACCACCGGCGAGTTCCGTCATGAGACGCTCACGCCCACCTTCCTCGCCACACCCCGCCGCGGTCTCGTGCTGCTCGCCAAGGTGAAGGTCGCGATCATCGTCGGCGCGGTCTTCGGCCTCCTCGCCTGGATCACGACCCTGGCGACCGGTGCTGCGGTCTTCAGCGGATTCGGCATCGAGACCAATCTCGGCGACTCCGACACGTGGGCACTGGCCGGCCGCGGCATCCTGGCGATGGCGCTCTGGGCGGCCATCGGCGTCGGCCTCGGTACCCTCGTGACCAGTCAGGTCGCCGCGATCGTCATCGTCCTGGCCTTCACCCAGTTCGTCGAGCCTCTGCTGCGCCTGGCTGCCAGCTTCATCGACGTGACGGCGAGCATCGCCCGCTTCCTTCCCGGCGCCGCCAGCGACGCCCTCGTGGGCGTGAGCTTCTACTCCCTGAGCGGCGGAGCAGCCGCCGACCCGCTCGACTGGTGGAAGGGCGCGATCGTGCTGCTCGTCTACGCGGCCGTGCTGACCTTCGGCGGCTACTTCTCGAGCTGGCGCCGCGACGTCACCTGACCGGCGTGCGCGTCGATCGCTAGGCTCGAACGATGGGTGATGCGAAGCGATTCCGGGCCATCGTCGTCGATCGGGAGACGGATGGGGCCGACAAGCCACGTCTCGGCTCTGCTCTGCGCGAGCTGAGCCTCGACGACCTGCGCACGGGCGATTCCGCTCCGGATGCCGCCGATGCGGTCGAGCTCGAGGTGTCGTACTCGAGCCTCAACTACAAGGACGGCCTCGCCGTCGCAGGCCGGCCCGGTGTGACGCGCAGCTATCCGATCGTCGCCGGCATCGACGTCGTCGGCACCGTCGTCGACAGCGCCGACTCCCGCTGGGCTCCCGGCGACCGGGTACTCCTCAACGGCGGCGGTCTCAGCGAGACACGTCATGGCGGCTACACCGAGCGCGCCGTGATCCCGGGCGCGTCCCTCGTGCGGGTCCCGGCCCCGCTGACCGATCGCCAGGCGGCTGCCATCGGCACGGCGGGCTTCACCGCCATGCTGTCGGTGCTGGCTCTGGAACGCCACGGCGTCAGCCCGACAGACGGGCCGGTGCTCGTGACGGGCGCATCGGGTGGTGTGGGCTCCGTGGCCATCACGCTGCTGGCACGGGCCGGCTTCGAGGTCACCGCCGTCACCGGCCGAGCCGCGGACAACGGCGACTACCTCCGCACACTCGGCGCTGCGGCCCTGATCGACCGCGCCGAACTGGCCGAGAGCGGCAAGCCCCTGCAGTCGCAGCGGTGGGCAGCGGCCATCGATTCCGTCGGCGGGGTTCCGCTCGCCAACGTGCTGGCCCAGGTGCAGTACGGCGGTGTGGTGGCGGCGTGCGGGCTCGCGGCATCCGCAGACCTGCCGACCACGGTGCTGCCGTTCATCCTGAGGGCGGTCAGCCTTGTGGGCGTCAACTCGGTCGAGGCCCCGCTCTCCCTGCGTGAGGAGGCGTGGGGTCGGCTGGCCACAGACCTCGACCTGGCGCAGCTCGACGGCATGACCAGCGAGATCGGGCTCGATGACGTCTTCACCGCTGCCGACGACATCCTCGACGGGCGGACGCGGGGGCGCACCGTGGTCGCCATCGGCAGCGGCGCCCTCGCTGGCTCCGACCACTCTGACTCCCGGCGCTGACGCGATGACCGGGATCCCGTCGATCAGCGCCGCGGAAGCCGTGAGGTTCCGGATGCTGCGCCTCGGCCTGTGGGATCCGAAGCCCCTGACGCCCGAGCAGGTCGTCGGAGGACTCGTCGCCATGCAGGCGCAGGAGTTTCCGTACGCGCTCTGGTCGATCGCCCAGCGCATCGCCCCCGCCGAACGCCCGGGCGCTGCGGACATGGGCGTCGCCTACGACCTGGGGTCGATCCTGCGCACCCATGTGATGCGCCCCACCTGGCACTTCCTGGCGCCCGGGGACGCCCGGTGGATGTTGACGCTCACCGCCCCGCGGGTGCTCGGCATCAGCCGCATCCACTACCAGCGGGCCGGGCTCGACGCTCCGACTCTGACGCGGGTCACGGATGCGTTCGCCAGCGCCGTGGCCGACGGCAGCCACCGCACACGGGCCGAACTGCGCGACGCGCTCACCGCCATCGGCATCGAACTCGACGGCAACGGCATGGTCTACGCGCTGATGTTCGCCGAACTGCAGCGGGTGATCATCAGCGGGGTCACCATCGGCAAGCAGCGCAGCTACGCCGCCTTCGACGAACGCGTACCGCCCACCTTCGTCGCGGGATCGGCGTCGTACGATCACGAGAACGCCCTGGCCGAACTGGCCGCGCGCTACGTCGCCACGCGGGGGCCGGTCTCCGTCAAGGACATGAGCGCGTGGAGCGGCCTCACCCAGGCGGATTGCCGGCGCGGCATCGAGGTCGCCCTCGAGCGGGCGCCCGGGTCGCTGGAGCAGGTCGAGCTCGAGGGGGTCGTGTGCTGGATGGCGCCGACGGATGAGACCTGGTCGACGCGCGCTTCGGTGCCGGCGTCGCCGCACGTCGACCTGCTGCACGGGTACGACGAATACGTGATGAGCTACCTCGAGACCCGCGGGATCATCCAGCACGCCGAGTTCAGCGCACCGGGCACGCCGGACTCGCTGCTGCACGCGTCCCTGCTCGACGGGCGGGTGGTTGCGACGTGGAAGCACGTCCTCGCCCGACGTGCCGCGACGGTGGAGTTCCGCCCGATCACCCCGCTGCCGGCATCCGTTCGCCCCGAGCTCGACCGGGCCGTGGCCGAGTACGGCCGCTACCTCGGCCTTCCGACCGCTCCCAGCGCCTGACGGCTCTCAGCGCGTGACGGCTCTCAGTTGGAGATGGTGCCGAACAGCGCCATGCCCGTTCCGAGCAGCAGCAGTGTGACGACGCCCCCGAGGACGAAGAGGATGCCGCCCACGATGATGCCGGCGACCGCGAACCCGTTGGAGAATCCGGCCTTCTTCGATTTGTTGTAGGCCACGATGCTGACGATCATTCCGATGATGTTCAGGAAGATCGCCAGCACGAGTCCGACGATTCCGAGAACGCGACCCGGATCCTGCGGCCCGTGCAGCGGCGGAAGCGCATCGGCTTCGAACCCCTCGAGGTGCTCCGGGTTGAAGCCCGGGGACATGGGGTCCTGTCCTGGCATCTCACTGAAACCGGTCATGATTTCCTCGCATCCGTCACTGCCCGTGCATCACTGTGCGCCCGGGATCGGCCGAGCCGATACCCCACGATACTGACTCAGCCCGACACGGCATCCGATTCGTTGATCTTCAGCGAGCCGATGAGCTCCACGGCGTGATTCGTGCTCACCACGACGCGGGAGAACTCGCCTCCGTCGATGTCGATGATGACCGATGGGCGCTTGTTCTTCACCACGATGAAGTCCTTGCCGCCGTGGAACTTCCAGGTGCCGACCGCGAGGGTGAGGGGCACGAATGCTCCTGGAGCCCGGATGCCGCGGATCCAGATCCACGGGTCGTCCGTGATCGTGACCGAGCGGATGTCGTCACGCGGCACCACGATGTCATCCCGTCGCAGCGACAGCACCTTCTCGGCCGACGTGAGATGGATCTCCAGCCGGTCCTGATGCACTCGCAATGACGCCATGCATCCAGTCTGGCAAAAGACGGCGGGAATCGGGCTGTCGACTCCTCACAAACGAAAGATCCGATACCGCATCGAAAGCTACGGAGCGCCCGAGTGGTCTCGATACGCCTGTTCCTTCGTCGCGGGCTATTCGCCCAGCGGATCCCTCCGAACCGCTGATCGAGTCGTGCCCGACGACGTCGGACACGTATCGAGATCACGACCTACGGGCGCGCCTCTGCCGCCGCCCGCGCCGCCGCCGGAAGGGCATCGACGATGCGCGCGATGGCGGCGGCGTCGTGGGCCGCCGTCACGAACCAGGCCTCGAACACCGACGGCGGCAGCGAGACGCCGCCGTCCTGCATGGCGTGGAAGAAGGCGGGGTAGCGCCAGGCCTCCTGCGAGCGAACCTCGTCGTAGTCGCGCACTCCGCCGGCGACGTTCTCGCCGAAGACGAAGCTGAAGAGGTTGCCTGCGCGCTGCACGGCGTGCGCCACTCCGGCATCGGTCAGCGCCTCCGACACCGCGTTCGAGATCCTCAGTGCCGCCGCATCGAGATGGGAGTAGACGGCGGCATCCGCGAGGCGCAGCGTCGTGAGTCCGGCGGCGACGGCGACGGGGTTCCCCGAGAGCGTGCCGGCCTGGTAGACGGGGCCGAGAGGGGCGAGGTGGTCCATGACATCCGCCCGACCACCGAGCGCCGCAACAGGAAGGCCGCCGCCGACGACCTTGCCGAAGGTGAACAGGTCGGGGGCGTATGCGGGGTGGCCTGCGACCCCGGCGTTCTCGAGTCCCCAGTAGCCGGCGCGGCCGACGCGGAAACCTGTGAGCACCTCGTCGAGGATCACGAGAGCACCGTGGGCGTGGGCGATCTCGACCAGAGCGGCGTTGAAGCCGGCATCCGGAGCGACGACTCCCATGTTTGCCGCCGCGGCCTCGGTGATGACGGCTGCGATGCTGTCGCCGCGCTCGGCGAAGACCGCCCGCACGGCGTCGAGGTCGTTGTAGGGCAGCACGAGGGTCTGCGCGGCCGTGGCCGCTGTGACGCCGGCCGACCCGGGCAGAGCGAGCGTGGCGACGCCGGATCCGGCCTCGGCGAGCAGGCCGTCGGAGTGGCCGTGGTAGAGCCCGGCGAACTTCACCAGCAGGTCGCGACCCGTGAACCCGCGGGCCAGGCGGATGGCGGTCATCGTCGCCTCGGTGCCGGTGGAGAGCAGGCGCACCTTGTCGACGGGAGCGACTCGCTCCTCGATGAGCTCGGCGAGTTCCGTCTCGGCCGGGGTCGCCGCGCCGAAGCCGAGGCCCCGTGCTGCGGCCTCCTGCACGGCTGCGACCACCTGGGGCTGCGCGTGCCCGAGGATGGCCGGGCCCCAGCTCGCCACCATGTCGACGTACTCTCGGCCGTCGGCATCCGTCACGTAGGCACCCCGTGCCGAGGTGAGGAAGAGCGGGGATCCGCCGACGGAGCGGAAGGCGCGCACCGGCGAGTTCACGCCGCCCGGGATGGCGGCCTGCGCTCGGGCGAAGAGATCGTCATTGCGGGTCATGCCACCACTCCATCGTTCAGCCAGCCGGCCAGTTCTGTCGCCCAGTAGGTGAGCACGGTGTCGGCTCCGGCCCGGCGGATGCCGACGACGCTCTCGTGAACAGCACGCCGGCGGTCGATCCAGCCGTTCGCCGCTGCGGCCTCGATCATCGCGTACTCGCCGGACACCTGGTAGGCCCACACGGGAACATCCGATGCCGCCGCCACGTCGGCCAGCACGTCGAGGTAGCTGCCGGCCGGCTTCACCATGACGATGTCAGCGCCCTCGTCGATGTCGATCATGGCTTCACGCAGGCCCTCGCGCCGGTTGCCCGGGTCGAGCTGGTAGCTGCGGCGATCGCCCTGGAGCGTCGAGGCGACGGCCTCGCGGAAGGGGCCGTAGTACGCGGAGGCGTACTTGGCCGAGTAGGCCAGTACGGCCGTGTCGATGAATCCGGAGGCGTCGAGGGCGTCGCGCACCGCTGCGACCTGGCCGTCCATCATGCCCGAGAGGCCGAGCAGCGCCGAACCCGATGCGGCCTGCACGAGGGCCATCTCGCGGTAGCGCTCCAGCGTGGCGTCGTTGTCGACGCGGCCGATGGCGTCGAGAACGCCGCAGTGCCCGTGGTCGGTGAACTCGTCGAGGCAGAGGTCGGTCTGCACGAGGAGCGCGTCGCCCACCTCATCGGCGACAACGCGGGTGGCGAGGTTCAGGATGCCGTCGGGATCCGTTGCACCCGAGCCGACGGCGTCGCGCACCTGCGGAACGCCGAACAGCATGACACCGCCGATGCCGGCGGCCGCCGCCTCGTTCACGGCTCCCCGCACGCTGTCGAGAGTGTGCTGGACGACGCCGGGCATCGAGCTGATGGCGACGGGCTCGTCGACGCCCTCGCGCACGAAGACGGGGAGGACGAGGTCGGACGGATGCAGCCTGGTCTCTGAGACGGCGCGGCGCAGGGCGGGGGTCGCCCGCAGTCTGCGCGGGCGCACGCGCGGGATGAAGGATTCGCTCACCGGACAAGCCTACGTCTGTCGCGCGCCGCCTTCCCTTCGGTCATCGAGGAGCGACCGAGCGGAGCGGCATCCGCCCCCAGCCGCTCCACCCGCTCCACCCGCTGATCGAGTAGCGACCGAGCGGAGCCTCACCCCAACCCTCCGCTGATCGAGTAGCGACCCAGCGGAGCGGCATCCGCCCCCAACAGCTGATCGAGTAGCGACCGAGCGGAGCGAGGACGCGTATCGAGATCACGCAGGCGACGACGTGATCTCGATACGTGGCCGACTTCGTCGGGCACTACTCGATCAGCGATAGACGGTCGGGCACTACTCGATCAGCGGGCGGGCGAGACCTACTCGATCAGCGACGGACGAGCGGGATGCCTCAGCCCAGCGACTCGGCCTGACGCACGAGGGCGTCGATGAGCGACTCGGCGGTGCGGTCATCGGCGACGGCGTCGACCTCGAGACCGTAGGCGCGAGCGTCACGGGCGGTCTGCGGGCCGATGCAGACGACCAGCGTTCCCTGCGGGAGCGGGCCGAGCTGGAGCTGCACCTGTTCTGCGACAGATCCGCTCGTGACGAGCACGGCGTTGATCCGGCCGGAGGCGACATCGGCGGTGACCTGCTCCGAGACGGGAACCCCGATGGTGCGGTAGGCGACGACGGAGCGCACATCATGTCCGATGCGGCGCAGGCCCTCGCTCAGGAGGGGCTTGGCGATCTCGGATCGGAGCGTGAGCACCTTGAGCGGGAAGGCCCCGGCGGTGGCCTGGGTCCACTCCTCGAGGAGGCCGCGGGCCGAGTTGTCCTCGTGCGGCACGATGTCGACGCGGTACCCGGCGGCGGTGAGGGCCGCTGCCGTCGTCTCGCCGACGGCGGCGACATGGGTGTCCGCAGGGATCACGGCCCGGTGCGACGACAGCACGTCGACCGTCGTCGCGCTCGTGACGGTCAGCCAGTCGAACTCTCCGGCGGCGAGATCGGCCAGCGCGGCCGCGAGCGTCTCGGCGTCGTCGGTCGGGGCGAAGTTGATCAACGGCGCGATGACAGGGGCAGCACCCTTGGCGCGGAGGTTGGCGGCGACACTGTCACCCCATGGTCCGCCACGAGGAACGAGGACGCGCCAGCCGTCGAGCGGGCGCGGAGCCTTGGCCTGTCGATCGATCACTTAGGTGCCCTTCGTGCCCTGGAGCGGAGCGAGTTCGGCGGCACCGTTGCCGAGAAGTTCTGCGACGACTCTACTCGCCACATCAGCGGCCGATTCCGCCAGATGCGCTGCGGCATGAGAGTCGGGGGTCGCAGCGTGCGAACTGGTCAGCTTGGCGGAGCCGTCGGGGCTGTACACCGTGGCCGTGAGGAACAGCATGTCGCTGTCGACGATGGCGGATGCGGCGATCGGAGCGGAGCATCCGGCCTCGAGTCCGGCGAGCACCTGACGCTCGGCCTCCACCGAGGCTCGAGTGCTCACGTGCTCGACCGACCGCAGTCCTGCCTCGAGGTGGCGCTCGAGTCGCCCATCGCGCACCTCGACGGCCAAGGCGCCCTGACCGGGAGCCGTCGGCCAGTCGTTGATGTCGAGGAAATCGGTGACGGCGTCGAGCCGACCCAGGCGCCCGAGACCTGCGGCAGCGAGGATCACGGCGTCGAGGTCGCCATCGGCCACGCGTCCGAGGCGGGTGTCGACGTTCCCGCGGATGTCGACGATCTCGAGGTCGGGGCGGGCGGCGCGCAGCTGGGCGACGCGGCGAGGCGACCCCGTGCCCACCCGAGCACCAGCTGGCAGCGTCTGGAGAGTGAGCCCGTCGCGGGCGCACAGTGCGTCGCGCGCATCGGCCCGCTTGGGGACGGCACCGATCCGCAGACCCGGGTGCTTCGCCGTGGGCAGGTCCTTGAGCGAGTGGACCACGAGGTCGCACGCGTCGGCGAGGAGGGCCTCACGCAGTGCCGAGGCGAACACCCCGGTGCCGCCGAGGGAGGCGAGGGAGGCCGTCGAGACATCGCCGTGCGTCGTGATTGGTACGATCTCGATCTCGGATCCCGACGCAGCGGCGATCTTCGCGGCCACCGCCTTGGTCTGAGCGAGCGCCAGAGCACTCCCGCGGGTTCCGACGCGGATCACCGATGGCGCGACGGTCATGGGGCGATCCCGCCGAGCGCCGGCCTGAAGCCGAGCCGCACATTCTCGCAGCAGCCGGGGCGGCACACGTCGTACCAGGGGCCGAGTTCGGTGAGGGCAGGGCGTTCGGCAGTCGGAACGCCCTCGACACGCTCCATCACGAGGTCGACGAGACCCGAGACGAAGGCCGGGTGAGTACCCGGTGTCGGCACGCGCACGGCCTGCAGGCCGTGCTCCTCCGCCGATTCCAGGGCCTCGTTGTCGAGGTCCCAGAGAACCTCCATGTGGTCGCTCATGAAGCCGAGCGGCACGATGACCACGGCCTTCACGCCGCGTTCCGGTAGCAGGGCGATGGCGTCGTTGATGTCGGGTTCGAGCCACGGCTGCGTGGGCGGGCCACTCCGGGACTGGTAGACCAGCTGCCAGCTGATGGGTGACGCCGCGGCCTCGAGCATGACGACCTCGGCGACCGCCGTGTGCTGCGCTGCGTAGGCTCCGCCACCGCCGAAGCCGCGATCGGCCTCGGGGTCCGTTCCCGTGGGAGACGAGGGATCGAGCACCGCGGGACCTGAGCGAAGGGCATCCGTCGTCGGAATCGAATGGGTGGCGAACAGCACCTCGATCTCCGATTCGGCGATCCCGGATGCCGTGAGCTCGGCGAGCGCCTCGCGGACGCCCTCGATGAAGGGCGTGACGAAACCGGGGTGGTCGAAGAACTGACGCACCTTGTCGATCTGGATGGTGTCGCCGAGAGCGGTGTCCTCGAGCGCGTCGGCGTAGTCCTCGCGGTACTGACGGCAGCTGGAGTAGGAGCTGTAGGCGCTCGTCGCGATGGCGATGAGCTTGCGGGCTCCGGCCTCCGACGCCTCGGTGAGGGCGTCGTTCAGGTAGGGCTCCCAGTTGCGGTTGCCCCAGAACACGGGAAGGTCGAGCCCGCGGCTGGCGATCTCGGCCTCGAGGGCCGCCTTGAGCCGACGGTTCTGCTCGTTGATCGGGCTGATGCCGTCGTAGTGCCGGTAGTGGTGCGCCACCTCCTCGAGCCTCTCATCGGGGATGCCGCGACCGCTGGTGACGTTGCGCAGGAACGGGATGACCTCGTCCTGTCCTTCCGGTCCACCGAATCCGCTCAGCAGGATGCCGTCGTAGGCGACGGGCGTCTCCACATGCTCCGCTCCGGACTGCGCGGCGGGGGTTGCGCCCGGAACGCGGGAACCGGCGGCGCAGGGCGCACTGGCAGCCGGTGCCGGCTTGTGCGGGGTCGTGGCGCCGAGATTGCGAGCGGCCATTACTGGAGCACCTCCACGAGCTCGGCTGTACTGATGCGGCGGCCCGTGTAGAACGGAACCTCCTCGCGCACGTGGCGGCGGGCATCCGTGGCCCGGAGCTCGCGCATCATGTCGACCAGGTCGGTCAACTCGTCGGCCTCCATGGGCAGCAGCCACTCGTAGTCGCCGAGGGCGAACGAGGAGACCGTGTTCGCGACGACGCCGCGGAATCCGGCGCCCTTTCGGCCGTGCTCGGCCAGCATGCGGCCGCGCTCGGCATCGGGCAGCAGGTACCACTCGAAGCTCCGCACGAAGGGGTAGACGGTCATCCAGCCCTTCGGCTCGACGCCCCGGAGGAACCCGGGAACGTGCGACTTGTTGAACTCGGCGTCGCGGTGCACGCCCATGGCGTTCCATGTGGGCAGGAGCGACTTGAGCAGGCGCACCCGACGCAGTTCGCGGTGGGCCCACTGCAGCGTCTCGGCATCGTCGGCGTGCGTCCAGATCATGAGGTCGGCGTCGGCGCGGAGCCCCGACACGTCGTAGAAGCCGCGGATCGTCACACCCTCGGTCTCGAGCAGGCGCACGACGTCGTCGAGTTCGGCGACCACACGCGGAACGTCGTGACCGTCGAAGTCATCGGGATTCGCGGGATCACGACGGAGGACAGCGAAGAGCGTGTATCCCGAGGGAGATGCCTCGGGGGTGCTCGACACCTCCGACGAGTTCGTTTCGGGCACGGCGTCGGCTGCCTCACCGGCAGCGAGGGAAGTCATGTGTCCAGTCTCTCTCGCTTTGCGGTTCTTTCCAAAGCGGAGCGGATGCCGCATGGCACGCACGCCAGGGCTGGGCCCGGATCAGTCACGGGTCACGAGCGTGACGATCCCCCAGACGGCTCCTCCGATGACGACGGCGACGCCGACGGCGACCCCCGCGAGCGCCACCGGATTCTCGTCGCGCAGGCGGCGCAGTTCGCTGCCCCAGCGGTCGGTGCGCTCGCGCATCCTGCGCGAGACGTTCAGGCGATCCTCGATGGCGTTCAGGGTGGCAGCCAGCTCGGTGCGGGCACGCTGCACCTCGACTCTGAGTTCAGGGCGAGTCAACTCGTCGAGCGGACGCGGCTCGAGCAGGCTCCTCGTGCTCAGATCAGTGGTTGTCATACGGTCCGACCCCCTTCACAACATCGACGTCGGTCTGGATGTGCTCCTTGATCGTCGCCTCGGGCGCCTTCGTCGCGCGCTTGTAGCTGGCGATTCCGATGAGCACGAGAACCACGATGATCACGAGCAGGATGCCGGCGACGATCAGCGCGGCCAGCCAGGCGGGAACGATCAGTGCGAAGGCGAAGATGGCCGCCTCGATGAGCACGGCGAACATCCAGAACAGGAAGAACAGCGCGACCACGAACAGGGCGACGGCGACGCCGACGCTCTTCCCCCTGGCGGTGAGTTCCGCCTTGAACGAGGCGATCTCGGCCTGGATGAGGTCGCGGATGAGGGTGGGAAGCTCGCTGAGGAGTTCGAGCAAGGACTGCTTCTTGAGTTTGGACTCAGGCACTGCGAACCACCTCTATTCGGATTCGGATGAGCTGGGCTTCTTCCGGGTCGCCTGCCCCGACGGAGCGGGCTTGCGCGCAGCGGGCTTCTTCGGCGCCGGCTGGTCGACGGGTTCTGCCACCGTGTAGGACTCGGTGTGGTGAACGGATGCGGCCGTCGACGCCGAGCCGCCGTTCGCAGGGCGGGCCGGCGTGGAGTACGACCGCGCCGAGGACGACTTCGGCTTCGAATTCGAATTCGAATTCGTCGCAGCCGAGATGAGCTTCTTGACGCCGTCGAGCACCGAATCGGAGACATCCCCGACACGGGCGAGGGCGAAGTCCTTGGCGGTGTCGACTCCGCTCTGCACGGCGGGCGTGTTCCACACGCTCTCAGCCGCCGACTTGATCTGCTCGTAGCGCTGGCGGCCGGCGCGTGCACCCAGCACGTAACCGACGGCGATTCCCGTCACGAAGAGGAGTTTGCCCCGCATGCCGTACCTCAATCCCGGATCGTTGGCGATTGGACCAGCGTATAGCGCTGCCTCCACAGTGACGAGGGGATTGACAACATTGAACGGCGATCGCAGGGGGACCTGGAGCCCCTCATATTCCGGGTTAGGTATGCAGCGCCCCGCGACGGAGCCGCTGAGCGGACTCCCGGGCATCCGGGATCACCGAAGCGAGCCCGGTGCCGGCAACCCACGACCCGACGACGGCGATGGTGGCATCCGAATCGATCGCGTCGCGCACCTGTCGCACCCGCGCACGCTGGCCGATCGCGGCATGGGAGACGGCATCCGTCCACACCACCCGAGCCGATGCCACGAGCTGGTCCCGGGTGACGGCGACGCCGAGGATAGCGGAGGCATCGGCGAGGGCGAGGTCCTCGAGGTCCTCGGTGCCCAGCTGTGCCGTGGGCAGGGGCTGCCCGACACGACCGTACGACAGTCGCACGACGTTGCGTCCCTCGGCTGCGGCGGCGGCCCGCTCGGCGAGCCACGACCACTTGGCCGAGGCGTGGGTGAGCGCCTTCGCCGTGACGCCGGGGGTGTCGGACGCGACGAGGACTCCGGTGCCGCGAGGGGCACTGTCGAGCTCCGGTGCATCGAGCACCAGCGTCACGATCTCGACGGATGCCGCAGGCGGCCAGCCGAGATCGGCGAGGTGCGCCCACTCCTCGCGGGCTCCGGCCAGCAGGGGCACGGCGACACCGGCCGGTGCCGCGACGACGACGCGCCGAGCACGCAGCGCGCGATGCTGCGCCCCGTCGACGGAGGCAGGGGAGTCGGCCGCCGCCGCTCCGGCGTTGGCGGTGGCGGCGATGAGCCAGCCTTCCCCACCGCCATCAGGCGTCGGCCGGAGCGACGTGGCGCTCATCCCGGTGCGGATCTCGCCACCGAAGTGGCGGATGTCGGCGACGAGGGCGTCGACGAGTCGCGACATGCCCCCACGGATGCCCTGCACAGCCGCTCCGGCCGGCGCTGAGGCCCGCAGCTCGGCGACCCCGCCCGAGAGCGAACCGGCGCGGGTCATGGCTGCATTCAGGCCGGGGGCGACGAGTGCGACATCGAGGTCGTCGGCGTCGACGGAATAGACGCCCGTCGACAACGGGGAGACCAGGCGGTCGAGCACCTTGCGGCCCATGCGCTTGCGCACCAGAGGGCCGAGGCGCTGGGCGGGCCCGATGGTGAGGATCGGCCGGATGCGGTCGAGGTAGGCCCGCCACGCCCCGGCCGTCCCGATCACGGCGCGAACGTCTTCGGCGAGCGGTGACGCTGGAATCCCGAGCAGTGAGGTCTTCGGCGAGCGCACCGTCACCGCGCCATCACCGGTGAGAGCCGGCAGGTGCAGCCAGGATCCGGCGGGATTCGGGCTGACGATCCGGTCGTCGATTCCGAGCTCGGCGAGCAGGGCCGCCACGGAGCCGGTGCGTGTTGCGAAGCTCTCGGCGCCGACATCGACGCTGAGTCCGCCCACCTCCTGGACGCGCACGCATCCGCCGACGACGTCCGCCGCCTCGAGCACCAGGGTGCGCAGCCCCACATGCACGGCCTCACGCGCTGCGACCAGCCCGGCGATGCCGCCGCCGATGACGAGAACGTCGTATGGGGCGGCATCCGTCGCCGCGGGATCGGTCCCGGCGTCGGGATCGATGCCGGCGTTCGGAGCGGCGTCGGCTGCGTCGGTCATGATCCCAGCGAGTGCACGAGCTCCACCACGCGGGTGAGCACGTCGGGGTCGGTGTCGGGCGAGACGCCATGGCCCAGGTTGACGACGTGGGCTGGTGCATCCTGTCCGCGCGACACGACGTCGCGCACGTGCGCCTCGAGGACCGGCCAGGGCGCGTAGAGCAGGGCGGGATCGATGTTGCCCTGCAGGGGAACGGAGCCTCCGAGACGACGGTTGGCCTCGTCGAGCGGCACCCTGTAGTCGACGCCGACGACGTCGGCCCCGACGTCGCGCATCGCGGCGAGCAGCTCCCCGGTGCCGACGCCGAAGTGCACGATCGGCACGGTGCGGCGCTCGACCGACGGGTCGGCGCCCTCGTCGTGCGGACGGACCGTGTAGCTCAGTCCGCGCACGTGCGTCAGTGCGCGAGCGGATGCCGGCGCGACGTGCTTCTCGTAATCGGCGAGCGACAGGGCTCCGGCCCACGAATCGAACAGCTGTGCGGCGCTGGCACCCGCCATCACCTGCGCCCGCAGGAAACGACCCGTGACGTCGGCGGTCCACTCCATGAGAGCCGCCCACGCTGCCGGGTCGGCGTGCATGAGCGTGCGGGCGGCCAGGTGATCCTTCGACGGACCGCCCTCCACCAGGTAGGCCGCCAGGGTGAATGGCGCGCCAGCGAAGCCGATCAGGGGGATGGAACGGTCGCCGAGGGTGGAGAGCCCGGCGACGGTCAGTCTCACGGCCTCGGTGATGGGGGCGATCACGTCGTCGAGGCTGGCGGGATCGATCGCGGTGAGGGCGGCGACCTGCGCCGAGGTGCGAACGGCCTCCCCCATGACGGGCCCCCGCCCCGGCACGATCTCGACGTCGACGCCCACGAGCTTCAGCGGCACGACGATGTCGCTGAAGAAGATCCCGGCGTCGACCCCATGGCGACGCACGGGCTGGAGGGTGATCTCGCTCGCCAAGGCGGGGTCGAGGCAGGCATCGAGCATCTTGGTGCCGACGCGGAGTTCGCGGTACTCGGGCAGCGACCGGCCGGCCTGGCGCATGAACCAGACGGGCGGGACGCCCTGTCGCACACCTTGATAGGCGCGCACCAGCCGCGACTCGGTCGTGCGGCCACTGGACAGGGGGTGCTGCGACGGAAGACTCACGTGCTCCATTGTCTCCCATGGCACCTGTGCACGAAGCTGGGGCGATGCGCACAGCCACGGTGACGACCCCTGTCCTCGACATCGCCTACGAGGAGTCCGGAGATCCCGGCGGTCGCGTCGTCGTGCTGATGCACGGCTTCCCCTATGACGTGCGCGCCTACGACGGCGTGGTGGCACGTCTGACCGCGGCTGGAGTGCGGGTCATCGTGCCCTGGCTTCGGGGCTACGGCGGTACGCGCTTCCGCTCCGCCGAGACCCTGCGCTCGGGGCAGCAGGGCGCCCTCGGCTCCGATCTGCTCGACCTCCTCGACGGCCTCGGCATCGAGAAGGCCGTGGTGGGAGGCTACGACTGGGGTGGGCGGGCGGCCTGCATCGTCGCCGCCCTGCATCCCGAGCGCATCTCCGGACTCGTCACCGTCGGCGGCTACAACGTGCAGGATCTGGCTGCCGGTGCCGAAGCCGGTCCGCACGAGTTCGAGCCGACCTTTTGGTACAAGTTCTTCCTGCACTCGGAGTGGGGGCGTGGCGGACTCGAACGCAACCGGGAGGCGTTCTGCCTGCGGCTGTGGGAACTGTGGTCGCCGACGTGGACTGGGGCATCCGCCGCCTTCCCCGCCAGCGCACCGAGCTTCGCCAACCCCGACTTCGTCGACGTGGTCGTGCACTCCTATCGTCACCGCTCGGGACTGGCGGCCGGCGACCCGCGCTACGACGACGTCGAGGCGCGCCTGGCACGGATGCCGCAGATCAGCGTGCCGACAATCTCCCTCGACAGCGGGGCCGACGGCATCGTCGGTGACGACGACTCGCGGGCCGACCTGCCTCACTTCAGCGGACCCTTCGAGCGCATCCTGCTGCCGGGCATCGGGCACAACGTGCCGCAGGAGGCGCCGGCCGCATTCGCCGAAGCGGTGCTCAGCCTGCTCTGACGATCGGCGATCGCGTCCGGCGTCGCGCCCCGAACGGGGCCGCGCCGTGGGCGCGACCCCGTCGTGCGCACCGCCCCTACGCGGGTTGCAGAGGAGACGGCAACGACGCCCGATCCGAGCGGTGTGCTGCGGATGCGCGTCGTTTCGTCGGTGGGCGGTCCGGCTGACCGGGCCGCTTGGGGACAACCTAAGCACGCACGGGCATGCGCACGCATGTCCCCGTCCGCGTGACGCGGCGCTCCGACGGACCGACCGTCGAGGCGGATCGCGGCTGGGAGCCCCCGCAGGAACGACGTTCTCGAGCGATTACAATCGAACCCGTGCTCATCTGTCTCTCCGCGAGTCACAAGAACTCGAGCTTCGACCTGCTCGAGCGATTGAGCGTCGATGCCGAACAACTCGGACGCCGCATCGTCGGCTCGCATGACTCCCTCGGCGGTGCCGTCGTCGTCGCGACGTGCAACCGCTTCGAGGCGTACCTCGACCTCGACGAGCCGGAGGGCACCTCCCCCCTCGCCGCGGTCTCAGCGACCCTCGAGGCCGTGGCGGCCGAGAGCGGGGTGAGCAGCGAGACCCTCCGCGAATCGTTGGCTCTGACCCACGGCAACAGCGTCGCCGAGCACCTGTTCGCCGTCTCAGCCGGGCTCGAGTCCGTCGTCGTGGGCGAGGGCGAGATCGCCGGCCAGGTTCGCCGCTCGCTCGAGCGCGCTCGCACCGTCGGCACCACCACTCCAGAACTCGAGCGGCTGTTCCAGCGCGCATCGCAGACATCGCGGGGCATCAAGAACCGCACCGGCATCGGATCGGCCGGCCGCTCCCTCGTTCGCCTCGCCCTCGACCTCGCCGAGAGCCGCATCCCCGACTGGTCGACCCAGCGAGTGCTCCTCATCGGAACGGGTCGCTACGCCGGCGCCTCCCTCGCGAACCTGCGAGAGCGCGGCGTCACCGATGTGCAGGTGTACTCGCCGTCGGGTCGAGGGCGC